>JAFGPO010000109.1 GCA_016936155.1 Caldifarciminota bacterium
AATTTTTACCAACCGCAACACCAATTTGCCAAAAAACATACATTTGATTCGGCAAGGCTGCGCTAAATCGTTCCGTGTTGACAGAACATACCTTCTGGGTATAATACCTGATGGAACTTTCCGTAAATATCGATCATATCGCCACGCTTCGGGAAGCCCGAAAAGAACGGTTCCCGAGTCCGATCCATGCGGCAGTTGAAGTTGAATTGGGCGGGGCAGACGGAATTACGGTCCATCTGCGGAGCGACCAGCGGCACATTAAAGAAAGAGATGTTGAGCTGCTGAAACAGGTGGCCCGTACTGAATTGACATTGGAAATGGCGGCAACGTCCCAGATGGCTTCGATTGCCAAGAGGATCAAACCCGCGTGCATTACCCTCGTACCGGAAGCCCCTGGAGAGGTGACCACACAGCGTGGCCTGGTTCTGTTGAACCAGAAAGAGGATCTAAAATCATATATATCGGATCTAAAAAAATATGGGATAACCGTTGGGCTGTTTATCAATCCTGATATTGAACAGATCAAGGAAGCGGCACGTATTGGTGCTCAGTACATCGAGATCAACACCAACGAGTATTCACTGCTTCATCGTTCAAAGATAAGAGATGAGATCATTCGGATTGCACGTGTTGCCAAGGCGGCAAGACGCGAAGGGATCGGTGTACACGCTGGTCATGGTCTGGATTACCGTAATATCCAGCCCCTGCTTTCGGTGATGGAGATAACCGGGTATTCTATTGGTTTTGCGATCGTCGCGCGGGCGGTTTTTGTTGGATTACGCCAGGCAACTCAGGAAATGGTACAACGTATCAAAGGAGTGAGATGAGAAATATAGGGATCAGGATAGGGATCGTGATCCTGGCGATCGTCGTTGGCGTCATTGCAATCTATCCGACTATACGATTGTACACGGGCTCCGATCTCTCTAAGAGTGAGGAAATTTCTTTATCCAAGAGGGCCGTTCATCTTGGGCTCGACCTTAAAGGCGGCATGCACCTTATCCTTGAGATCGATACGACCGGTATTGTCGAGAACCCTCAGGACCTGGCGGATCGTGCATTTGAGATCATCCGGAACCGCATCGACGAATTCGGTGTCTATGAACCGGTCATTGAAAAACAGTCGGGAGGCAGGATCCTCGTGCAACTGCCGGGAGTGGACCGCGATCGCGCGGTAAGCCTGATCGAAAAAGTAGCGCACCTTGAATTTCAGGTTGTCGCGGATGATAAGCGGGATGATATTCTACCCAAGATCGACCGTTTTCTCGAAGACCAGGATACCCTTGGATTTGATGCACCGTTTACATCGTATCTGGTCACCCTCGACCGGATCGACATGGGGATCGATTTGCGCGACGAGGATTCAGTGAAAGCCTTGATCGCGCAGGCCCGGGAGATTCTACCGGAGGAGATTGAGATTCTTTTCGGTCCCAAGGAAAATTACGAAGGCCGGGAAGTAAAGCGGCTGTATCTTATGAATACCAAGGTGGAATTGACCGGTGAAGCGATCCGTGATGCGCACCATGAACCGAGTTCCGGACAGGATTTGCAGCATATGGGTTCGTGGCAGATATCGCTGGAATTCAAGCGTGAGGCGGCACGCACTTTCGCTTCGATCACGGGCAAGAACGTGAATAAGCGGCTTGCGATTATTCTTGATGATATAGTACAATCCGCACCGTATATCCAGGAGAGGATCCCCCAGGGACGTGCGGTGATCACCGGACGATTTTCGCCGGAGGATGCCCGGGACCTTGCCATCGTATTGAGAGCAGGTGCTCTGCCTGCACCGTTGCGCATCGTTGAGGAACGCAGTGTTGGACCAAGTCTGGGGCGGGATTCGATCACAAGCGGGATCCGTGCTGTTTTGATCGCGGGGATCGTTGTTATCGTGTTCATGCTGATCTACTATTCGCTGTCCGGTTTCGTGGCGGACCTGGCTCTGTTCCTTAATCTATTCTTCCTGCTTGCGATTTTAAGCGCTTTCCGGGGAAGTCTTACTATGCCTGGTATAGCAGGTATTGCATTGACCATCGGCATGGCGGTCGATGCGAACGTATTGATCTTCGAGAGGATACGGGAGGAATTGAGGATCGGAAAGACCACCCGCACCGCGATCGATCAGGGATTCGCGCGTGCGTGGATAACGATCTTCGATTCCAATATCACGACGATCATTATCGGCGTGATATTGTATCTCTTCGGGAGCGGTCCGATCAAGGGATTCGCGCTCACCCTGACGATCGGTTTGGTGAGTAACCTTTTCTGTGCCGTATTCATCGGGAAAGTAATATTCAATTATGTCGCTTACAAATTTGACATCCGGACATTGAGGATCTAGCCATGATAGAGATCATTAAAAACCCCAACATCGATTTTATCGGTAAAAGAAAGTACGGATTCACTATTTCCGGTATTCTTATGGTTATTTCGCTTGTGATCATCCTGGCGATCGGACCGAACTTCGGTATCGATTTCACGGGTGGCGTACTTTTGCAGATCAAATTCGCAGACCCCATTCCTACCGCGGATCTCCGGGATGCGTTAAACGAGGTCGGCGCCGGGAATGCACAGATCCAGATGCTCGGTATTGACAAACAGGAATACATCATCAGAACTCCCCAGGCGAATCCGGTTGAATTTTCCAAGTCACTTAAGGATATACTAACTAAACGATTCCCTGACATCGCACGCGAAATCCTGCGGGAAGAGACAGTAGAACCAAAGATCGGAAAAGAGTTGCTCGGGAAGACGTTGTGGGCGATCATTATCGCGCTCTTTTTGATACTTGTCTATGTATCCTTCCGCTTCGATTACCGGTTCGGTATGGCCGCGGTTATCGCCCTGTTCCATGACGCGCTCTTTACGATCGCGGTGCTTGTTATCACGCAGCGCGAATTTTCGATTGTCGTCGTTGGTGCTTTGCTGACCATCATCGGTTATTCGATCAATGATTCGATCGTTATTTCCGACCGGATCCGTGAGAAGTACAAAAAAATGCGCAAGGAACCGTATAATGTCGTTCTTAATACGGGCTTGAATGAAGTTTTGTCGCGAACGATATTGACCGTTGGAACGACCTTGCTCGCGGTGATCGCACTTCTCATCTTTGGCGGTCCCGTGATCGCGGATTTTGCGTTCACGCTCCTTGTCGGATTTGTGGTCGGCACCTATTCCTCGATTTTCATCGTTGCCAGTATCGTCAGTGTCTGGGAAGAACGATTTCCAAAGAAAAAGAAATAAAGACTCGCTTATCCCTGATTGAACAGTTGCTCGCAACCGGGTTCTTTGTCGGACATGTGCCGCTGGCGCCGGCGACCTGGGCATGTTGTATCAGTATCATTTTGTGGTACTTCACGCGTTCGATACCTTTGCTATATACAGGTATCGCGGTCGTGCTCTTTGCCCTGGGAGTGGTTATTTCTCAGCGATACGAGAAGGTCCTTGGGGACGATCCGCACTGCGTGGTGATCGATGAATATGCATGTTTTCTGTTGCCCCTCTACTTCATTCCCCGGAATATCCTTTTTGTTGTGGTCGCCTTCATTTCGTTTCGAATACTCGATATCCTTAAACCACCGCCGCTGCGTCGCCTGGAGCACGCACCGCATGGGTGGGGCGTGATGCTCGATGATCTCGGAGCGGCGGTATATACTACCATTATCATTATGGTAGCTCGTATTGTTCTGCATAGATGAATATTTACCAACGCGCCGCGTTTGTCGGGTCTCTGTTGAAAAAAACCGGGATGACGATCAGTGTGTGCGAGTCGTGCACGGGTGGCATGCTCGGGAGCGTGATCACAAGCGTTGCGGGCAGTTCCGAATACTTCAAAGGGGGAGTGATCGCCTATGCCAATAATGTAAAGGTGCGTATCGTCGGTGTGCGTGCGACCACGCTCCAGCGCTATGGTGCAGTCAGTAAGCAGACGGCGCGCGAAATGGCGCAACGGGTGCGCGATTCTCTACAGACCGATATCGGCCTTGGTATTACCGGCATTGCCGGTCCGACCGGGGGGAGCCGGACAAAACCGGTTGGATGCGTTTACATAAGCGTCGCGATCGGCAAAAAAATAGTAGTCAAGGAATACACATTTCAAGGCACCAGAAAGGATATCAGGAAAAAGGCATGCACACGCGCGCTGCATTTGCTTGAAGCCACGATCAGTCATGGGCGAAGCGATCGTGATCAGGTCTGAGACCATGCTATGCCAGTAAAGCGGTTATTGTCATGGAATGTCAATGGTATCCGGGCAATTATGAAAAAAGGCTTGATGGAATGGCTCAATCGGCCACAGACAGATATCGTGTGTTTGCAGGAAACAAAGGCGCACTACGAACAGATACCCGATGAGCTGAAGATGATATCCGGCATGACCGGATATTTTGCCTCGGCAGAGCGTAAAGGATACAGTGGTGTTGCGCTCTTCGCACGTGAGGTACCTCTAAAGATAGCGTACGGATTCGGTATTCCTGAATTCGATCGGGAGGGCCGTGTGATAATCGCAGATTTTGGACCATTCATAGTATATAATGTTTATTTTCCTAACGGGAAAATGTCAGAGGATCGACTTAAATTTAAAATGGCGTTCTATGATGCATTCCTTGTGCATGTTGACGAACAAAAAAGGCGGGGACATGCGATCGTCGTGTGCGGAGATGTGAACACCGCGCACAAGGAAATAGACCTTTCCCATCCAAAAGAAAATGCAAAGACATCCGGATTCCTGCCAATCGAGCGTGCATGGATCGATACGTTCATTGACCATGGATATATCGATACGTTCCGCGTATTCAACAAGGAAGGGGGACACTATACATGGTGGGATTATAAGAGCCGGGCGCGGGATCGTAATATCGGCTGGCGGATCGATTATTTTTTTGTCAGTAAAGACCTGAAACCTGTTCTGAAAAAGGCATTCATTGAATCCAGCGTTCTGGGATCCGACCACTGTCCGATCGGCATTGAACTCAAGGTACCATAACAGGAGTTTATGAGGGCTTTTGTTGCGATCGAGATCCCCGAGCATATCCGGAAGTCGGTACATGAACGCATTGAGACTTTCCGAACTTCATCATTGCCAGTAAAATGGGTCGCGTACAGTAATCTGCATATTACGCTTAAATTCCTGGGTGAAATCACAGAAGAAAACAGGATATCATTCGCTCCTCTGCTCGAAAATATCGCCGTGTTTCAAAAACCAATAACGATCACCCTTAAAGACTTCGGATGTTTTCCAAATTCCCGTCGCCCGCGTGTCGCGTGGGTCGGCGTGGATCAGGGATCAGAAATGCTTAGCGTGCTTGCTGAAAACGTTGAGGAAGCCTTATCACAGTGCGGATTCCCGGCAGAAGGCCGGTTCCATTCCCATCTTACGATTGGACGCATTAAGAAACCATGTTCGCTCGATAGTATCCTTGAACAGCAGTTCGAGTCCGAACCATTCAACGCAAACGCACTCGTTTTGTTCAAATCGACTCTCACGCCGCAAGGCGCGGTGTACCAGGCGCTCGAGAGATACGAATTCGAAGAAAAGCATAATGCATAAGGCGACAAATTTTAATTTCAAATACTAAAAACCAAAACATAGAATTTTATCGAGGTTGAGAAACCTTTCCTGCATAAGACCGTATATGCCCGATTTATCGGGCTCGGTTTGATGAATCAAACCACTACAGTTCAGCTGTCCTTGGTCTTTGGTAATTATATTGATATTTTGCGTTTGAAACCGCACTTTTTCATTAAAGTGTGTTCTCAGGACGACGTGCCGTGCCGCCCGCCCTCTTATGATGCTGGAGGCATCATGGCTCTTGACAAAACATAGAATACTCGTATAATAATACGTATGGGAAATATGAAAGTGATTGATCATAACAACAAGGAGGTCCATGAAACGTTACATCGTGATTTTTTGTCTTAT
>JAFGPO010000110.1 GCA_016936155.1 Caldifarciminota bacterium
TGGGCCTAAGTGGAGTCGAACCACTGACCTCACGCTTATCAGGCGTGCGCTCTAACCAACTGAGCTATAGGCCCGCGCCCGCTACGCGGGAAGTCCAAATTTACAAAGCCCATATAACGAATATAAAGATTGAGTACAATTATACTGTAAATAGTATATTTGTCAATAGGATACATAAGGTAAAAAACGAAGAAAGGCACGAAATACTGATGATTATTACTTTAACTCCATATCCGGGAAGTGGGTGGAATGCATATATTCCATCAAAGCATCATGCTGGTCTTCATATGAGTCCAGAACGGTCTTTTGGGCATTGTACAGGGAACCGACATAGAAGCGATGGAAGAGAAAGTTGAACACGAGTACGGCGTCGACATATTTCTTCTGGCGTAAAGCATTGTACATGAGGAATATCGAACCGGCATTGAGGAGAAAATCCTTGATGCCGAGTTGTGCATTGCCGGCGTACATCTCTCCTGCTCCCGGGCAAACAAGCGAGAGGATAGTAGCGGTGCGCATGGACTTCCTTGGCAGGCATATGTACCGGTCGATATCATTGACCAGGACCGTATCCCCGAGTTGTGAAAAATATTCGCTGGCAACAATGGGATTGTCCTCATGCAAATAGGTATAACCATACATCCGCGTGGAGTCGTTCAGGCGCAAAACGTCGCGCGCGTATGAGGGATACCCTAAAAAAATATATTCTCGGGCAATGCGCAACCTGGAGTCCAGGCTTAATGCCGGCATTTCGCGAACCAGTTTTTTCATTTCCTGTAAACCCCTGATGGTATCAACCCTTGCAGTCGCAAGAACGAATCGCACCCGTTTTCCTTCATCGCGGTATTGCTCAGGATAGAAATAGAATTCCCTCAGGTACTCAATGCGAGCTTCGTGACACATGCCGCGAGTAAAAAGTGAATCCGCGAGTGAGACGTGTATGAAAACTAAAAACAGGAACACGCTAATGGGAAAAAGGATCTATCGGCTCGATCGACTCGAGGACCGAGCGCCGGTAGGTGTCGTTTAGATAATAGTTATAATTACGGACCGCATTGATGCCGCCATAGATATTCCCGGCATAGAAGAGGATCGCCGCGCTCAGGCAAAGCCCGAATTTCAGATCTTCGTCCTTTGATTGATAATAGTACGCGAGCGCACTGCTCAGGCTTACCACGGCAAAGGAGAACAGACCATCGCCGATCCGACCGCAGTAAAAGTGTCCTCCTCCAGGGAAGAGCGAGAAGAGCGCTCCGGCACCCGGCTTTTTGTATGCAGGAAGCGCAGACGGCATATCAATATAGCAGGCAGCCTCCCTGAATTTAAATTGCCGCGCATAGCCAAGACCGATAAGCGTGCGGGCATGCTCAGCATAGGGCAGGCCTTTTTGTTCTAAATACGCACGTGATGAATCATAGGATTGCGCCTCATAGAGTATGTATCCTTTTATATAGTGTATGCGTCCGGGATCGTGCAGCAAATCCGTTTCAGCAAGGGCATGCGAGTATTGACCGGTGTGTATATAGCAGTCGATCATATGTTCGCGCGCAATGTGCGACACTGAATCCGCCAAGAAGCTATAACGCCGGTACTCCTGCAACGCCGCCGCGTACTCACGGGTCTCGTAGAGGTGATCAGCAAAACGGACGACCATGTCCGGATCGGATAATCCGTTCTGGCAAACGAGCAGAAGGAAGAGCGCGGATACCATTGATCAGGGCGTATCGTGATTAAACAGAGTTGATTTGATCATGGTGTCCTGTTTCTGGATCGGAGTGAAGATATAGTTGTTCTCTGCTGGATCGCATACATAGTGTTCATGTAATCCAGAATAGAATGTATTAAAATGATGGAATGCGGAAGGATTACAGCGCATCAAGCGGTCCGAAGCCATGAGCGTTCCCCAGAAGAATCCATAGCGCTCGACCGCGCGCTGGGCGAAATGTGAACATGAAGGGAAAAAATTACACGCATCCGCCTGGGAAGTGGAGATCACTTTTTGGTAGAACGTAATACCGGTTTGCAGGACGATATTGATTGGATTGGTCTCGTGGGGTGCGGTGGTGAGTACTACGAGCAGGAGACATGTGGACATGCCTAATTGTAAATAAAAAATGCCGGAAATCAAGAACTGAGTGATGCATAGGGCATAGAGCCAAGGATACGATATGGCAAATGATCAATCTTTTAGTAGTGGCAGAGCTTGCTCTGCAAATGAAGCACCGCATGACCGACAGTATGTCGAGCAAGCTCGACCACTACAAAATAGATCGTGGTTTGGAATCGCTCCAATAGAGTTTTTGTTGCGAGGCGCCTTTTAGTGGTGGCAGAGTGAATACCTGGTGTTACGTACTTGATTTCTTGTGATGTTTGAATATGCTAGTGCATGCTCAAAGCGTACTGGAACGAGATAAGGCAGTTCGATGCAAAAGCGCTCATCATTATCATCTGGTCGACATTTCTTCTGCTGCTCACGATTTATATCCGCCGTGTCACCCTGTTCTTCCCTGAACACCGGTTCCTCGACCGTTTGATCGTGTCCGGGGTCATTTTTATGATCGGTCCGCTCCTTCTCCTGCCGATCTTCAGATACAAATTTAAGGATTTTGGCATACAGCTCGGCAATGTGAAGCAATGGATCAAGGAAATGTCGATCTTTTTTGCAATCATGCTGGTGATTCTTGTTGTTGCGTTCAAATGCACGAATTTGAAAGAGGTCTACCCCTTGTTCCGGGAAGCGCGCGTCAATGTAAATTACTTTCTTATATACCAGGGAATACAGTTGTTTCACATGCTCACCTGGGAATTCTTTTTCCGGGGATTCATGCTCTTTGGCCTGGAGAAAAAGTATGGCAGGCTGGCGATTTTGATCCAGACCATTCCCTTTGCGATCATGCATTTCCGCAAGCCCGCGCTCGAAGCGTACGGTTCTATTTTTGCCGGGATATTCCAGGGAACGCTCGGGCTTCGCTCGCGCAGTTTCCTGCCGTGCGCGCTCCTTCACTTCCTTGTCGCGCTGGCCGCGGATCTGCTGGGGATTGTGTGGTGATATATGATGTTCTGTCATTCCCGTCCCGTATCGAGTACGGGATAAACTCCAGCGGGAATCCAGGATGATGCGTCTGTACTGGATCCCTGTTTTCACAGGGATCATTTCGCTATTTCCACGACCCTCTTTTCGCGTATCAGCGTCACCTTGATCTGTCCCGGGTACTGGGTTTCGCGTTCGATCCGGCGGGCCACCTGCTGTGCCAGGTTCTCGGCCTCGACATCAGATATCTTCTCCGGCTGCACCATCACACGGATCTCACGTCCGGCCTGGATCGCGAACACACGTTCCACGCCGGTGAACGATGCGGCAAGTTCTTCGAGCGTGTTCAGACGCTTGATATACGCTTCGATCGTTTCGCGTCGCGCCCCGGGTCGGGAACCTGAAATCGAATCAGCAATCTCAGTAATACCCGCGTACGGTGAGATCGGAGGGATTTCTTCATGGTGGGCTTCGATCGCATTGACTACCAGGTCGCTCTCTCCGAATTTCCGGGCGATCTCAGCTCCAGCCCGCGCATGAGACCCTTCGACATTACCATCCGCGACCTTG
Organism: Caldifarciminota bacterium; assembly: GCA_016936155.1. Classification (GTDB taxonomy): domain Bacteria; phylum Hydrothermota; class Tepidihabitantia; order SM23-42; family SM23-42; genus JAFGPO01. The sequence continues at coordinate 3,602 of JAFGPO010000110.1, forward strand.
CCCAGGTCATGGAGTAATCCAGCGCGTTTTGCGACATTGGGATCCAGGCCGAGTTCTTGAGCGAGCAGGGCAGAAAGGTTGGCGACTTCCCGGGAATGCTGGAGCAGGTTCTGTCCGTAGCTTGTCCGGTACTTCATTTTGCCGAGTAGTTTTATGATCTCGGGTCCGATGCCGATGATCCCCATTTCGAGGATCACCTCTTCTCCGGTATTCTTTATAACATGATTGATCTCGGTTCGGGCATCCTGGATGACCTCTTCGATCCTTGCCGGATGGATACGCCCATCGGATATCAGCCTCTCCATGGCCATTCTGGCGACCTCTCTTCGTATCGGATCGAAACAGGAAAGGGATATGGTTTCAGGTGTATCATCAATGATCACTTCCACGCCGGTAATGTTCTCAAAGGCGCGGATATTCCTTCCTTCGCGGCCGATGATACGGCCCTTCATTTCGTCGGACGGGATAGGCACGGCCGAGATCGTCGTTTCGGCTGTATGGGTCGTGGCACAGCGCTGGATGACCTGGAGCACGATCTCCCGGGCGGACGCTTCAGCTTTGTCCTTCGCTTCTTCTTTGATCTGGTTGATCAAGGAGGCTGCCTCATGGCGCGCTTCGGCTTCGAGGTTCTTCATGAGTGCTTTTTTAGCTTCCTCTTTTGACAATGTTGCGATCTTTTGAAGCGCTTCGTTCTGTTCTTTGATCATCTGATCCAAACGATCCGATTTAGCGTGTACGATCCTCTCTTTATTCTGTACATTGTGTTCTTTGGTCAGCAGTTCTTTTTCTTTATCAACGATTAGATGTTCGCGTCTTTCCAGGACCATTTCTTTTTCGCCCAGGCGTTTTTCGCCCCGTTCAATTTCTTTGCGCCTCGATGCGGTTTCTTTTTCAAATTTTAGTTTTTCCTGGTACCATTGTTCTTTGGCGGCGATCTCTGATGATTTCCGGTGATTTTCAGCTTCCCTTTTTGCCTCTTCGATGATGCGCGTGGCTTCCTGGGATGCGTGGGCTATCTTTACGCGCCCGGATTTTAAGTAAAAGTAAACAATGAGCGCAACAATGATAATAAATGCGCCGATTCCGATTAATATACTAATTGTTGTCATACTAACTCCTTACCTCGATAAAGAGGCCGTTATAAAAGTCCCCGCCTGTGCCGTGTGGGCAAAAGTCTCTGAACCCGAAATAAA
>JAFGPO010000111.1 GCA_016936155.1 Caldifarciminota bacterium
ATACATTTTTATCGGCAGATGCTCAATGACCCTGGACCGTTCTCCTCGTTTCGCAACGGAGCGGATATGCTGCAGGCGTTCGCTGAATTCTGCCGGATCCGGGAATTCATAGAGCACACGTATGATCACGCCCTTTTTCAGTATTCCATACTCGGCATTCTCCTGTTCAATAAGTTTCTTCTTCGCCGGTCGGTGCGCGAATGGCGGTTTCACGAATCCGAGGAGCTCTTTCTTCGTGTTCTTAACAAGGCTTACATATCGTTCGTGGATCGACGGGCGGTCATGGATGATCTCGATATATTCCAGGTTCTGTACTTTCTTCATCCCGCGGTCATAGATCGGATCGACCATCTTGATAAGATCAGTCGCAATATCTTTTTGTTCGTTGAGTTGATCCTCAAGAGGTTTAACCAAATTGGTAAGCGCACGCTGGGGCTCAATCGCCTGGTATTTCTTTTTTCTCCCCATCTGTTTTTCCATGCACATCCCGCGCAACACCATTTTTTGCGTGACTTCATATACTTTCGTACGCGGCACCTTCGTCAGTTCATGTATTTCCAATGCACTGAGTTCCCTTCGTTCGAGTAATGCCCGGTATATTTTTGCTTCGGTCTCGGAAACCCCGAGTTTTTGCATGAGCGCGTTGTAGTCTTCTTTACTCATGATTTTTTTCATTTGTTATCCTTCTCCGTAGTAACAGACTAATTGTACATATGATTCTTATCCTGTCAAGGTGAATATTTATGCCGTGGGGGGGGTGGTGTACGTATGTACGCGGCTCTATTGATCGGTCAATGCAGCAATACAGATCGATATGTGGTTACTGGTTGAAGAAACCAGGTTTTATTGTGGAACGCTAGTTCCAGATGTCGTCCCAGACCTCTTTGAATGTCCGGGCATAGCCGCTTGTCAGGACACCGATGATCGCCGCATCGAGTATTGTGCCGATGATGCAGCCGGTGATCGCGGCGGTCTGCTTGGTCGACCGTGTCGCAGCCCGATACCCCTCGATATACCCGGTGATGTATTCAGGATCTTTGCCAAGGGGAATTTCGGTCGGGGCATCCCCTGAGTTTCTTGTTTGTGACCAGACCACGCATCCTCCAAAGCCGCAGGTAAGAAACGCGCAGCCAAATCCCCTCAAAGCCCAAGAAACTTGTGAAACGTCATGGCCGGCACTCTTTCCGTCTTCGTAGCCCAAAGCATACTTGGTCGCTGGATCCTGTTCAGTACGGTAATATATCTGACTATGGAGCATGCTCGCGGCGAGCATGAATACGGTAAGGAGCTTGATGGCCTGGAACGTAGTTTGCATAAGGGAGTATAAAACAAAGGGATATATATGTCAAGCATGGAGGTGTCGGTAGTCATGCATGTCCCGCACAACTACTTCTATCCATCAAGGGTGGATAGCATTTCGTGCTGAATAGTCAATGCTTTTTCAAGATCGTGCTGGGTGATATGACCCAGTTCGATCATTATCTCGCCGATCTTCCGCTGAGGATATGCCATCTGGATGCGACGGGCTTCGAGTACATGATGGTGCGTTATTATTCCCAGGTGTATGAGGATCTGTCCGAGTTTACGGTATACGGTACTCACAAAAACCTCCTTAGCGTTCTACGCATTGGTGATGTATTTGCTCCGTCGTAGAAGGTCATATATCTGGGTATCCTTAGCCTCATTCCATAAATAGTTAAAAAGAAACCCAAAGGCAGTTGCCAGAGACTTATGAGTAACAACGATCATGGTCAGCGGTTGGGTTTCAGTCGGTGGATTCTCAAGCGCCATGAGCACGTATGTATTGTCAAAAACATAGGCTTTGATCGGTATCTGCTCGAGAATGCGGGCTTGGCATCCGCTTTTAATGAGTTGCTGGATACGTATTGCTTCCGCGTCCATGTATCGTTTATCCGCAAGTTCGAAAAGCATGCGTACTTCGATGCCTTGTTTCAAGATGCCAAAGAGCGCATTCATTTGCTGTCTGATCCGGTAGGTCATATTCATATGCGCGGATGGAGGTTTAGCGAACGCCAGCATTGAAGTATGCGTTGATTTTACAAGGTTGATGTACCGTTCGTGTATTGCCTTCATATCTTTGAGGATCTCGATGTTATCTGATAATTCCCTTTTTTGCATACCCTCTGCATAGAGGGGCATGAGGTATTCATCGATCTCCTGGACAAGGTTCTTTTTGGATTGCAGTTCCCGTTTCTGTTCATGCATAAGTGTTTCAAGAGCGCGCCGGGGTTCGACGGCCTGGAATTTTTTCGTGCGTCCGATCTTCTTTTCGATACACAATCCCCGCAGCACCATCTGTTGGGTGATCTCATAGACCTTGGTCCTCGGTACATCGGTTATCTCCTGGATCTCGATCGCTGACATCTCCCTTTTGTACAGGAGCGCCATATAGATACGCGCCTGCGCATCAGGGATGCCTAAGCGCATCATTTTATCGACGCACTCTACAGGTTCCATGAGCGGGTCTCTAAAAGGGAAAAAGGCACCAAGGCTGAATACATAAGAACGAGGAGAATGAAGCGCAGGAAAAGCGTCTCGTTTGTTATCCTTGTAAAAGGTAACATCGACTTTATTATATCGTAATAGGTTGCATTGTCAAGACCGGATGTTGAGATAATTCATATTTAATAAGCAGCTTAAGAAAGAAGGTGTACTTGTTTTTTGACTGAAGTTTATGGTGCGGTAATAATGCGTGTCAGTGCTGTGTTACTGGCTATTTGGACCCTCGTAACAGAGCACCTGCTCGCTTTCTTCGTAGTATTGTGCACCGGTTGGATCATCCCATTCGACCCGAATCCAGTAGTAACCCTCAAATACATCCCCGCCCGGAGCATTAAGTTCAGTTCCAACCTGTTCAGCGCTCACACTCTCAAAAGCGTGTGTTTCTTGCTGCTCGAGCTGTTCGTTGTTACCGGCACTGTCCGTGCTCCACCATTCGATGGAAACTGTGATCGGGGTGGTTCCCTCGAGCAGTTTACCCTCAAATATGCAGGAAAGCAGCGCGACATTCTTCCCCCCGGTGGGTTGTTCTATAAAAGTGATCTCGAGTTCTGATGTCCCGGCGCAGCCAAGGAGACCACAATAGATAATAAGACAAGCATACAAAGGCAGCTTCATACTATTTCTTCATTCCATTATATTCTACTGCGGCACATTGTCAACAGAACATATGTTAATACTGTCCGTCATGCCACGCCATTGCCTCAAGGTAATGACGCAGGTGTCCAGCGGTCCGGAACTTACGGATTATGAGCGAGCGTTTGAGACCGCAGCAAATGTCCTTTATTTCATCGCGTTGTCGGGCATAAAAGCGCGCGCCCCCGATCGCATCATAGAAGATCCGGACGAGATCGCATACGTCGTCGCGGATATTCCGCGCGCTGGGTGCTCCCCAGTTATACATATCTACGAGTTTGACACTGAAGGAAAGACCTGATCGCTTGATGATGATATTATCATCATGAAGATCTCCATGGTATTCTTTGACGCGGTGAATTTCTTCTACACCGACGGCCAGGGCATGGAGCAGATGCAATCCCTCGAAGGCGTGGAGCCGTTTTGCCTTTTGTTTCTTTAAAAAGGTACTGAGCAGTTCCCCTTCCACGTACTCAGAAACGAGAAAAGTGATCGGAACTTTGCGGAAGATCATGTGTTCTTGCGTCAGATACTGTATTACGATCGGACAATGATTGAGCTTATGGAGTTTTTTCGCATAGAACTTGATCGCCCGGTTGTGAACATTGCGTTCCGGATAGAAAAACTTTACCGCCCGTTCGATCCCGATCGTGCGCTCCCTTACTTTGTACACCTCGCCTTCCCAGCCACTCCCGAGCATTGATATGATCTCGTATTTGTTGGCCAGGATACGACCGGGTTGGAAATCGAAGTTCGCTATCATTGTGACCATTATAATGATGGGCTGAGAAGTGTCAACGCCATACATATGTTGACTCACGGCCATGCAATGGTATAATACCTGCATGAAGCTTGAGGAGCTCTATTCGCGGTACCGGCCGATCATCCCTGATTTCAACGATTTTATGGACTGTATTTCGCGTCCGCTTCAACAATCATTTCGGATAAATACCCTTAAAGGCAGGCGCGATGAAATACTGTCGCTTATAAAAGATGTTAAGACCGCGCCGTTGTCATTCTATCCCGACGGGTTTCGCATCAAAGAAAAGAGAAAAATAGGCAATCATATCGTACATAATCTCGGGTATATTTATGTCCAGGAGATTGCATCGATGATCCCGGTACTTGTTCTTGACCCCCGGTCCGGAGAAGTGGTGCTTGATCTGTGCGCGGCTCCTGGTTCCAAGACTACCCAGATCGCACAGCATATGCGCAACACCGGTCTTCTGGTCGCCAATGAAATGAACCGCAAGCGATCACAAGGCCTCTTGTTTAACCTCAAACGGTGCGGGGTTCTCAATGAGGCAGTGATCGGAATACGCGGGCAGAACCTTGATCGCCTACTCGTCGATTACTTTGATCGCGTATTAATCGATGCTCCGTGCAGTGCCGAGGGTACGATCAGAAGATCCAAGGCCGTGCTCTATCACTGGGGAGAGCGGAATATCGAAACGATGTCGAGGATCCAAAAGGGTTTGATTGTCAGCGGTTTCCGATCCTTGTGCCCGGGTGGTACGCTGGTGTATTCTACATGTACGATCGCGCCGGAAGAGAATGAAGCGGTTGTTGCCTATTTGCTCGAAAAATTCCCCGAAGCAGAGATTTTGCCGATCGCGATCCCGAATTTGAAGATGCGCCCGGCGATCACGAAGTGGCGTCATGAGACCTACAATGAGCGCGTGAAGAAATGTGTACGCATTTTCCCTCAGGATAACGACACGGCTCCATTTTTTGTTGCGAAGATCACGAAACGGGGGATCCTGAAGCACCGGGTCGCCTTTATGGGCAAGGTTGAGTTCGAAGGTGCTTCAATAGACTTTTTCACAAAACACTATGGAATCGACCGGAACCTGTTTCAGGGATATTCGGTCTTCCGTGACAATGATCTTTCGTTCATCAGCACACCCCAGGTATATTCGTTCCGGGAGGTTAAAGCGTTAAGAAAAGGACTGGAGATCGGTAAGATCTATGACAGAATATTGAAACCGGACAATGATTTCACGCAGTTATTCGGGCGAAATGCAGAAAAGAACGTGCTCGACCTTAAAGAGCATCAGTTGAGGAAATACCTGAGGGGCGATATGCTGAAGATCGGAGCAATTCCAAACACTGATCAGGAATTCATCGTATTGAAATACAAAAATGTACCGGTCGGTGTCGGACGGTACAATGGTAATGAATTACGGTCTGCGGTCAAACGTGAGCGGCGGACAGCCTAACCGCAAACGCTAAGCGCTGCCTTGGGTAACGTCGTCGGCTGTAATAAAACTCGAAATACAGCCCGTTTCGCCCTACATCAACGGAGCAATACGGGAAGTAATTGCCTAATCAGGTAATTGTGTAATTAAGAAACAAAGGCGCAGATCAGCGGATCAGGGCATCAGCAAGCAGGATATCAGTAAACCAGCAGATCAGATAGAAACCTGATATACTGATACTCTGATATTATTCTCACTTATATTCTGGTATCCGGATGTGCTTTCATGGTCGTTAATTACGCAATAACGTAATTACCAATAACGCAGTAACGAAGTTTGATGTTCCGAAATCCGCAATGCCGTTTTGCAATTTATTGCCCTCTATCTTTAAATGAATCAAAAAAATTAACGGTCAGAATTTTTCCATGAATCCTCATTGACTTACCGTGCATAATTACTATACTAGGCGCATGCTCGACCTTTCCTATATCCGGAATATCGGTCTTGCCGCGCACATTGATGCGGGAAAGACCACAACCACCGAGCGCATTCTGTTCTATACCGGCAAGATACGACGCATGGGTGAAGTAGATGATGGCTCAGCAACCATGGATTGGATGCAGCAGGAACGCGAGCGGGGTATTACGATAACTTCAGCAGCGACAACATCATATTGGAAGAAATATCGCATCAATATCATCGATACTCCTGGTCATGTTGATTTCACGGTCGAAGTGGAGCGGTCCATGAAAGTGCTTGATGGTCTGATTGCGATATTCTGTGCAGTGGGGGGTGTGCAACCCCAGACCGAGACAATCTGGCACCAGGCGGATAAGTACCATGTCCCGCGGCTGGGATTTATCAATAAAATGGATCGTGTCGGTGCGGATTATTACCGGGTGCTCAAGCAAATGCAGGAAAAACTCTCTTTGTCCCCGCTCGTCCTTCAGATACCGATCGTGTCGCACGATGGTTTTGATGGTCTGATCGACTTGATCGAACAAAAAGCCATATATTGGGAAGCGGAAACTCAGGGGAAAACGTTCCATATTGAAGAAATCCCCGAAGACTACCAGACGCTCGCTGATGAGTACCGCACGAAACTTATTGAGACGATAGCGGAGCACGATGAACATTTGTTTGATTGTTATGTCGGTAAGAAAGAGATCCCGGTCGCGATCCTGAAATCGATTATTCGGCGTGAGACAATTGCCCTGCGTTTATACCCGGTTTTTTGCGGTTCCGCGCTCAAGTATAAAGGTGTTCAGAAACTGATGGACGCGGTGGTCGACTATCTTCCGTCGCCGATCGATCTGCCGCCGGTCCGGGCGTTCAATCCCAAGACAAACAAGGAAGAGAAACGCGAACCGTCGACCAAAGAACCGCTCTCCGCGTTCTTGTTCAAGGCGCAGACCGATCCGCATTTGGGTTTGATCTATTATGTCAGAGTATATTCGGGCGAAGTGAGGCCAAAGGATAAGGTGTTGGTATATCCTCCTCATCGCATTGACCGCGTTGGCCGGCTGCTTCTTATGCACGCCAACAAGCGGGAGGAAACCAGTGTTCTGACCGCTGGTGAGATCGGCGTAATAACCGGTTTGAGGGAATGTAAGACAGGGTACACGATCTGTTCTGCCAAACACCCGATCTCGTTTGAGCCGATGAAATTCCCGGAGCCGGTGATCTTTGTATCACTGGAACCAAAAACCAAGATGGATGATGCCAAACTGGACACTACGCTGCAACAGCTTCAGATCGAGGATCCAACCTTCAAAGTGAGAACCGACGAGGAAACGTCGCAGCGCATCGTGTCAGGTATGGGTGAGTTGCACCTTGAGATCATTGTCGACCGGCTAAAAAGAGAGTTTGGTGTTGACTGCCATGTGAGCAGACCTCAGGTATCGTACCGTGAGACGATCGTCGAACCGGCAAAAGCTGAAGCCCGTTTCATCCGTCAAACCGGCGGAAAGGGACAATATGGTATCGTGACCCTGAAGGTGCTTCCCGGAAAAAGAGAAACAGGTATTGTTATACACAATAAGATTAAAGAAGGTGTTATCCCCCGCGAATTCATTCCCGCGATCGAAAAAGGGGTACGTGAACAATGTGATGTCGGTATACACTTTGGATATCCGGTCATTGATACGATCGTGGAGATCCTTGATGGTGCGTACCACCCGATCGATTCATCGGAACTTTCATTCAAGATCGCCGCACAGATGGCGCTCCGCGATGCATTCGTGAAAGGCCAACCCGTACTTCTTGAACCGATCATGGCGCTGGAGATCATCGTTCCTGAAGAATACCTCGGTGAGGTGTTGAATGATCTTAATGCGCGCAAGGGCAGGATTGTGAATATTGAAGCGAATAAGAAGGAAAAGATCATTACCGCGAGCCTTGCCCTGGCAAAGTCATTCGGCTACGCCACTGATCTACGGTCCGTGACCCAGGGTCACGGCATTCATACCATGCAGTTTTCACACTACGCACCGAAAGAAGACCAACCGGATACTAATAACTAAGAACAAGGAACTGAGAACCAGGAACCAATGAAGCGTAGAGCGTAAGGCGAAAAAACCTAAAAACACTAAACAAAAATAGTACAAAAGCACATCCGCGGATCAGAATACAAGCACATCAGTATATCAGAGAAAAAAATTTGATATCCGGATACCCGGATGTACTTCCCACTGATATTCTGCCTGCCCTGATACCTCATTGAGCTCCAGCTGTGCTGTTTACGCAGGTTTATTTGTGTGGATTGAATGAAATACGAAATAATACCAGATAGCCTAAGACAAATCAGGTGCGGGGGTATCCTGTTATCCTTTCATGGTCGTTAATTACGCAATTACTCAGTTACTTAATTACGAAACATATTGTTTTGCGCTTCGCATTCCGCAATATCCCTATCCACTGCCTTCCCTCTTGACAGGTTCCTGGATCGCCTTTATACTGATGAAGGAGGTGCTATGAAGAAGATAGTTATTTTATTATTTATTCTATTATTCCCCGCCGCGTTACTTTTTGCGCCCACATATACATTCTATTGCGATCATGGCTGGGGTTATTACTACTGGCTTTTCGGACCGGTCGGGCCGAGCCAGAGCGAAGGCATGGCAGCAGCCGGCTATCAGAGCGTTGAATACCGGGGGTATGTGCAGTTCGATGTGTATGGGTATCCTGGATCCGGAACGACGATCAATTCACTCGTGCTGAGAATGCGTAACAACACCGGTGGCGCCGGTCTTCAGGTAGACATCAACCGGGTGACTGCCGAAACACCAAGCTGGCAGGAATGTGGTGGAACAGCACCGATCTATGCTACTAATCTGGCGGCGAGCAATAATCCTGAGGAATACTCCTATTTCGACCTCTCTGGAACACAGGCAATCGATGATTTCCTCGCATTGTGGCAGGCAGGAGGGTGGTTCGGTTTCGGCATGAAGGGATCCAGGGGATCCGGCGAGCCCTGTATGCATTTTTTTTATGCGTTCTGGGCGAATGAGTACTATGATGCCGCGCTCCTCGTGGACTATGGGATCGTGGGGAAAGAGGAAAACCACGATTCAAGACCCACAATCCAAGAACCAGGGATAATGACCCGTCCGAATCCAGCGAAGGGCATTGTCGACATTGTCGTGCAGGGAGCGGAAAATGCTGTTACTGGAGAAACAACGCTCGTAATTTATAATAGCGCTGGACGGATCGTTCGCTCTGTTCCTCTGCCTGTTGCCAACTGCACACGGTGTGTGGTCCAATGGGATTGTCGGGATCGATCGAATCAGCGCGTGGCGCCGGGCGTGTATTTTATCACGATCTCAGGCGTCGATCATCCGTGCATCGAAAAGTTGGTCGTGTTACCTTAGCGGGGTATGTGACAAGATACGTATACGGGTGTCGGTTGTGATGCGGATGTAATCCGGATGTTTTTGTTCACCGTTTTCCAGTAAAACAATATTCCCTTTTTCGATCCGATCGAAATCGCTGTTAGAAGGCGACCTGTGTTTATTGAGACGCATGAGTTCGATCCGGCGTCCGGGCGAGCACACATAGCACTTTTTTCTGCCTTTTTCTGAAAGAAGGGGACTGATCACCTGACTGCCGTTTGGCTTTTTGTGATCATAAGGAGACATGACAAGGTAGGAGAATTTTAGCACCTTTATCTCCCGGTTCAGTTCCTGATTGAGGATGTGCAGATACGCCGGGGGTTTCCATGGGATCGATTGGTGGCACCATTCTTTCCCTCCACGCAGATCAAGCAGTGGACATGGTCCCATGTGAAGGCAGGGCAGGAGGACCTTCAGTTTCTGTTTTGCAATGATGTGGCCGCGGAGTTCCATGACGCGGCGCGCAGCAAACATGAGTGCTGGTTCAATAACGATCACGATGCCGCGCTCGGACAAATATTTTGAAATGCGTTCGATATAAAGGCGCATGCTGTTTACCTGTTGTGTTATTTCAACCAGCACATTACTGAGGATGATCATGTCGTAGTGCTCTTTCGTGCGCAGGATGCCGTCCGCGAGATCCTTATGCTCGATGCGGATGCGGGGAAGCATGTCTTGTTTGATCATTTCACGGATCAAACCACGTGCCTGTCTGACCATGGCGTGCGATGCGTCGTACCCATGAAAGACCGCCCTGCGCCCTGTACCGAGAGCGTAGAGGGCGCCCAGGAGCGCAGCCCCTTCGCCGCATCCGATATCAAGGACCTTTAGTCTGTCCGTTTCAAAGAGCGCCGGAAAGAACGCGCTGAGGTGTTGTATGACATACCTGGCCTTCATGAAATTCATAGGAAAATTGTAAGCGAAATACGCCCGCGAATGAATGCTTTCAGTCGGTACACCGCGGGCAAAGTCATCCGAAAGTATCCGCAAGCTGGCACGCAGGGTGTGCAGGCGCGCTGCATAGGAACGAGCCGTTCGGTAATCCAGATCGGGCATATCCAGCAGTTGCAAGACCGCGGTGATAACCGGAGCTGGTAGTTCCATCATAGCCACCTCATTATAGGGAGTTATCAGAGCAATGCAATATCAAATGCGCGTTCATCATCTCATTTTGTCAATTGTGAAAACATGAAAATGATACGATCGTGGCGGGTCAGCGAAGGGAGGTGACCGGTGCACCGTATTTATGGAAAAGATCACGCGTGTGGTCGTCCGACGTGAAATAGAGGATCTGATTGCCGTGGTGCGCAAATGCCGAAATGAGGTCCATCATTTTACTGCGGCGCGGCCAGTCAGCAAAAATGAAGGCATCGTCCAGGATGAGGAAGATACCTTCGGGATACGCTCTTGACAGGGCAGCAAACCGGAAACACAGTAATAATTGATCGCGCGTCCCGCTGCTCAGGCTGTCGATCGGGTAGGTATTTCCACGGGTATCCTGGACTACGAAGTCCTTATCCCTTACCAGAATTGTATCGTAACGGTCGGTAATCATCTTGAAATACTCGGAAAGACCGTGGTCGCCTGAGATCACATCACGTATGTAGTCGTCCTGTTCCGTGCTCATGTCTGTAAAAACCCGGCGGGCAGCAAGAGCTGCTTTTTTTTCGAGTTCGTACTCCTGCAGTTTTTTCACTAACCGGTCATATTCAATGAATGCGGATCTCGGGTCATCGATCCTGTACGTAGTTTTCTGGGTCTCCAGGAAGATCGAGATCTGTTTATCCAGATCATAGATCCGTTTCTCGAGGGTCGTCAGCTTCTTACGCAGTTCCTGTTCCTGTGAGATGTCGGGTTCTTCAGTCGGCGATGGGGTTTTCATACTCGGTATCATACGTTCCCACATAGTATCATTTTTTTCACCGAGGATTCCGAATATCGTGCCGTATAATTTGTCACGCTGGGCTTCGATCGTTTGTTTCTCCTCAAGTTTCCGCTTAAGGTCCTGCAATTCAGCCAAACCGGTTTTTCCCCGGATATCGGCGATCTCAGGATCGATCCTGGATTCTGTGCCATTGTCTGACAGGTGTTTTCTGATCTCCTTTTTTCCCGTGAGCAGAGTAGTGACCCGGATCATCTCATCCCGGATCTGCTCGATCATCGCCACCAATTCAGGCAATGTGGATACGCCGGGGAAGATCTGCTCCGCTTTGCTCAGGATCCGGGCGTGGTGCACGGTGTAGCGGTGGATCTCCCTCCTGCGGTACATGATGAATCCGCTGATGCCGAGGCCTGATGCCAGGGCGATCGCCGCAATGGATGTCGGGATCGAGGTAAAGAATGAGAGCACGAACATGACAGCAATTACCCCGGTGATCACGAGCGGGAGGATCATCGCGATGGGTTTTATCGGACGGTCAGGCGAGCTTTTGTCATGCGTGATATCCCACGCGTCGATGAAATCCTGCTTGCGCTGCAAATCCATTTTTTGTCGTTCCAGCTCGACGATCTCCTGATCGATCAAATGCAGTTTTGTCCGGTCTTTTGCCTGTGATCGTTTCATCAGTTCGAGCTCCTGCCAGCGTTCGGCGTAAGCAGGTTTGTAGCGTTCATAGTTCTGCAGGGCAGCCGCCTTTGTCCGGTAGGCAGCGTACAATCGGGAGACCTCATCGTACAGTGTACGCTTCTTCCATGACTCGATAGCGGTGCAGGCTGCTTCGATCTGTTTCCGCTCTAATTCCAGGTGCCGGCGTTCGGCCTGCACTTGTTCGATCTCGGCGACTGAGGAAATGTAGTCACCGAGCGCGCCTTTTCGTGCCCGGTCATTATCGACCTGTTCCTGTTTGTCCTGTTTCCATTCTTCTTTCTTAGGCTGCAAGCCGACATTCGTGAAGACCTTTTCGTCCAATTTTGCAAACGTGATACCGGATTCCATGCCGCTGAGGATCGCCTTCAGACCATCCCAGAAACGGTCTTTCGTACCCTCGGAAAAAACGGATGACTGGGAGGCATGTACGTAGAGTAAGGAGGCGATATCGACTGATGGTAATGACAGTGAACGTTTTTTCGAGGGCAGGGTGAATCGCGTGCCATGATCTTCAATCACGATGTGAACGCTCTTTGGTTTGGGATAACGGAGATGCGTGACACTTTTTCTGAACAGGATATACGTCAACACCTCGACGATCGCGGTTTTACCGGTTTCGTTGCAGCCATGGATGCAAACCTGTTCCCCGGGCTTGAGCAGGAATTCATGCACCGGGCCATACTCTTTGATTTCGATCTCAATGATCTTCATCGCAGAACCTTGCTCAGGATTGGGAAGGTGATCGAATAGAGTTTCATGCGTAACGGTTCCTCGAGGTGTTCGGTTTTTTGAATGAACCTTTGAACCATGCGGTGTTGTATCAGGTTCGTCCACGATTCGATATGCTGTTCCAGCACGAAATCCCTGAACATGGGCCGGAAGTGCGTGGTGATCGTATCGAGGGTTCGCCGGTAGTCCTTGTCGCCTTTGCCGCTGTAGCCGCACACAATGATATAAGGCTGGATCCGCTGCGGATCCGCGGTTTTCAAGAACTGGCGTATTCCTTCCAGAATAGTATCCTCGTTACCGGGAAAGACGAAGAAATCTTTTTGCTCCCAGTAAGGAGCAGGATCCACGGCGAGGCGCTGGATTGCTATTTCGTGTTCATTGATGTCCACGAGCGCGCATGCGCGCGGAGTCGTGCATTTCGTATCAAGGCTGATCGGTGATCCTGGATATACCACATGCGTTCCTGCATAGTTCAAGGTTGTAAACCGCGAATGCAAATGACCGAGCGCGACATACCGTGCGCGGTCTTCCAGATTTTTAGGAAAGATCGGCATGTACTTTGTTTCGATATCATCGATCACCGAAAAGATGAATGAAGGATCATAGAGCGTGCCGTGAGCGATCAGCACATCAATATCCTCAGGCAAGTTCTCTAAACATTCGCTGAATGGTTTTTCCTGGAACGGTATCGCCGCGATGCACAGGCCGTGGTCTTGTATGATCCGGTATGGGTTTTCCGTTACCTGGGTGACATGTGCGCCGTAATCATAGTCCCTTCCATAGGAGTGCGCATCGTGGTTCCCCGGGATGATGAGGATCGAAGCGCTCGTTGCCGCGAATAGATCCCGGACCTCGGGCCGAAGGGATGATGCGTCAGCATCACTGTCGAACAGGTCTCCCGCAATAATAATTTGTTCGACGTTCTGCGCATTGCCGGTTTCGATGATCCAGCCGAGGATCTCCAGGCGGTCAGGTTTGTCCTTGTGAAGGTGCAGGTCAGCAGTGTGAAGGAGTTTCATGTCTGATACCTTTGACGGAAATAGTCGTCGAGAATTCGGCGGTGGTCGAACACGATCGCATCAGGAAGCGTGGATTCTTCGAAGATCCCGATACGGGCCGCGTCGCTGCCAGCGCGGGGGATCCCCTGTGCGTATGCGGTAAAGACCAGTGAGATCGTATGGAAACGGGGATCGCGGGCAGGTTCTGAATAGGTGTGGAATTGCCTGACATTTTCGATCATCAATCCGGTCTCTTCTTCGGCCTCGCGCTGAGCCGCATGTTCGGCGGATTCCCCATACTCAATGAAGCCGCCGGGTAATGCCCATCCATAAGGAGGGTTTTTGCGCTCAATAAGCACAATGCCCTCGTGAACACGAATAATTATGTCAACGGTCGGTAATGGATTACGACGGGACATGGGCTATTATAGGGAGTTTTGAGGATAAATCAATACTTGACAGCCGTAAAAAGCGGTGCTATAGTTATCAAAAGCATATGCGTAGTGTAATGTGGATATTCAGATCTCAACGATTGAAGAATGTATTTTTTGCATGTGTTCTTATTGCTACAAAACAATAGGGGGTGTTATGAAAAAGCTCTTCGTAGTGGGTGCATTATTCATTACCCTATCCATGGCCCAGACGATGATCGTCCGGGTGTATGTTCCTACATGGGAGGCGTTGCGCCATGCTTTCCCAAAGGTGTCGCTCGATATTGCCTCCGGGAAAAGCGGTGAGTACTATGATCTGGTTGTTGATCATGAAGGGTTGCAATGTGTCATGGCGAGTGGTGTGACCTATGAGGTCACAGTGCCGAGCCTGGAGTATGAAAGAGCTCAGGTGAGAGGTTCGTATTGTTCATACGATGATATGGTCGATTCCCTCCAGACCATGGTTGCCAACTACCCGAGCATCTGCAGAATGGATAGCTGTCTTATCACTACCTACCTCGGGAGAACTTTATACTGTGTTAAAATATCGGATAATCCCGGGATCGAGGAGGATGATGAACCGAAATTCTCGATCGACGGCAGTCACCATTCGCGTGAATGGGCAACGCCTCAGGCAGTGTTGTTCTTTGCTGATTCCATGCTCAGATCGTATGGTTCAGTGCCTGAGATCGCCGAGATCATAAACACGACTGAAATATACTGTTTTCCCATAATCAATATCGATGGTTATGATTATGATTATCCCGGTGGCCTGAGTTGGCGCAAGAACCGTGAGCCGTTCGGCGGCTCGATCGGAACGGATCCTAACCGTAACTATGGTGGGGGATGTAACGGTGAGGTGGACGGGTACTGGGGTGCGGCGGATGAAAGCCAATGCAGCCACGAGCCTTCCGGACAAACATTCCCCGGTGCGTATGCATTCTCCGGTGATGAGATCCAGGGGTATACCAAATTCATCAGAGACCATAGCATTACTACTGGTTTCTCGCTTCACAGTTACGGTGAACAGGTCATGTGGGCATGGGGGTATACCGGGCACGGGACCCCGGATTCCCTGCTCTATGAACAAAAAGGCGCATACATGGCGAGTCAAATGCAGCGGCTCAGCGGCGGGACCTATACTCCCGGACAATCATACTACAATCCTTACCCGACATGCGGTAATACCCGTGACTGGGTATATGGGTATAGTAAATGGGTTGCTGGTTTATCAGCGTTGTTCTACGGATCCGAGATCGGCACGTCATTCTACCAGAACCAGAGTCAATTGGATAATATCTCCCGGCAAGTCTTTAAAGCAGCGAAATACCTTGCCGGTTTCGCGGATTCGCTGCGGCTCATCAAAGATGGCTTTGTCGCGCCGCCGCAGATCTACCCGCTCGGGACAGTGGGTCAGAATTTTACGGTGTACTGGCACCCGGTGAATGCGTACGATAATAATCCGACACACTGGGAACTCGTTGAATTGACCGATCTGTCGGTGATCGAGGACAATCTGGAATCCGGAACCACCCGGTGGGTGCTCAATGGATTCACCCTTTCGACGAGTCAATCGCATTCCTCGAGCCACAGTTTCTTTTCCGGGAATGCGTCGAACCAGAACAATGAGGTCAGGACCGTGCATCCGTACCTGGTACAGACCGGCGACTCGGTCACTTTCTGGTGTTACTATAATCTCGAGACTGACTATGATGTTGTGATGATCGAAGTGTCGGAGAACGGGCTGGAGTGGTTCTGTCTTGATGACCGTTTCAACGGGAGTGCGAGTTGGCATCGTGAATCCTTTTCATTGTCCTCATGGGTAGGAAAATCGATTTACATACGGTTCCGCGCGATGTCGGATGGTTCGGTGAATTCCGGCGGATTCTACGTGGACGATATATCCCCTGTTCCTTATTTCTCGACCGTCACTACGGTTTCATCAAGTATTGCCGATACATCTTACACGTTCTCAAGCCATCCAGAAGGTGAATTCTACTATCTCACACGGGGTAACAACACCGCCCATGGTTGGGGTGCGTATTCGTGTTTGGAAAAAGTTGATGTTATCGTGGGTATTACTGAAGAGCAAACGCGGCATGATATGATAGCAAGAACATGGCTTCAGATCGATCCGAATCCGTTCCGGAACAGCGCACGTGTCACGTATAATGTTGAGCCTGGTGCAGACAACGCTACGATCCAGATTCACGATGTTTCCGGGAGTGTTGTCCTGGACCTTCCTCGTACCGGCGACGCGCCGCAAGCGACTGTATACTGGGATGGAACGGATATGCAAGGAAGGAATGTGCCAGCCGGGATCTATTTTGTCACGATCAAAGCAAATGGATCCTGTGAGACTAAAAAAGCGATTCTCATGCGCTGAGCTCAAATTATTCCTGAACGTTATAGATCAATCAGGCTTTGCAAACAGGAGGTTGAATGAAGCATGCCCTGTTTATTGCGGTCATCTTTTTATGCGCAGGCAGTCTATTTGCTGATAATACTCTGAGGCTGGTCAGGATCGATCTGCCGACGCATGACCATGTTTACACATTGCGCCACTACGATATTATCGATGCGGGCGCGGATTTCGCAAAAGCCCTGGTCACGGACCGCGAGATCGGAAATCTCCGCGCCGATGGATATGTAGTGCACATGCTCATTGAAGATTATCAAGCCTATAAGGATGAACTATTCGAACGTGGATTCTACCATACATATGCCCAGGTGTATGATGTGCTCGATTCCTTTGCCACGAACTACCCTGCGATCTGCCGTCTTGATACGATCGGTTCCAGCGTGCAGGGTAGGCCGATCTGGGCGATGCGGGTGACCGATAATCCCCAGGTCGAGGAAAATGAACCTGAGATCCGGCTTCCCGGGAACATGCACGGAGATGAACACATCGGAACCGAAGTACCGCTGTATTTCCTGCGGTACCTGGTTGAAAATTACGCGACCAATACGCAGGTTCAGGATCTGGTTGATAATTGCGAGATCTGGGTGCTGCCAACCGTCAATCCAGACGGCAAAGTCGCCAATACACGGTATAATGCAAACGGCGTGGACCTGAACCGGGACAACGGATTTTTCTGGGACGGAGCAGGGAGCAGCCCGGCGCCGATCTCCCAGGTCGAGAACCAGTTGATGCTGCAACACCTTGAAGAGAATAATATATCACTCGAGTACAACTATCATTCAGCGGCTCTGTATGTAAACTATCCATGGGACTACCATCCTGCAGATCCCGTGGATAGCCAGTACATCATCACTTTATCGCAGATCTACGCGGATTCTGCCAATCTGACGGCTATCAACGGCTACGCATGGTATCAGATAACAGGAGGGCTTCAGGACTACACCATCGGCACCACGGGCGCGCTTGCCTGGACCATTGAAACTGACGAGCCCAGCGGTTCATCTGCGATTGACCAGATCTGTTATGAAAACCGTGATGCGCTCATGGCGGTATGCGAGCGCGCTGGATGGGGTGTCGAGGGAGTGGTGCGTGATTCAGTGACGAATATACCGCTCTATGCGCGGATCGAATTTTTGAATCCTGAGCGTATTGACATATACTCGGATCCGATTCTGGGCGATTTCCATAAGATGATACAGCCGGGCACGCATGATGTGCGAATAATCGCGAACGGATATCAGTCCAGAACCGTACCCGGAGTAACTGTGCCATCAAGCGGGAGTGTTGATATCGGCGACATCCTGCTTGCCCCTGATACAACGGCATTCTATGCATTCCGTGTGATCCTGTGTCGCTACCGACAACATGCCGAACAGTCCAACCGCACGCGTCCGCGAAAAGCACTCGGTCCGCAGGACGGCGTGTTCTTTTCCCTTGGTCAGAACGGGTATGTCGTGCTCGACATGGGACCGGATAGCCCGCTCACAAATTCACCGGGCGATGATTTTACGGCATACGAAGGGAATGATGGTGCTGATGAGGGGTATGAAGTCTTTGTCGGGGATTCCTGGAACGGTCCATGGCACTCATGCGGGACCGCGACCGGGACTGCTTCATTCGATCTTTCCACCGCCGGCGTGAGTCAGGCGCGTTATGTAAGGATCGTTGACGATGGTTCATCAGCGAGCGGCCAGTATGCCGGATTCGACCTCGATGCGATCCACGGTTCGCCGCCGGTCAACGCCGTTAACCTCTTCATTGCCGGACATCAAATCGACGACGGCAATAATGGCATACTCGAACCGGATGAGACCGCGGATTTGCTTATCGCTTTAGAAAACTCAGGCCTGCTTACTGCGAACAACACCAGCGCGCTGCTTCGAACGTCCGATGTATATATCACGATCAGTGATTCTGCTGCATATTACGGGGTTATTTTACCGGATTCAGTGGTAACGAATACCAGTGATCCGTTCACGATCCATGCGGATAGTACAACGCCCCTTGGGTATAGTGCACATTTCGATATGCTGGTCAATGCGGATGGGTACAATGATACGCTCAGTCTGGATATTATCGTCGGCAAGAAGCACTACTACATCTGGAATCCGGATCCCACGCCGACGCCGGGTTCGAACTGCCACACGATCCTGGGCACACTCGGCTATTCAGGCGACTACGGCACGACGCTTGCCGCGGACCTGACCATGTACCAGGCCGTGCTCGTGTTTGTGGGCATC
>JAFGPO010000112.1 GCA_016936155.1 Caldifarciminota bacterium
AAGGAGAGATGGCCGAGTGGACGAAGGCGCGCGACTCGAAATCGCGTATCCCGAAAGGGATCGGGGGTTCAAATCCCTCTCTCTCCGTCCCGCACCTTTCAAGTCATATGAGATTAGGGCAGGAGGGTATCTATGTACTATGTGTATATAATTAGGAATTGTAGTGATAATGAGATTTACATTGGCTACACAACTAATCTCAAAAGGAGATTCAAGGAACATAATAGATCTGGAAATAGATGGGATTTGATATACTATGAGGCATATAAGGCTCGAAAGGATGCGATGTTGAGGGAAAAGAGATTAAAGTATTTTGGAAGAGCACTCGGTCAGCTGAAAATACGTATATCGCAGAGCCTTAAATGACTTGAAAGGTACGGGATCGCAATGGCATAGTGTTGAAACAAAACGCCCCTGGTTCCCCAGGGGCGTTTTAATTCTAAATGCGTTTGTCAGTTACCGACGTTACCTTCTATTTCCACGGTTCTCGTATGGAGTGATGTAAATCCCAGGAAGAACGAAATAATAAAATCGATCGGCGAATAATAGGACGTAACCCTCACGCTTTTCAATTGATATTCAGCGACGGTCAATGCAGTCGAGTTATCGCTGATGGGAACGAGTCCCCACAAGAGGTACCAGCATTTTTTTACGGCAACGACACGGGCAGCGTCACCCTCGCTAAGCAATTCAACATCTTTTCCCGGCGGTGCAGCGACGATCACGGTTCCGCAATTGATGGTGATGACCGCAATCAGAAATAGTGCAAGTAACAGCGCTGATTTTTTCATACATACTCCTTTTTTATTGTGTAAGTATTGCAAAACAATAACCGGTGATTATCAATAGTACAGCCAGGCAGAAAAAAGGCGGGCACACGCCCGCCTTTTTTATTAAGAATAGGTTTTTACATTCCCACCGGTATTCGAATTCCGCCCTGGACAAAGAACCAATTGTCGCTTGCGCTGTCAAATCCTTCAATACTTACTGACGTGAAGTGAATTCCACCTTCCAAATAGCCGGCTAGACTGCCAAATCCCATTTCTGCACCGATTCCACCCTTAAGATGCATATTGGAACCGCCATCGTATCCGCTATATATTACACCAAACGGTATGTATGGACTGACTGGTGCAGCCATTGGAATGTACACGAGCATTGTTGCATCAACACCCGTACCAAATTGATAGTTCGTATTCCCTTCTTCCTCAGGAATAAGGTTGACCTGGACCAGACCGATTCTGAATCCCAGGATTGGCAGGGGTTTGCACATAACATCAGCAGCAATACCCGGGTAAGAGTATGTTGAATCCGGCATTGCTCCAGGATGATTCAGAATATACTGACCACCGAGACCGAATGAGAGGCCGTACAGACCACTGAACATGGAAGCTACTATTGCTATAGCAAATAGCTTTTTCATTGTACCTCCTTTTCCATGATGCTATTATATAGACAATTCTCTATTTGTCAAGGCTTAATGTGAACACACGGCATTGATTTAAGTCTCACTCCTCTTTTTCCGGCTCAGGAGAAATGTCGAATTTTTTCTCGATTTCCTGAGCGATTTGAACCGCCGGCATACCCGCCTCAAGATCCATATAGTATAATCGCCACTGGTTTTTGATCTTTCGGGCTAAGGTAAGACGAGAACCATTCAGGGAAATACGCGGATTCCAATTCGGATACGTGTCTTTAGTCAATGCCATGATGTCTTCTGTTTCCATGTTATACCGGTATATCACCCATTCACCAGACTGGTTTGATTTAAAATACAGGTAGTCCCCGTGGATCTGTGGATCATTCTCATCACTCTCCGTGGCATACAATATCTTTTCTCCGCTCCCGTTCTTATTCATGATGTATATATCCTCAGAGCCATCGCGCTTGGATGAGAAAATGACCTTTTTCCCGTCCGGCGTGAACTTAGGAAATCCGTCCCAGTACGTGTTGTTCGTCAAACGCTTGATGTCCTGGCTCGCGATTTCCATCCGGTAGATTTCCCATCTATATTCATTATCCCTGTTCGAAATAAATACGATCTCTTTGCCGTCAGGTGAAAAAGACGGTGAAAAATCCTTGGCGGTGTTGTTTGTAAGATTGGTGACTTCTTTTGTCTGGATATTATACAGGTAAACATCATCGTCACCATCCGCATCCGACGCAAAGGCAATGTATTCGTCGGTCGGTGAGAAATCCGGATCCGTATTCATGCCCCGTTTCGTGATCTGCATGATGATCTTACCCGTGGATTCAACTACGTAAATATTCGCAATGTCGCGCTTTGCAGCCGCAACCGCGATCGATCGTCCATCCGGGCTGAATACACCCTTGAACTGATTCATGTTTTTCATCGGCACTGCCTGCGCAAGATATGGATCCATTGCAAGCGCGCGTGCGAGCAGTTCTTTTAACTGCACATCATTCATGAGCGGTGAACCAAGTGAATATACCGTGTAGTAGTGACGGCATGCTTGTTCGATCGAATCCATGTATGCATACGCGAGGCTCATATTGTAGTGAACATCAGGATTCAGAGAATCAATGATCAACGAGGCGCGTAACGTTTTCAGTGCTTTTGCGTAATCTCCTTTCTCTATTGCTTCAACTCCTTTCTGCAGATCATCCTTACGCGAACAGACGGTGATGCAGAGCATGCACACGACCATAATATACGCGCTGCTACGTAACAGATTTGGTTTTTTCATAGGTCCTCGCATTTTTATATAATAGTATGCCCATCTTTATCGCCGTTTCAAGACCTGAAGACTCGGCGATGCCTTTTCCCGCGATGTCCAAAGCCGCACCGTACAAAGGTGATAGGCGGATGATTGGCAAACCAAGCGTGAAATTCAAACCGCATTTTTTTGATTTCAGGTAGATCATCGCTTGATCATGGAACATGGCTAAAAATCCATCGTACGTGCGGTTGAAAAGCGAATCCGCAGGAAAGGGTCCATGAACATCGATACCGATTTTTCGCGCACGCGCCACCGCTTCTTCGATCTTTTCGTCCTCACCGGCACTGAATTCGAGCCCGTGGGGATTGAGCGCACTGACTCCGATACAGGATTCAGGGATCGTAAAATATTTCTTTAGTCCCCACGCGAGCAACTGGAGGTTTCCAATGATCGCCCCGGGAGTTATACATTTGAATACTCTTCGCAAAGGCATGTGGGTCGTCACGAGCATGATGCGCTTTGTTTTCCACAACCCGACCATCGCACATTGTTGCACATTGTAGTAGTGTGCAAAGTACTCGGTGTGACCGATAAATCCGGGTTTGCTTTTTTGAATAACCGCCTTGACGATTGGCGGCGTGATCAGGATATCAGGTTCGTCTGCTAACGCGCAATCGATCGAGGCCATCGCGATCATACCGGTCGCTCTTGTCGGTTTTCCATATTGAAAATGCTTCGATCGTGTACAATCTGCGATCAAGTGCTGCAGTACCTTGAAACTCGGCTGGAGTTTGAGATCCTGGCTGGTTTTTTTAAGGATGGCATGATTCCCGTATATCACGCACGATCGCAGTTTTGCGATCGTCGGCGCGCAGCGCAGGATCAATTCAGGACCGATGCCCGCTGGATCGCCAAGGGTGATCGCGGTCTTCATGCCATTTCCTCGTAATACGCTTCCGTATCATCCTTCCGGACATTTCTCTCTGGAATATTGAGGACACGGTATTTGTTCGTTCCCTCCCGTGTTTCAATACTTATGATATCGTTAACATTCACCGAGTGCGAAGGTTTGCTCTCTTTCCCGTTGATCAGTATTAATCGGTCGTCGCACATCTTTTTCGCCTCACTGCGTTTTTTAAAAAGCAAGACTTTCTTTAAAAAAACATCGACACGCATACTTTGATTATAAGATATTGAACACAAATGTCAACGGGACAAAAACAGCGAAAGGACATCACGGTTGAGGGCGTTGCTTTTTAGAAATTCTTAATCCGAAATCCTGAATACTAAACAAATCCGACATTATAAATTTGAATATCCCAAACCCATGCACACAGGGCAATTAGGTAACTGAGTAAATCGGTAATAAACAGATGAGGTAAATCAAGGCGATTAATGGCAACACCGGGTAATGACGGACAGAAAAAGGCTGTTCCGCCATAAACCTGTATACGCCCGATTTATCGTGTTTGGTTTGATGAATTAAACCTATACGATTTTTGTTTTTGACATCTAGTTTTGGAAATTCAATAGACAAAGGTAATTTTGTCTGAAATTCGCAGTTCTCCAGCGAAGCGTGCCCTCAGCCGTGCCTTCGGGCAGTGTTTACTATGACTTTAATCCATCGTTGTTGGATACATCTCCTCCATTATGTGTAAATAAGCCCTTGACAGCCCGTGAAAACTGTGTATAATAGTTAATGCTTGAGGAGGCAATAACGACACCATAGATGTTTGATGGAAAAATCCCATAATCTGGAGACATTTTCAAACAGAGCACACCAAGAGGCTTGCTGTAGTGTCATCGTATACTCATCGCCTATGCGCAGGAAAGCGTCAACAAGGAGGTTCATAGCAGGGCATTAGATGTGAGATGCTTCGAAGGACTGAACTATACATAACCCTTCTCGGTGATACGGCACTGTTTTCCGCGATATTCTTCATTAGCTGGAAGGCATCTGAGATTAACGTGTCAATGCAGAATTGGCATGCATTGACCGGCAATCTTATCATCCTGTTCATCTGGCTTTTCTTATTCCAGAGTTTTGATCTTTACCGCTCTCGCGGGCATGTTCAGATCATGAATGAGATGGTCCGTCTTATCCGGGGCCTGTTCTTCGGACTCGTGATCATTTTCGGTATCGGGTTCCTTGTTGATATCGATTTTATCAAGGCAAACGGATTTTTCCCGTCATATCTGGTGTTGTTATCATCAGTGATCGTGTGGCGCTTCTTTTGGCGGGGTATTGTGGGCGAACTGTTCAAACCACCCCGGGAAAAAGTGCTCATTTTTCAGAACGGGGATGCGATCGAGCATCCGGAGTTCAGCGTTGTTAAAAAAATTCAATTGTCGAAATTCAATCCGAAGATCCCCGCAGAAATATTGAAAACCGATGGTATCCAGGGGATTGTCATTGAGAGTAACGGTCACAGCACAAAGAGCATATTCAAGATCATATCGGAATTCGCCGATACGCAATACGAGATATTCATTGCCCCGAAATTGTATTCCCTTGTGTACAATTATTTTTTGGTACAGAATGTGCCGGAATCTTCGTTATTGAAAATCGTATTTCATCCCCTCTCAACCTGGGACAGGTTTCTCAAACGTTTGATCGATATTTTTATAAGCACGCTCGTTCTTATCGTGATGTTCCCATCCATGGCATTGACCGCACTCCTCATTAAACTCGACAGCCATGGACCAGTGTTGTATCGGCAAAAGCGACTTGGTTTCCGCGGCAAGGAATTCACCCTGTATAAATTCCGCTCCATGGTGAGCGACGCAGAGAAGCATACTGGACCGGTATGGGCACGTAAAAATGATATACGAATAACCCGTGTCGGGAGATACATGAGACCGCTCCGTATCGACGAGTTGCCGCAGCTCATCAATGTTCTTAAAGGAGATATGAGTTTTGTCGGACCGCGACCCGAGCGACCTGCTTTTGTGGAAAAACTGCGCAGAGTGATCCCCTTGTACACGCTACGATTGAATGTCCATCCCGGCATTACCGGCCTTGCGCAGGTCAGGCATCGGTATGATACTTCGGTCGAAAGCGTAAAGCATAAATTGCGCTATGATCTGCACTACATCAACAATATGTCGCTGCGAATGGATTTGAAAATACTGTTCAAGACCATTCTTACTGTGCTCAAGCAAGAAGGGGCACACTAAACCGCAAACAGCCCCGACATAGAAGTCGAGATTCTCAAAATTACAATTGAATCAAAAATTCAAGTAATTTTGGAATAAACACTAAGCAGTAAACCGAGAGCGTAAGGCGACAGACACGGTAAACGCTAAGCGCTACATTTTTTCAAATCCGAATATCTGACAGTTCAATAGGAATAAGACATCAGGATTTAGTTTTCACGGTCTGTCATTCCGGACCTGGTCCGGAATCCATGCAATAGATGACTTTAACGTAAGTAACGAACTCAATGATAGTCGTATAATTACACGATTGCGTATTTTGGCCTTTTGCGTTGACAGCAACTGAGATACACGTATAATCCATAGTATGGAACACCTTATTCTCTCTGTTTTACCGGTGATAGTTTTTGCCCAGACGCTTCCGCTCGAATGGTCACAATCCTACGGCACCTATGACCGACCGGTAGTGCATGACCCGGGCGGGTATTCGCTCGGATTCAGTATTAATAATTACGCGTTCTATGTGGATGAGTCAGAAGAGGATTCTATTTCCTATGATACGAGGCGCTTCGACATCTTTGCGCAGCTCGGGATAGGGAAGAATGCTGAATTGGAATTCAAATTTTCATATCCAACGTGCGGGGTGGTGTCGGCAAAATACATGGTCGCGCAAGGAAGGGCCGGTATCGCGGCAAAGATCGGATTTGGCTACATGAAAGGTACCCGTGCCGGATTCATCACTGATTATGTTCTGGATTTCTATCCAGGCGTGCTTTTGAGCTATCAGCTCACCGGGCATATCGCTATTTACGGTACGCCCAAAATGATCTATTCCATACATGCAAGAGACCGGCGGGAGCACTCGGATCGCGAACCGCGATACATATTCCAATACGGACCAGGTATTGGCATTGCGATCGGAACAGATTTCACGGTCATGGTGGAGTCGAATTGGTTATGGGGTGATAATGAGGGGATTACGTATACGGTAAATCAATTCGGCGTTGGAGTTACTGTAACAATCCGTTAATATCGCAGATACGCAGAAATTCTCCGTGGTTCTGCGGTCTCTTAATTCCGCATTTCAGCGTTTTACAAGGTCGAATTTTCGCAAGAGCGCATTGACCGCGCGCTTGAGGTATTTTTTCTTCAAAAAAATCGTTATCGACAGCTCGGATGTAGTGACAACTTCAATATGGACTTTATTCGTTGATAATGTCATGAACGTGTCCGCAAGAACCTTGTTTGCCGAGCCGATACCGCGGCCGATGACGCTCAAAGAACAGATATCGCAGGTTTCTCTGATCGATTTGATCCGAAGTTTCTTCGTGATATTTTTAAGGATCGCTTTGACCAGTTCTTTTTCACCCAGCGGAGTGATGAATGAGAGATCGAATTTCTTCGCTTCGGAGATGCCGTGCGAAAAGAATTTCAGGTGAACGCCGCCATTAGCCAGTTCGGTGACTATTTGTGAAAGATACCGCGCCCGTTTGGTGACCTCGAGGAGTGTAATAAGATACAGCTCTGTACAGTGCGTAAGGGCGCGCGGCCGGGGATGTTCTATATCACCGAGGCCGGTTATTACGGTACCCGGGCGGTTATTGAAGCTGTTCTTGATCTCAACCGGGATATTGTAGCGGGCAGCAATGCTCGACGCCCGTGGATGCAGAACCTGTGCCCCGTGGCTTGAGAGTTCGAGCATCTCGCCGTACGAAAGCACTGTAATTTTCTTCACGCCAGAGAACATATTCGGATCTTCAGTGAACACACCATCAACATCAGTATAAATGATGCATTTTGTTGCGTTAAGCGCTGCGCCCAGGGCGAGCGCAGTCGTATCAGAACCACCGCGTCCCAGCGTTGTTATTTCTTTTTCCAGGCTTACACCCTGAAATCCGCATACGACCGCTATCTTGTTCTCAGCCAGTGCTTTTTTTATTCGGTCGCCACGTATATCGAGGATGCGTGCATCTGTATGCCGGGTGTCGGTGATAATGCCAACCTGGGAACCAGTATAGGATTCAGCTTCCAGATCGAGCTTGCCAAGCGCCATGGAGAGAAGCGCTACTGAGATTCGTTCCCCGGCCGTGAGCAGCATATCCATTTCCCGCGCCTTGGGCAGGGGCGTGATCTCGCGCGACATGCGAAATAGCTGATCCGTAGTGCGTCCCATCGCGGATACGACAACGACCGTGTTATGCTTTTTACTGATCTGTGCGACCTTTTGCGCGGCATTAATGATATGATGCGGGGAGGCGAGCGAGGTGCCGCCGAATTTCAAGACGACCGTTGACATGGGAACATTATATGGAGATTCAAATAAATGGCAAGTACTTGTTTGGGAAACAAGGCAGGATAAAACATTGCGGATGGCGAAATGCGCAATGAGCACGCGTTGCGCGCTGGAATTGAGCCTTCGGCTGGAAGGGACCTGTGGTGGAAATGACCCCTCGCTAAACGAGGGCTGGAAGAGACCGCTGTGCGCTGGAATAGTTGAATTCCATTGGTATTGAATCCCTTCCAGTGCGAAGTACTCACTTCCATTGTCGTGTAATTACTTCCTGGGCGAAGCCCTCATGAACAGCATTTTGGATTTGACAATAGCGTTGTCCTACCGTATCAGCAGCATGATGACTTCGAACAAGAGGAATGCAAGGGCACACATCAAAAAGAAAATGTTAAGGTCGGAGCCTGCAAGATCGCCGGTAGTAACCGGGGTTATGTGAAGGAGCTGTGCGGCTTTGTTCCCGATCAACGCACTGTTGCCTTCTTCGGGGTCAACGTTGACCGCGATGACCGTATCTCCTGAAACGTAAAGGCCGGGCATCAAGAATTCACCTCCTTCGGCGATGAATTCACCGGTCGGCGTTTTTAATGGCGTGGTGATCGGGTTGATAGCCCCGATGGTCTGCTGCAGGGCAATGTCCGGTTGAATGCCGATCATGATAAGCCGGAAGAGCAGAGGGATGAACGCTGTTTTATAGACGAGATCAGTCGATTGCGGCATGAGATCGGTCCCTATGATCGTCACTGTGTTCTTCGATATGATAAAGGGATGATCATCCGTGATTCGCGCGCGAATGTCCGCGGAACCGGACAATAACCAATAATCATACACTTTGCTCGTTGTAATCGTCGGGTCATTGCGGAAGATGCTGAATACAGGATGGTCGTAATCAATCCAATCGAGCGTTAGATATCCAACCGGATCGATATGATCGCCGATCCCGCAATAGGGTTTAAGGAAAGCCCTCATCTGAGGATCGATAGTGCCTCCGAGTAGACAAATGATACTGCTGGTTTGCTGGGCAGCAATGTGTTCCAGCAGGGCACATTCTGCCGGGGTCAACGTCGCGTCGCCACAGATGATGATGACGTCATAAGAGCGGGCGTCAACCTCCCCCAATCGGCGGACATTCTTAATGAAGAAAGGAGCACTCAGCATATTCCCGGTTTGCAGACCGTTGGTAATGAAGCGGTTGGTGCCCTTGATCAGGATCCGTATGTCCCGCGGTGCCGGGAATGAGAAATAGAATGCATTGTCGGGAACGATACTGTCATGTTCCAAAAATGCCGCGCCATGGCGGAGGGTCCTGGGCAGGGTTACGTTAAACAGGTGCTCGGTGCGCGGATCGATTGCGCAGGGGATCTCCTGTGAAAATTCCGATCCCTGTAAAGAGATCATTCCGTCCCAGCGGTTCGCACCGTAGTTCTGAACCGTAATGATACAATCATAGGTTTCCTCCGGCATAGCGATCGGATCAGACAGAGACATGCGGGTTAACCCACAGTTGTGTCCGAGCAGCAGCTGTACCCACAAAAGGGGCGGCATGGTATCAGGATACCCGGCAAAGGCGACTGCCTGGCCGTCCCCGACATAGATACGATCCACCGGGTATCGTGCCTCCTGATTGGAGCATGACAAGAGCGCGTCGAACACATTGCCCTTTTTATACGTGAGGTCGATTGCGTCGAGTAGTGCGTATGCCGAGCGTTTATTCGACCAGAACGGATGATGAGTGCTGTCCGCGCGCGCGCGGCACAGCGGTACGATCATGATCTCGGATTGAGCGGAGCATTGATCGATAACCTGTTGTGCCAGTGTCCGCGCACGAGAGAAGTTATTACCATAGAACATACTGTAAGAGTTGTCAACCAGGAGTATGACCGAAGCAGTGCGCGATGTGCTTAATACCGGGCGCTGCACGCGCGGGCGGGCAAGGCTCAATACCAGGCAGGCGATAAAACAGCACCGGCTGATAAGGATGAGGATCTCCCGGAGGCGGAGCCAGCCAAACCGTTTCGCCTCAGCGGTCTTTAGAAAAATAAGGGAGGAAAAAGGGATCCTGCGTAACCGTTTTTTAAACCATAAGTGTATAATCACCGGGAGAAGAGCAAAGATACCCGCGATCAGGACCCATGGCGAGAGGAATGTCACAACAGCATTCCGCGTTTATGCACGTATGCAAGCAGTGCCCGGTCATACGGTGTGTTCGTGTACATGAGTTCATAGCCGATCCGTGCGCTGAGAAGTGTATGCCGGTAGGAATCCAGAAGTAGTTGGAACTTTTTCCGGTAGGATGCGCGCACCAGGTCCGGCTGGATCGTCATCTCGTTCTGTGTTTCCATATCCACAAAGAGCGCTTGTTTCTCGAACGGAAACGTGCTCTCATTTTGGTCAAGAATGTGCAGGACAAGGAGTTCGTGTTTACGGTAGCGGAAAGACCGGAGCGCCCGCAGCACCGCCCGGTGTTCATCGAGCAGATCCGATACGACCACGACCAGACCGCGACGCCGGAGCTTCTGGGCAAGTTCAAGGAGGACACTCGATACAGCGGTTTCTCCCCCGGGCTGAGCGTGATCGATCGCGGTCAAGATATGCATGAAGTTCGTACGTTTTGCCGATGGAGGGATGAAGTTCTGGATCCTGGTGTCAAAGGTAGCGATCCCCACGCTATCACGTTGCCGGTGAAAAAGATAGGCGAGACTTGCGCACAGGTATTTAGCATATTCAAGTTTACTCATCCGCGGACCATATCCCATAGAACCGCTCTTATCAAGCAGGATGTACGCACGCAGATTGGTTTCGTCCTGATATTCTTTGATGTAAAAACGGTCGGTCCGGCCATATACTTTCCAATCCAAACGTTTCGGTTCATCGCCTGGCATGTACTGCCGGTAATCTGCGAATTCCTGGGAGAATCCTTTGTAGGGGCTTGTATGCAGGCCGCTGATGAAACCTTCGACGACCAACCGGGCTTTCAGTTCGAGCCCGGTGAGCCGGGCAACTACCTCAGGATCAAGATACTTGGTTGGTGCCTGCATCCTGTTGCTTGAAATACTCAAAGGTTCGTTTGATACCGGTGTCTAATACGGTGGTTGGGTGCCACTTGAGTTCGGATGCGGCTTTTGCTGGATCAATGACATTACGGAATACCTCTCCGGCCCGGGCCGGTCCATATTCTCGGGCCACCTTTCTGTCCGTGACATTGGAGAGGATCTGAATGAGATCATTAACGCTCGTTTCAACACCCGTCCCGATATTGATCGTGAGGGATGGGCTTGCCAGCGCTCTGATATTCGCCTGGACTACATCATGGACGAATACATAGTCCCGGGTTTGTTTACCATTTCCATACACCATGCAGGTTTTACGCTGCAGGATGTTCTCGATAAAGATGCTTATCACGCCGGCTTCGCTCTTACTTATCTGGCGGGGTCCATAAACATTGCTGTAGCGTAACACAACGACCGTAAATCGATGCAGTGGTGCAAAGACTGACAGGTATCGTTCAACCGTTGCTTTTGCGATGCCATAAGGGCTGGTCGGTTGTATAGGAAAGGCTTCGGTGATCGGGAACGTGGTCGGTTCCCCGTAGACTGTACCACCGCTTGATGCGAAAATAAAACGTTGCATTCCATGATCAAATCCGTAGCGCAGGATATTGAGGGCGCCCATGATATTGACCTTCGCATCGAACAGGGGGTCTTCCACGGATGTCCGCACGTTTATTTGAGCAGCATGGTGGTTTATGATATCAACAGGTTGGTTTTTGAGCATGGTTTCAATGTCTGGAGAGCAGATATCAGCCTTTATGAATTCCGCGCGGGGATTGAGGTTGTTCAGGGATCCGGTTGAAAGATCGTCAATGACAGTAACCCGATGGCCCTGTTCAAGGTAGGCATCCACAATATGGGATCCGATGAACCCACAACCGCCGGTAATAAGTATTTTCATATGGTCATTATAACCCCTGTTTTTAAAACAGTCAAGAAGGATGCTACGTCCCGCCTGGAACCATTTATGCTGCCTTATTCAAACTTCAAATTCGAAGCACGAAATCCCAAACAAATCCCAATTTTACAATGTTCCAAACTGCGTAATCATTTACGGTTCGAGTGCGTCGAGAACTTTCTATGATGAACTTCTCGATTCGTTTTACTCGTTCGAAGAATAAGTCTTTCGCCTAACGTAAATCAGTCTTCTATCTGCTGCACGTCTCGAGTGAAGTGGGAGGTTCCATAGAATACGCACGGTGAAAGCTGCTCTCCAGAATGCTGATTTTCATTCCTTATTGACTTTTTTGCTTATTTTACTACAATAATGTCTATGCTTTCATCGATCGAGGCTGGAATACGTGATATAAAAAAGGGAAAGCCGGTGATCGTGGTAGATGATGAAAAACGTGAAAATGAAGGAGATTTTATCGCCGCCGCGCAGAAAATCAGCCCAAAAATGGTTAATTTCATGGCAAAATACGGCCGCGGGCTTATTTGCGTGCCCTTGACCCAGGAGCGTCTTGCAAAACTCAACATTCCAATCATGGTGCAGGAAAATACTGCATTACACGGCACTCCATTCACTGTGAGTGTTGATGTCATAAAAGGAACGACCACCGGGATCTCTGCATTCGATCGTGCCCGTACTATTAAAGCCTTGATCGATAAACGTACTGTGCCGTCGGATTTTGCACGCCCCGGTCATGTTTTTCCCTTGCGTGCAGTTGATGGGGGTGTACTTAGACGAGCCGGGCATACAGAAGCGAGCGTTGATCTTGCCCGGCTCGCCGGGTTCGAGCCGTGTGGAGTGTTATGTGAGATCATGGATGCGGATGGAACCATGGCTCGTTTACCGGCATTAAAGAAACTCGCGAAACGTTTCAGTCTGAGGATCGTATCAATCAAGGATCTTATCCTGTACCGGCGGAAAAAGGAACGTCTCATCGAGCGTATCCTTGAGGTTCCTTTACCAACGAAATATGCCCATTTTCGGCTTGTCCTCTACGAAGATACAGTCAATTGTGACCACCACCTTGCCCTGGTGCTCGGTGAAGTGCGCAATGCGAAAAATGTTCTTGTTCGCGTGCATTCCCAATGTTTGACTGGTGATGTGTTTCATTCGCTCCGATGCGATTGTGGTGATCAAATGGAAGCCGCGTTGAAGATGATCGCCGAACAGAAGAAAGGTGTTTTTTTGTATATGAGGCAGGAGGGGCGTGGGATCGGATTAAAGAACAAACTCCGTGCGTATCAACTCCAGGACAAAGGGCTTGACACTGTCGAGGCGAATCTTGCATTAGGATTTGATGCGGATCTGCGCGATTACGGGATCGGCGCCCAGATCCTGTCAGATCTTGGATTGTCATCGATACAGCTCCTCACGAACAATCCAAAGAAGATCATCGGGCTCGCAGGGTATGGACTGAACATCGTTAAACAGATACCGCTCTATAGAATCCATAAGCGCAATGTGCGCTACCTAAGGACCAAGCGGGAAAAATTAGGTCACCTTATCCCCGAGGTGCTCCTGGCCAGGACCGATCGCCATGTTCCTCGGAGAAGGGTTGCAAATAAAAAAGTACGTTCGAAACAGAGGTGATGTCATGAAGGAAATCAAAGGTGGTTTCATTGGAAAGGGAAAGAAATTTGCCGTTGTGATATCCCGTTTTAATGAGTTCATCTCAGGTAAATTGCTGGCCGGCGCGTGCGATTGTCTGGCGCGCCACGGAGTAAAAGACGATGATATCGTAGTATATTGGGTCCCAGGGAGTTTCGAGATCCCCGGTGTTGCCCGGGCGGTCAGGAACCTCGGGTGTGACTGCGTGCTCTGCCTGGGCGCAGTTATCCGGGGCGACACTCCCCATTTTGACTATATTGCAAACGAGGTTACAAAAGGCATTGCCGCTTTGAACCTTGAAAAAGGAGTGCCTTTGGTGTATGGTATCATCACGGCGGATACGATCGACCAGGCAGTGGAGCGGGCAGGGACCAAGATGGGTAATAAAGGATGGGATGCCGCAATGACCGGTTTGGAATTGGCAGACCTGTACAGCAGGGTCGGTCAGGTGGGGAAGTAGACTGTGATCGATGTGTTGTGATTCTCGATAATCTTCGTAGTATGTAAGAGAACGCATGGGAAGACGGTTGGCACGGGAGCTGGCATTAAAGATCTTGTACCGGTATGAAGAAGGGGATGCTGATCTTATGGGTTGTATTAAGAAGATCTTGACCGCGAAGGCGTATGATGAGAATGTTACATCGTTCTGTGAGAAACTCGTTGCGACAACCGCGGAACATAAGCAGGAGATTGATACTCGCATTATTGAAGTTATTGAGAACTGGCCGTATGAACGCGTTTCGCTTATTGATAAGATCGTGCTTCGGCTCGGCGTGTGCGAGCTTCTGTTTTTCAAGGATATTCCGCCCCAGGTTACGATCAATGAAGCGATTGAGGTCGTCAAAAAGTACGGCGGGGAAAATTCCGGGCGTTTTGTCAATGGCATACTGGATGCCGTGAAAAAAAGATATGAAAGCCGCAGTGGTCAGTGATGTGCATTCGAACTTAGAAGCCCTTAATGTTGTTATTAAAGACATCAAGAAGAGGCGCATCAAGAAGATTTTGTGCCTGGGTGATCTGGTTGGGTACGGTGCCAATCCGAACGAATGCGTGGACCTCTGTCTTAAAGAATCGGATCACATCGTGGCCGGCAATCACGATTGGGCAGCGCTCGGAAAGACCGATATCAACACGTTCAATCCCGTAGCCGCGGAAGCGATCCTCTGGACTCAGAAACAGCTGACGGACGGCAGTATAAAGCGTTTATCGACGTTGCCGCTTACAGAAAGTGTTGGTGATATTTTCCTTGTCCATGCTTCACCAAAGGAACCCGAGATGTGGCATTACCTTTTCCGTTTAGAAGAATTCAAGAAACATTTTCAGTATTTTGAAAAAGAGGTTTGTTTTATAGGGCATTCACATATGCCGGGCGCTGCTTTCCAGGACGCGAACGGCTACACGGATTTTATTCGTGACAATCCCTTTCCTTTGATCGATGGGCGGCGGTATATCATCAACGTCGGGAGTGTTGGCCAGCCGCGAGACCTCGATCCTCGTGCCTGTTATGCGATCTATGACGGTAATGCTCGTTCCATTGAGTTCATCAGACTCGACTACAATATCCCCCGGGCACAGCAGAAAGTGCTTGATGCTGGACTACCCGAGGCGCTTGCGGACCGGCTATTGGTCGGGCGTTAGCGCGTGATCAGGAACGTGAAATTCTGTAATTACATGGCTAAACGGAGAAAGTGGATGTATTGTCTAAAGGGTGGCGCAAAAGAACTGGTTTATGGGAGAAATCTATGATAAAAAAGGGTCCGGTTACACGATTGAAAGAGACGCTGGAGGAAAAAGAAACTGAGGTAAAAGAATTACACAATAAGTATCTGCGTGCCCTTGCTGATCTGGACAATTATCGGAAACTCATGCAAAAAGAAATGGTGGGGTATAGAAAATCGAGTAAGTTAGAATTTTTCAATAAAATCATCCCGGTCCTGGATAGTTTTGACCGGGCCATGGAGGGCGATCATGATAACGCGGAGAAAGAGAGTTTTATTAAGGGAATTGAGATCATTCACAGGCAGTTCAGGGAGGCTTTGAATATGCTCGGGCTTAAAGAATTTTCCGGGCTGGGTGAGGTGTTCGATCCCAGTCGGCATGAGGCAGTTGCGACTGTTGAGACGGACGAACACCCCGAACATATGGTTATTGAGGAGATCAGCAAAGGATATATGGTC
This sequence comes from Caldifarciminota bacterium, assembly GCA_016936155.1. Taxonomy (GTDB): domain Bacteria; phylum Hydrothermota; class Tepidihabitantia; order SM23-42; family SM23-42; genus JAFGPO01. The sequence goes on from JAFGPO010000112.1 coordinate 15,912, forward strand.
GATAATCAAGTCGTTAAAGCCGCAAAAGTATGCGTTTCCACGCTGAAGAAAGGAGGACAAGACAATGCCGAAGATAATCGGGATTGATTTAGGAACAACAAATTCATGCGTAGCAGTAATGGAAGGGGGGCAGCCGATCGTTATACCGAACCCGGAAGGCGGCAGAACGACCCCTTCGATCGTGGCATTCACAAAAACCGGTGAACGGTTAGTCGGACCTCTGGCAAAACGCCAGGCGATCATGAACCCGGAGAACACCGTATACTCGATTAAACGATTCATGGGAAGACGGTTCAACGAAGTATCGCGGGAGGTTTCCCGGTTTCCTTTCAAAGTTGTTGAGCACGATAATGGTGATGCGTGGGTCGAGGTGCAGGGTAAACGCTATTCTCCGCCTGAGATTTCGGCGATGATCCTGCAGTATCTGCGACAATCAGCCGAGGAGTATTTGGGGGAGAAGATCACCAAAGCCGTGATCACTGTGCCCGCGTATTTTAACGATTCGCAGCGGCAGGCAACTAAAGATGCCGGGCATATTGCAGGTTTGGATGTGCTCCGGATCATCAATGAACCGACTGCTTCGTCGCTGGCGTACGGTTTGGACAAGAAGAAGAGCGAGAAGATCGCTGTCTATGATTTTGGCGGCGGAACATTCGATATTTCCATTCTTGAGATCGGCGAAGGTGTGTTCGAGGTGAAGTCGACCAATGGCGACACGCACCTTGGCGGCGATGATCTGGATGAACGCATCATGAACCATATTGCGGAAGAATTTTTAAAGGAACATGACGTCGATCTGCGCAAGGATCTTACTGCCCTGCAAAGGATCAAGGAAGCAGCGGAAAAAGCCAAGTGTGAACTTTCTTCGCTCATGGAGACAACGATCAGTCTTCCATTTGTCGCATCCGGTGCGGATAAGACACCGCTTCATTTAGAAATGAAAATAACACGAGCAAAACTCGAGAATTTGGTTCAGGATCTTGTCCAGCGTTCGGCACCACCGTGCAAGCAAGCGCTTGCCGATGCAAAACTTTCGCCCTCAGAGATCGATGAGATCGTACTCGTCGGCGGTCAGACCCGCATGCCGAAGATCCAGGGAGTCGTGAAGGAGATATTTGGCAAGGATCCACATAAGGGTATCAATCCGGACGAGGTCGTGGCGGTCGGGGCTGCGATCCAGGCGGCCGTGCTCAGTGGTGAGAAGAAGGATGTACTTCTCCTTGACGTGACCCCGTTGACACTCGGTATCGAAACGCTTGGCAGCGTTATGACCACCATCATTCCACGCAACACGACGATACCAACGAAAAAATCGCAGATCTTCAGTACTGCCGAAGATAACCAGACTGCAGTGACCGTGCATGTTCTGCAGGGGGAACGTCCTATGGCCGGGCAGAACCGGACACTCGGGAAATTCGATCTCTACGGTATTCCTCCGGCACCTCGTGGTATCCCTCAGATCGAGGTCACATTCGATATCGATGCGGATGGGATCCTGCATGTTTCAGCTAAAGATATGGGTACCGGGAAGGAACAGAAGATCCGGATCACCGCATCGAGTGGATTGACTGGTGATGAGGTCGATAAGATGGTTCAGGATGCAGAGGCTCACACCGCCGAGGACCGAAAGCAGCGCGAGATCATCGATATGAGAAACCAGGCAGATGCTGTCATTTACTCGGTGGAAAAGACCCTGCGCGACTATGGCGAGAAAATCTCATTCGACGATCGGGCGGATATTAATAAGAAACTTGATGATCTGAAGGCGAAAAAAGGTAGTAGTGACGCAATGGCGATAAAGCAAGCGATCGATGATCTGCAACAAGCGGTATACAAGCTGTCTGAAGCAATATACCGGGATGCCGCTCAGGCACAAGCTGGTGCTGGACAGACTGCGTCCCCGCAGGAACCACCAAAACCGGAGCCTGAAGACACGGGGTCAAAACAGAGTGACAGCGGTACTGAATACCGGGTAGTGGATGAAGAAGAGGATAAGGGATCTTAATTGCGTACGGCGTAGGGCGTAAAGCGTATTGCGAGAGCAACAAAAAACGCTATTCGTGAGGCGTTGGAGGTTATAATTACAGCAAGCATTATGCAGTATGCACCAGGCAGAAATATATTAATAACGAATTACAAATAGCTAATGACTAAACCATGAAAAAGGATTACTACGAAGTACTGGGTGTCGAGAGGACAGCGTCGTCGGATCAGATAAAGCGCGCATACCGGGAAATGGCCAAAAAACACCATCCGGATATGAATCCGGAGAATAAAAAGGAAGCCGAGGAAAAATTCAAAGAGGTATCCGAAGCCTACGAAGTGCTCATGGATCCTCAAAAGCGCCGGTTATACGACCAACACGGGCACGAAGGTGTTTCACAAACCTTTAGGGGCGGTGGGTTTTCGTGGGATGATTTCCACCACTTTGATGATCTGCAGGATATCCTCGGGAATATCTTCGGAGGTTCGATCTTCGGTGATATTTTTGGTGGAAGTGCTGGTCAACGGACACGCGAACCGTCACGCCGCGGTGGGGATATACACGTGATCTTGACTGTGACGCTCGAAGAAATCGTTGGTAGTGTCAAGAAAAAATTCACCGTAGACCGCTATGAGGTATGCCATGATTGCGGTGGGCACGGCGGCCATGATCTGAAGCCCTGTCCGCAATGCAAGGGCGCAGGACGGGTACAGACCCAGTCCCGCAGTATCTTTGGAACATTCACAAGTGTGACGACGTGCCCGCAGTGCAATGGTAAAGGCCGGGTTCCCCAGAAACCGTGCACAACGTGCGGTACGCTCGGCCGGATCAGACGAGCAAGAAAGATTGAAATAAGCGTTCCGCAGGGGATCGCACATGGTCAGTACATCGTACTGCGCGGGGAAGGCCACTTTGGATTGGGCGGTAAAGGGAATATCCTCGTTGAATTCGAAGAAAGACCGCATCAGTATTATGAACGGCGGGGGTATGACCTCTACATCCGCATGCTTGTGCCATACTCCACGCTCATCTCCGGCGGCTCAGTGCAAATCCCGGGTTTGAACGGTAAGACGACAGATATGGTCAAGATTCCAAAAGGCAGCAGTGCACCCGAGATAGTCCGCTCCCGGGGCCGGGGTATGCCCCGTCCAGGCGGTGGTCATGGCGATCTGTATGTGGAATTGGATCTTTTACCGTTGACCAAGAAGGACAAAGGCGTGAACAAAGTCATCGAAGAACTCAAAAAATACGAAGGTGAAGCCACGCCGAAAAAGAGAAGGAACGTCTGAAACGAAGAGGACAGAAGAGAGCCTATAAGCATCGAAGGTATGAGGTTATGAACGTGCGACGTTGTGAATCATGCATTTTAGTCTGATCTGCCGGTATGCTGGTGTCCTGATTCGCTGATATGCTCTCTGTAAAGCAGGACAGGGCTCAAGACGGCGACAGAAAGTCAATACGGGATCTTTGAAAATGAACGCCGAACATAATTGGTTTTACGTTTCGCCTGACCACATATCCAAAACATTTATTGTATTCCCGAAGCACACCACTCACCACGCCGCGCATGTGCTGCGGAAAAAAGCAGACGATATTGTGTTCATAACCGACGGTCAGGGGAACCTCTACAAAACAAGACTGATGCGCATGCAGCATTCCACGGTGAAGGCTGAGATTCTGGGAAAAGACATCATGCTCCCATCTGATCCACCCTATATCGACCTTGCGTTCGTGCCACTCAAAGGGAATCGAAGCGAGTGGATCGTAGAAAAGGGTAAAGAACTTGGGATCCGCAATTTCCTGCCATTCATATCGCACAATGCCGTAGTGAAACAGCTCAATCAACGGAAGATTGATCGTTTTACCCATGTCATGATCAGTGCGATGTTACAATCACAGCAGTGTTTTGTATCGTCCGTGATCCCATGCGCGACTATTCGGTCATTGATCGATCGGTTCGAACACTATGATCTGATAGCGGTTACAAATCCAGCTGGTGAGCGTAAGGTGATGTTGGATAGTGAAACCATACTGCTCGTGGTCGGTCCTGAAGGCGGTTTTGAACGTGATGAGTTGTCAATGTTCACACTCGCACATGCTGAGCTGCTTTCATTGGGAACTCACCGTTTGCGCAGCGAAACGGCCGCGATCGCCGGGATTACAAAGCTACTGACATTGTATAAAGCACTGTGACACAAAGAAGGCGTAAAGCAGTCCCATCTGTCATTGCCTGGCTTGACCAGGCAATCTAGTTCTTAGCCCTGGATTATCCGGTCAAGCCGGATAATGACGACTAACATGTAAAAATTGTTTGGCATATAGGGAAATTGAGATTGAAAATTTAAAAGGGGAGGACCTGAGGTCCTCCCCTAATAGCGGGGGCTGGATTCGAACCAGCGACCTTTGGGTTATGAGCCCAATGAGCTTCCGCTGCTCCACCCCGCGATCGTAAATATTATAGTCAGATCGTGGCGTCTGTCAACACACCTTGTTTCTACTCTTCCAGCCGCAGGTCACGGCGTATATCGAGGTGCAGCTCAGGATCGTCGATGAATCCTTCGGATGGAAAGAAGTCCATGTGCACGACCGCAGAACCGTAGACTAACGCTGAACCCTTGCCAAAATCCGATTCGATCCTGAGGAGCGTACCGATCCCGCTCGCGTTCGTCGAGGTAAAATTCGCTTCACTCAAAGCCTCAACGAATCGTTCAATATCATCCTGATCAAGAGAGCTCTTCCCCCCGTACAATGCATCCATGGTGTACGAACGGATCAATTTCTTCCAATATTTCTTGAGTAAGCCGGTATTCGCGAACATGTCAAAGCAGATGACCCGGTCGCCGGTTGTTACGACCACGCCGATCGTGGTGGGGGATAATTCCGGGAATTTTTCGAATTTCTTTTCGTATTCTTCGACTTTTGTCTGAACATCTTTGTCCTCGTAATTCGCAGTGACGGTACCCGTGCCTGATGCAATGCCCAGTCGATCCTGGCTTGTCGCGATCTCATCCCATACTTCAGACTGACTTTCGTACACCTTTGCCTTCTGACGTACCGCGTTCGGCACGAGCATCTTTTCTGATTTGAATTCCGGAGTCACCTGGGTCCAGCGTCCGTGTTCGACACAATACACCGGAACCTGGGTCCAGCTGCTATTCGCCGGGAGAAGGACATCCGTACTCAACATCCTGTCCTGCTTAGCGCCGCTGATCACTTCACCGGTCAGCAGGAACACCATCTTATTGCCGGTGTTCTTTATTGTAACGAAATTGACCTGTCCGGAGCCAACCTCTTTGATCTTGATCCATCCTTTGTCAGTCGCTTCATCGAGCGTGATATAGCTTTGGGTGCTCAATACTTTTATCGCATGGATGGGGAAGAGCTTTAAATTTTTGTATTCGAAGGCGCTTCCGACCTTTATTTTACCAAGGTAATTGGTGACAACATCCTCTTGCGCCTGCGATATCCCGATGAGCGCGAGGACCATAAAAATAAGACATGTGCGTTTCATTGTTCCTCCTTTACCTATTATACACATATCCAAAAGGAATATTCCCGTAATAAGGCATGACATTCAGGGCAGGACAGGGCATGTAAGGCGTAAAAATAAGGCACGATGAGAAGGTAATACCATCTGCTGGTTAATTGCCTTCTTGACCTTTGATTTCTTTTATTTATAATAAGGACAGCGGTATATAAATGGACAGAGAGTATGTGTACATAATACAAGGAGGTTTTATGAACACACACAAAACAGTATGGAGCATCATCCTTATGGTCGCTCTGATCGCTGCGTTCGGCTATGCAACACAGGCGGCGAAGGCCGATCTTGAACCATGCAGGGGTATCGTGGGGAATGAGCAGTTATCGTGCCGTTCCGTGATCCCCTATATCGGCGGCCGGGGACCGGGTGATCAGGTCGGTACGACTGCCTACGATTATCAGGCGAACGGTGCATACGGCCAGAGGATCCTCGTTGACGATTATGCTCAGGCACATATCGATTGGATGTGGCAGGATTATCCTGGACAGAACCAGCGGTATTGCGCATGGAATGCAAGGTTCACGGACGGGAGTTACTATGGAGAAGCTCAGGGTTCTCCGTCCTGGAGCGGCTATGTGCAGCTTGATATTACCCAGGATGCAAATCCCGATGACCAGAGAACTGCGATCGCGTATCATTTCGATCCAGGCTCCGGGTATTATAGCTGGGTCGATATTGACCAGGGCAATTGCTATGGATCGTGGCCGAATAACCCGGTGTCGCCGCAAGTGGCTGACCGCATATGGCCGTATGTCGCGGTTGCGAGCAACAATAACATAATATTGGAAACTCATGGTCAGCCAGTGCCCGGCGATAACCATATCTACGCCTATCTGACAACAGATCAGGGGAGCAGCTGGTCATCCATCTTCAGTGTCGACTCGTGCGCAGCAATCTCACAGTTTACGCGCGCTTCACGCAATGCTGGTTCGCAAAAAGTAGTGATGTGCTGGACAATGTTCATCACGGATACAATCGCAAGCGGACAACTGGACAATAATGTATGGTACATGTTGTCAACAGATAATGGCGTGAACTGGACATCGCCGACCAATCTTACTAATTATCAACCTTCTGATTCGGTACGTGCGTATACCGATGTTAATGCAGTTTTTGACGCAAATGACGACCTGCATATTGCCTGGACCGGCAGAAGAGTAACGGATAATTATTACGAAGCCTCGAAGATATTCCATTGGGACGAGATATCCAGCAATATCACGGTCGTAAACAGCCCGAGCACGTATTACTCTGAACCCGGTGGCTGGTGGATCGAGACCGCGACCGGTGGTGATTACGGCGGTTGGAGGTTACCGGCGGATCACCCTCAGCTCATCGTCGATCCTTCTAATAATGACCTGTTATGTATGTGGCTTGGCAACGATGATTATACCGACGCTTCCGCGGGCGGTTATGTCAATGGTGAATTCTATGGTTCGACTTCACACGACAACGGTGCATCCTGGTCGAATTACGTAAATCTGACCAATACCCATTCCCCGGGCGCTGGTGCTGGCGCCTGTGACGATGAGGATTATGGAACAGCCTGCCCCTACGTTGCGAATGATTCGGTGTTCATTACATACGTCGAGGATAAGGATGCAGGCGGTATTCCCCAGACCGAGGGCGTACTTACGGAAAATCCCGTGCGATGCTGGTTGGTGCACAAATCATATTTTGAAGGTGTTGAAGAACAAAATGCTACCAGTGTCAATGCAGTTCTGTCTCTAGCGCCAAACCCTGCCGCCGCTGGTTCAAGCATCGAATACACGATAGGTACACCCGGAAATATCCAGCTTGAATTGTTCGATGCAGCGGGTCGTTCTGTTCGTATCCTCGATTCTGGATACCAGAATGCCGGTGTCCATTCGGTTCCCATCAACACCCGCGACCTGTCGAACGGCAGTTACTTCGTTGTATTAGAAACGCCTTCCGGCAGATATGCCGAGAATTTGATCGTGATCCACTGAGGATTGCATCAAGCACAAAAAGGCGGGCCGCGGCCCGCCTTTTTTTGCTCAAATCTGGATTTGAACTAAGTAATTGGGTAATTAACTAATAGGGGATTCCGTCTTTCGAATTACGGAATAATATGCTCATTCTCTATTTGTGATTTGGAATTTTGAAATTAGAATTTGTTTAGAATTTCGAGCTTAGAATTTAGAGTTTGAAACGATGGTTCTTATCGCTAAATCCAGCTCTGCCGAATGAAAATTTTTCTCACCTTTAGAGTTATTGGTTTCCATTCAGAAAATCAGCGGTTCGGTCCCTGTTGAGGATTATTAACC
>JAFGPO010000113.1 GCA_016936155.1 Caldifarciminota bacterium
AGTGATTGATACAAAAAACCAGGAACTAATAACGAGGAACCGTAGAGCATAATGCGAAATAATTACCGAACAACCCAAGTCCCATCTCCCTGTCAAGGGAGAGGGTCTGGGTGAGGGTGCTCTCCAGCATCCACACCCCAACCTGTCTTCAATCTTTTATCGCCTTTTCTTCGTCCTCTTAAAGCTTTCTACGCCCTGTATTAACCTTCTCCTGGCCTCTTAATGCCCAACGACTGAAGCGCGGAGCGCTTTTATTATTCTATCTTCACGACCTTTTCGGTGAATGTTTCGCGGTCCATACTCACCCGGAGGACATACACGCCATTCGGCAGCGCGTTACCGTTCCTGTCTACCAGGTTGACCGTGAACGAATGCGTGCCGGTATTCATGTGATAGTAATCGCACATGAGTTTGCTTCCATCAAGACCGTAGAGTGATACTTCGACCTGGCTTGCCGAAGGCAGGGTGATAGAAGCATGGACCGACATGCCGACCGGATTACCCAGCAGGCGCAACACACGGGGAGGGAACGCGGTTTCCTTATGTTCTGTCAGTGCCGTGTTATGACCAAGCGGGATGAGGTAACAATCGGCAAGCAAGGTCATCCCGTAATGCCAGCACAGTTCATCAAAAGTAACACTGTCGGCGGCAATGTAGGTGAACCAGTCTTTGAAGGCTCTGCCAAGATTCGCTCCCTGACCCAGCGGCTCGTAGAAATACTCGAACTCAAGCATGCTGCCGGTTTTAGTCGAGCCGATCGAGCCGATGCCGTAGTCCTGGTTGAAGATCGCCCGGTTGCCCCCACAGTTTTGTGTCTCCGTGAACCGCGAGAACGAGCACGCGAAGAAATTGTAGTAGTTTGCCGGAGGATTCTGGGATGTATACTCATTGGCGTAGTAGGTGTCATAGTTGTTGCCGTTGTTATACGCGAACTGGTGTCCCTGCGGCCAGGAGTGGGCAAAGACCGACACCCATGCCTGGGCCGTGTCTAATTTAGCCCGGTAGACAGTCGCGCGCGTCGTCTCTGCATCCCAGTAGTTCATCGTATCGCTGTATAAAAGCGAAATATTCTCTGCCCACCATCCTCCCCAGGGGATCCAGTCATCGTCGACAAAAACAAGGGCCCGTTGTTGAAGCAGCAGGGTATCATGGCGAAATGCATTATCCTTTTTGAAGTAATTCCTCAAGAGAAGCGTATCGTTACCCAATCCTTTTGGATAGAGACGACCAATATAAATTTCAGGGGTGATTGAGCCGGAATGACCGTCGTATTTGTTGTTGCCCGTGTTCATGGTGTCAAGCCATGTTCCGTCAAGGTCCATGAAAAAGAGATCGCACGGGAAATCCGCATATCCGTACCCGTGGAAATCGTCGGCGATTTCGAACCATGCGACTGGGACGCTTCCGATGAGCAGGGTACCTTCGATCCCGTTGCCATAGTACAGGGTTTGAAGCAGCGTCTTTAAGTCCTCTGGAGTACCCCCGGTCACGGTATGGGAGTGCACAGTGTACCCGTCAACTTGCAGGTTCTGAACGAGCTGCGATAGTTCGCTGACCAGGGCCATATACAGGTCATTGTCCGTGATGATCGCGACCGTGCCCTGTTCTCCATTCCCGGTGTATACTCCCTGGACACGGTGCTCAAATGGTTTATATGGGTGGTGCGCTATCCATTCCTCATACGTCTCCGGTCGTGTCCCTTCAGGTCCGGCCCATTTTAAAAGCGGGATCTGCTCATATCCGGTTGAGAAACCAAGCATAATTGTCGTGAATATGATAATCATATGTCTCATGCGACCTCCTTAGATTTAATTATAGTAATCAGGAGTATGCCGTCAAGGTGTCCGGATGTTGACTTGCTTACCTTCTTCACTATAATTGCCGGTGTCTGATCTCCTCGCGGTTCTCAACAAAGAGCAAAAAAAAGCGGTTCAAGCCAGACAGGGGCCGATTCTTATCCTTGCCGGCGCCGGGAGCGGCAAGACGCGCGTGATAACGCACCGCATTGCGTATTTGATCCATACCTATAATGTCGCTCCGCGCAATATCCTCGCTATTACGTTTACCAACAAGGCCGCGGATGAGATGAAACACCGTGTGCACACTTTATTGCGCAATGACCATGCAGTATGGATCAGAACATTCCATTCGACCTGCGCGAAGATCCTGCGCGATACGCTTATCCATGATCCCCGGATTGCGGCAATTGTCGGGGCGGATGCTCATTTCACGATCTATGATGAACACGACCAGCGGGTTTTGATCAAGGAATGCCTTAAAGATCTCAATATCGATGTACGTGACTACACGCCTTCGTTCGTGGGCGAGCGGATCGAGCGCTTGAAGCAGGATCTTATTCCATTCGATCACATTGATGACCGGGTGATCCAGCAGGTGTATGAGTTATATACAAAGCGTTTGCGCGAGTACAATGCGCTCGATTTCGGGGATCTTATCATGAAAGTGGTAGAGTTGTTCCGAAAAAACGAAGCAACGCTTGCATATTATCAGAGACGCTTCCAGCATGTCATGGTCGATGAATACCAGGATACCAACAAGGCTCAGTATGTAATGACAAAGATGCTTGCGCAGAAGCACAGGAACCTGTGTGTGGTCGGCGATGATGATCAATCGATCTACTCCTGGCGTGGTGCCGAGATAAAAAATATCCTTGATTTTGAAAAGGATTTTCCCGAAGCGCTCGTGATCAAGCTCGAGCAAAATTACCGGTCGACCAAGACCATCCTTCATGCGGCATCCGAAGTGGTCAAATACAATCGCTATCGCAAGGAAAAGGTTCTCTGGTGCGATCATGAAGCTGGTGAAAAGATCAATTTCCATGCCGCGGATGATGCCTATACTGAGGCGGCTTTTATCGCCCGTAAACTCATTGAGGCGAAATTACAGGGTGAGGATATGAGCCGGTACGCGGTATTCTACCGGATCAACTACCAGTCGCGTATTTTTGAAGAGTGCTTTGTGCGGTTTCAACTTCCCTATGAGGTCGTCGGGGCGCTGCGGTTTTACGAACGCGCCGAGATCAAGAACGTCCTCGCATACTGCAAAGTCGTGCACAATCCCAGGGACAGCGTGAGTATGAAGCGCATCATCAACATTCCCTCGCGCAAGATCGGTCTTGTGACCGTGGAGAAAGTCGCCCAGTTTGCGCGCGATAAGGGAGTATCGCTTTACGAAGCGCTGTGCAACGTCGAGGAAGTACCGCGGATCGATCGTCGTACGAAGGCGCGTATCAAGGAATTCGTTGTGATGATCGCTTCCTTTATTAAACGAAAAGAGACCCTGGGGCTCTATGAGCTGGTCATGGCGATCGTTAAGGAATCCGGGTACCTCGTCAGCCTCAGTGATGACCGGAGTGACGCGGATTATGTAAGAAGGAAGAACGTTGAGGAGTTGCTCATTTCTATAAAAGACTATAGCAAAGACCATCCTGAAGCCAGGATCGATGAATACCTCGCCGATGTTTCTCTGCGCAGCGACATTGACGACTGGGATGAATCCGCCGAAAGGGTGAACCTGATGACCCTCCATAATGCGAAAGGATTGGAATTTGATACGGTATTCATCAGTGGATTCGAAGAAGGCTTGATACCTCACTACAAATCCCGGCGCGATTTGAAAGAGTATGAAGAGGAGCGGCGCCTGCTTTATGTCGGGATTACCCGGGCGCGTCAGAAGTTATACCTCACATGTGCACGGCAGCGGGATACACTGAAGGGAGGGACCATTTACACGCAGGTTTCACCTTTCCTTCACGAGATCCCCGAAGATGTTTTTGCAACATCGATGGAAATGGATCATGAATTTTGATTGTGATGCATACCGGGGGATGTTCCCAATAACAAAAAAGTGCACGTATGTGAATCATGCAGGCACCGGGCCGCTTTCCAGTCCAGCGCGCCAGGCGATCGAGATGTGCCTTGATATCTATGCGGCGCGGGCTGAATTCCCGATCGAAAGGTATTTCGAACATGTACGGGCATGCCGTGCTTCGGTTGCCCGGTTCGTCGGTGCGAATCTTGAAGAGATCACCTTCACCCACAGCACTTCGCAAGGTCTCTACATCGCCCTTACGAATTGCCGGCTCGATCCTGGCGATACCGTGCTCGTGATGGAGGGAGTGTTCCCGGCGGCCCGATATGCGGTCGACCACAATCTGCCCGGTATTCAAAAAAGATACGTCCGGTTCAGCGGACAGGACCCGGTTGAAGTCGTTGAAGAAAGCTGCGACTCAACGGTCAAGGCAGTGGTCGTCGATCTTGTCCATTATTTGAGCGGTGAACGGATTGATATCAAGCGTTTGAGTGCCTTTTTGAAAGAACGCGGCATCATTTCCATTGTCGACGGCATACAGGCGATCGGTGCGATCGATTTCGTCACGCATGAAACCGATATCGATTTCCTCGCATGCGGCGCGGCGAAGTGGCTTTTCGGTCCCAGCGGGACAGGGTTTCTGTACGTGAATAAACGTCAGTTCCCGCACACCCGGCGCCTGCACACGGGCTGGCTCGGGGCGCAATGGACCGGTTTCGAGCACTGCGATGCACCGCCGCCGCTGTACGATGATGCACGGATGTTCGAGCAGGGTACGCGCAACATCATCGGGATAAGCGCGCTTGCGGCGAACTGCGACATGCTCATGAATATTGGTATGGATGTGGTCGATACCCGTATCCAGATGCTGACGGAACGCCTCCGGACTGCATTGCGTGCTCATAACTACGAGCTCCTCACGCCAGGGCGGTCTCTGTGCTCCGGTATCATCACGGCACGACCCGATGAGAATGCCGCGGTCGTGTACGAGCGCCTGACCCGGAATGCTATCGTCCTGTCTTTGCGCAGCGGGTGGCTGCGCTTTTCCCCTCATTTTTATAATACGGAAGAAGAGATCGACAGGATCGCGGCATTGTTGTAAAAAAGAAGCTACGCGTTTCGCAAATCAGTCACTGATTATTTATTATCGGTTATTTTACGCACCACGCTCCACGCTTTACGCAGTGTGGTTCCTCCTTCCCAGTTCCTCGTAAGTACTTTACCGTATCAGTATCGCTTTCCTCGTGATCGTTTCGCAATCGGTTACGAGCTGGAGAAAGTAGACGCCGGCTGGAACATCACGGTGCATTTGGTCGGTCCCATCCCACGTTACGTCAATCGACGGTCTTTGATCGATCCCTTGTAAATGCAGCTGTTTGACGAGTCTTCCGCTGGCATCGTATATGTCGATCGAGGGGTGCCCCATCAGCGCGGAGTTCGCAAGCGATACGTTGATGGCCATCGAGTGGCGGAAGGGATTCGGCGAGAGCATGAACATCGTTCTTGCTGCATACATTACGGTGTTTTCTTTGATCAGGGTGATATTCTCGACATTGAAATCATCGATGTAAAAACCTTCACCGATATCACCGTCCGAATCACTGCGGAATGCGATACGGATCTGTAGTGTGTCACCCGGCGAATAGTCTCGCAGCGAATACTTCTGATTGAACCAGTTGCTCTGGATCTCCCGGCCATCAAGTGCGCCGCCGGTTCCGATGAAATCGAGCGTGTCCTGGAAACCATTTCCCACCACGATCACGTAGATGCCGTCCGCACCATAGAGGGGGACCATGAACCAGCGGTAGAACGCAAGCAGTGAATTATGTCCGATCATGAACGGTATAGTCTGGATGTAGCAATCCATACCGTTGAAATAGTGATGCGAGGTGCTGTCGCCGCAATACCAGGCATGGGTTGCCGAATGAGAACGGTGCGTGGTCACGTGCCAGCGGTTTTGGGTTCCGCCCGTGGTCCACAATGCTGTTCCGGATTCGATATCATCCGAAAATCCGGTGGTTCCAACGATCAGCGTATACGTCTCCATCAAAGCATGGTTATGTTCGTTAATAGCAAAGTCCAGATCTGGATGGTGTCCGGCCGGGATCGAAGAACTGATCGACAGCGAGAAAGGACCAATGATCGCGGTATCGGTTTCCGGTGGAATGGTTCCGAAATATGCCGAGTCCGTGACAACGGTTACATATGGATCGGATGAGGTGAGGAGTGCATAGGTATCATGGGCATATCCAAACCCCGTGTTAGCGATAACCAGGCTGAGTTCCTCGGTCTGTCCGGGCATGACGGGCGGCGCAGCGATCACAACATCCTCGAGCGAGAATAAGGCTGTGCCGACGAGCAGTACTGGTGAGTAGTTAAGAGTCTGCGATGCTTCGATGATCTCCAGATCAAATGGGATGCCATGACCGTTCCATGTGAAGTCGATCACGAGGTGAAATGCATTATCAATATACAGTGAATCACCCGGATTCAGATTCGCGGCACTTTCAGTACTGTCGTACAGCGTGGCGAGAGAATCCTGGGTGCGAAGCGTGAGATTGATGGCGTGTGCAGTCGAGTTACCCGTATTCTTGATGATGATATCCAGGTACACCTCTTCGTTGGGATTGGCGATCCCGTCGTTATTCCCCAGCGAATCATTGACCGCCCATCCAATGAAATCAACATACGCCCCGCTTATGACCGGGATCGTTTTTTCAAACGCCAGGTAATTGTGGGCAGTGACCGTGAGATCGAGCGTGCCAGCCGTTGACGGAGTCGCTTCAAGGTAAATGGATCCGCTTGCGTCGGTGTACCCTGAGGCGTATGATTCATTTCCCTTCATGATGCAGACGAGCGCGTTCCTGACCGGGACCAAGGTGTTTTTGTTAAGGACTGAGATCAAAACGCGACTTGTGCCGACGGGTACGACCTGAGGGCTTGAGACGAGCAATGTTTCAGGTGTTGCGGTCCAGACCGGCATTTCCGGATCACCGAGCAGGTTCATCTGATACTGGTGCCACCTGTACACATTTTTTTCATGAGAAAAAGGAATATAGTGTACTTTTGCCATGGAGAGAGCTTCGCCGATCTTATAATTATCTTCCGCGAGCAACGAGTAAAAGAGCCGGCTGTCAAACTGGTCCGAGTATCCGAATCCTGGATTTCCTGGTGCACCCCATCCGTAGCTGGAATTGCCGATGAAGGCAACACCGCCGCCGTCCTGGCTGTTCATGAACGCTTCCGCGATGCAGTTAAAATCGTACGCGGTCGTCCAGCACCCGATCGACGCGCAGATGCCATAGTAAGGATCATTAGTCAGGGTGTCGAAATCCTCATTGTGCAGGTTTGCAGTTCCTGCACTCATGACATCGATCCACCCATGCCCGTCATGATTCATCAATCCCTGCCCCTGCCGGAGCGCGTTCTTTACGGCATTAGGGGAGAGCGTACCCTGGCTGCGGTAGAGTTTCGTGATCGTATAGCCGGGCGGGAACGATTGTTGTTCGATCATGTTCTTGTGGATAGCCTGGTCAGTATAGGGATTTGACCAGAGGATATCCGCGGCAAAAACCGCCTTTTCAAGATAAGAAAGGTCAGGATTTTTCTCATACTCGAGGATTTTTTCGACGAATTTCTGTGCTTGCGAGACGGTTGATACAGGTGCGCGTCCCACATGGAGGTCCGGATAGAGGTTGACACTGTCTTCGATCTCTCCGTAACTGCCGTCCCCGTCGAAATTCCATGTTCCGTCAAGATCCCCGTAATACAGATCAGCCGGCATGGTGTCTTCCCGACCCGGCCAGATACCTGCGCTGCAGGACATTGCGTACGCAGAACGGCACGGAATGACTGGTGTATCACCGCCCAGGAGTACGTACCGGGTACTTGAATCAGGGAGTGTTTTTAAGTAATTACGGATGCGCGCGGCATTATCTTCACCTGAGTAGTGTGTGTAAATCCAGTTCGTCGTGCGGACCGCGGCCGGAATTCCCTTTTTGGTCTTCCAGTCAGCGAGACGCTGGAAAACAGTATCGAGGGTGGAATTCGTGATGATGACGTACCCGAGCATTTCCCGGGAACGCAAAGGTTCCTGGATCATGACATCCTCAGGATTGAGCACCATGTTCTTGACCGCGGCAGAATATGCTGTCGCTCTCGTACCGCCTTCGTATTCAATCGTGATCGTTATGCGCTCGTTGACCAGCACGGTTCCAGAAAGGGGCCGATACTGGACAGGGTATACCAGTAACTCGCAGAGTTCCAGACCATTATGTGTTTTCACGCCGGTCATGCGCACGATGGTCCGCGGGTAGAGTTCATCGGATGAATATATTTCTGATAAAGGCCGGTCTTGCTCCGGTCTCGGCGGTAACGAGAGAATGACCGGAGCACGGGCAAAGGACAGCCCCATTGAGCGATCCAGAGGCGTAGAGGTACTGGCGACGACGCTGACTTGTGTAACATGTGCGCCGCCCGGTAAAGCGACCATGGTCGGCAGGACCGGCACCTCAGGTGCGCCGATCTGGTTGGTAAGTTCGCAGCCCGGGAACCTGATCCGCGTGTAGTTGCCATCAGGAATGATCTCGAGAAGATTGCGGTCAAAGGAAATTTCCTGAACGACCGTTGCCTGCATTATTGTGATAATGAGTAAATATGGTATCATAGTTACCTCCTATGTATTTGATGCAAAATTAACGCAATTACCGCCGAGCTGTTTTGCTTCGTAGCATGCTTGATCGGCGAGTTGAATGAGCATTTCCTGGCTGTCGCTATCGCTTGGAAAGGATGCGATACCGATGCTCAGCGTGATCGACGGATCGATCCGCTGATCCTGTATTTTTTTGCGCATGCGTTCCGCGACTTCGAGCGCGAACGTCCGGTCGGTTTCCGGGAGCACCGCGATGAATTCGTCGCCGCCGTACCGTCCGAGAAAATCAACGTCCCGTATCGTTTCTTTCAGGAGGAGGCTGAATGTCCGCAGGATATCGTCGCCCGCGATGTGGCCGTATGCGTCATTATAATGCTTGAAATTGTCGTAATCGATCATGAGCAGTGAGAATGTCCGGCGGTACCGTGATGCCCGGCGCGTTTCTGAAGCAAGAAATATCTCAAAACTCCGGCGATTCGGCAGTGATGTAAGGGGATCGGTAAGAGACAACTTCTTTGCTTCCTCAAACAGGCGCGAGTTCTCCAATGCGATCGCGATCTGAGCGCTCAAACCTGAGAGCATGGTGATGTCTTCCTGCGCGAATCCGTTGATGTCAAAGCTCTCGACATCAAGCACGCCGATAATATGATCACCGATCATGAGAGGGAAACACACTTCGCTCTTTGCCTCGTCGACACCGGGCCGGTAATAGGGGTCCTCATGAACATTCGGGCTGTAGTACATCTTTTTGGTGTAGGCGACATGGCCGGTAATACCATCTCTGCCGATCTTTAAACGGATATGTTTAATTTGCTCGGGGTAGTTGATATATGAACGGGGGTAGATCTCCTGCTTCTCTTCATCCACGAGCATGATCGCAAGGTTCAAAAATCCGAATGTATCACGCAATTGCTGTAAAATATTTTTCAAAAGTTTATCAAAATCAAGGGTCGATATGAAACTGCGACTCACTTCATAGAGGATCGACATCTCTTTAGCCTCACGGTTCACTTTCTCGTAAAGGCGGGTGTTGTCAAGCGCGATCGCTGCCTGACTGCACAGTATCTGGAGGTAGTCGACCTCGGTCTTGGAAAAGGAGCGTGGTGTCAATGCATCCATGAACAGGATGCCGATAAGACGTTCGCGGGCGATAAGGGGTACGCCGGCGACCACCCTTGTTTTTTTGACCGCCGGATGCGCTGGCAGGGGAACATCATGAGGTGCATTGATCACCGATTTATTGGTGCGGATAATTTCCCGGCTCAGCTCAGTATCCAGGCGATCGGTCGTATCGTAGCGGTGTGGTATATCAGTACCTTTCTTGTATTCATATGCACAGAGCACATGGTTATTTTTCCCGTCAAAGAGTACCAGGCAGCTGGCATCTGTGGTGGTCAGGAGTACGGCAGTGGGAAGGAACACAGCCATGATCTCGTTGATATCGAACGATGAGGTGAGTACCAGACCGACCTCTTCGAGGATCGTCAGAATACGGGTTTTTTCCTGACTCTGGTTGATAAGCTTGGAATGGTCGATCGAGAGCGCGGCCATGCGGGTGAAGAAATCAAGTGCGGTTTCATCCTGAAATGTGTCCTGGGCATTCCGGTAATAGATGTTCAAACACCCGATCGCTTCGTTCTTGAGCAAGAGCGGTGCACAGACAAGAGAGATCAAGCCTTCCTTTTCCGCCCAGGAAACCGTGAAGTCATCGTTGATGTCCTTAAAGAGTTCCAGGACATTTTTGATAAAACGAGGTTTCTTGGTCTGGCATACTTTCCCGGCGACTTCCTGATCTTTATGTACCCTTACGACCCGCAGGTATTCCTCGGATAGATTAAAAGAACGAGCGATTGTCAAGTACTCCTTGTTATCATCAAAGAGCATGATACTGGACGCCGAAGCATTGAAAAAAGAGCATGCATGTCGCGTTATCGCGTCGAAAACATCATCTAAACCCTTCTGTTCAAGGAGTGATTCAGTGATCGCGGCTAAGCTCTTATACAGTTTGTTATCAGACATAGTGGATTATAGGCAATTATATATGTCTACGGCGCTAAGTCAACGGGTACGCATACGGCGCGGCGACGGAATATGGATAGAATGAGCGCCCCGGCTATGGCAATAAGCGCGCCCAGCGGCACTGCATCACCAATCGTCTGGTAGATGGTTTTTTGATCCATGACATGGACAGTGCCGCATATATATTTCTCTTTGAACAAAGGAGTATCCTGAACCACCCGACCGTATTTGTCAACGAGCATTGATATGCCGGTATTGCTGCTCCGTGCAAGAGGGACACGGTTCTCGACGGCGCGCAGGATGAACATGTCATTATGCTGCTGCGGGCCGGATATCCTGCCGAACCAGCCGTCATTTGTGATATTGAAGAGTACCTGAGCACCGAGGTGCGTGAATCGACGTGCAAGTTCAGGGAAAATGGATTCAAAGCAGATCAGACAGCTGAACCTGGTTTTGACAAGAGTGAATACGGTATAAGTATTCCCGGGCCGGTAATCCCCGCCGCCAACATCGATCTTTCTGAAGGCAGGGATATATTGATCATAGGGGATATGTTCACCAAACGGAACCAGATGGATCTTACGGTATTCTTTCTGAATGCCGCGATTGGGAACGATCAGGACCGCGCCATTGAATATATCTTTGGTGCGTGGTTCATATACCGGCGTGCCGGTGAATATCGGGATCTCGAGCCGGTTGCACAGATCAAATACCCGCTGCTGGTGATCACCCGGGAGTGTAAGAAAGACCGGGGTTGCGGTTTCCGGCCATAGTATGCAGTCGAGCTTCTCGCGCCGTTTATTCATGTAATCATTTGCGCATTTCTCAGACAAATGGATCAATCGATTGAATGTTTCATCACGCATTGCGCGGTTGAACTTCAGGTTCGGATCGATATTGGGTTGGATCACGCCGATGTGGACAGGCTGTCCGCGGTCCGGGCGCAGAGTAAGCAGGCCATAGCCGCAGGGGAGAGCGAACACGATGAGCGCAGCAAGCATGACCCCGTATTTTCTTGTCCGGATCGCCTGGTAGGCAAGGAGGTTGGTGACTGCGAGCCATAACGAAATCCCAT
>JAFGPO010000114.1 GCA_016936155.1 Caldifarciminota bacterium
GATCTATTTTGGCGGTGCGTGGGCAGAGTTGTATACCTACGGCTTTGACTACAACTGGCTGATCATTGCCATTGTCGAACCAGGTGGATCAGGGAACCTCATTACCTGGGATTTTGAGACCGGATGGCAGGATTGGATTCACACGAATGGCCAGGCATGGCCTGATGGCTGGGCAGTCATGGATCAGGCCCTGCACAATTGGGCGCCCCCGAATCCTGGTGATTCATGTTTCTGGGTTGATGATGACGAAGCCGGTAATGGCGTGACAATCCAGGATACTATCTTGTCACCGCGCGTTGTGCCTGATTCCAATACGAACTGGCTGTCTTATGGCCTGGGATACAACTGGCGTCGAGCCAATGAATGGGTGGAAGCCGGGATCTATTATCTGAATGGCGGCGTCTGGACGCCTGTGCAATTGGCGCAATATACCGACGACTTTGGACCTGATTGGGACTCGGTTGATGTATCCGCATACAAAACCTATCCGGAAGTGCGCGTTTACTTCTACTATGATGATGGCGGCAATACTGACCGCTGCTGGTACTGCGCAGTTGACAATGTGGGCATCAATGGTACTCTCGTCGGCATTGCCGAGGAAGATCCCGCTGCAGGTCCATCAGTCATTGGATTTGCCCCGGATATTCCCAACCCGGCACGCGGGAATGTGGTGATCTCATTCACATTACCGCATAGTGGTCATGCAACCCTGAAAGTGTATGACAGTTCAGGCCGGCTGTTATCGGTTCTTGCGGATGGTCCGTATCAGGGAGGAACCACGACTATACACTGGCAGGGACATGGTGTGTCGAACGGCGTGTACTTTCTGGATCTGAAGTTTGAACAGCATCACGCATCCCATAAGCTCATATTCGTAAAATAGCAGTATACAAACGAGACTTGCGCGTGCCCCGCATAGTGCGGGGCACGCGCTTTTTGGCTGATTAATGTCTATTAAAGAAATACCCGCTGTTTATTGCCGGACCCATCAGAAGCGCGTAACACATCATTGATTTTTTTGCCACCTTGACATAACGCCCTTCATTTCTTAGAATATGACAGATGAAAGATGCTGTTGTATTTTTTTTCTTTACGATACTGTGTGTTATCAGTTGCCGAGGTCAGCAACCGCCTGAAGTGACCATATCTCTGCCCGTGGACAATACAACGGTGAGCGGTATCACAACGGTCTTTGTCGTGGCTGAAGACAATGAAGCGGGTGACAGTGTCGCCCTGTTCATCGATGACAGCATCGTCTGCGGGTATGATGAACGCCCATTTCTCTATTCGTGGAACACGCACGTGCTTGATGATAACACCGAACACTCCCTGTATGCCCATGCTTATGACCGGGATGGCAATGAGGGGGTATCGGATACCGTGTACGTCATTATCAGCAACGGACCATTGCTCTTTGCTGATGGTTTTGAGAGTTATATACCAGGGTATACCCCGGCATTGATATGGCGTGAGATATGGCCCGGGGTTCTGGACAGCACGTACGTGAGCCAGTCATACCCGCATCAGGGCGTAAAAAGCTATCATTCTTTCGGGTATGCAGCCTATGTCCGTACTGACGGCGTTGGCTTTGACACGGCGAATGTATCGTGTCTGTCATACGAAGTATCAATCATGGTTCCTAACAACAGCGAGAACGGCGCTCTTGTCGGTTTGTTCCATCGTATCGACCCCCAAACCGGCGAGATATATGACGGGGTGATGTTCGACCCGGCGGATCATCTTGTTCATGTCCGCGGCATCTCCCCGGTCGCGACCGCGTTTCCGTGGAGCCGTGCAGCATGGTACGATGTGCGTGTTGCACTGGATTTTTCCCAGGGGCTAATGAACGTGTGGATCGGTACAGCCCTTGTTGCTGAAAATGTCGAGACCGCATACAGCACATTATCAGACACGTTCGCTCTTTCCACGATCTACGGGTGCGATGGCGGGATTTTTTATGATGATGTGAGGATAGCACGGGAGGAACAATGAATACAGTGCGGCAAATCGGCTCCTACATACACCGAGGTCTTGGTGTCATCATGTGTGGAGGCATGCTCTTGGGGTATGCCGTCGGTGTGGTGTCCTGTGCTGAGCAGGAACGATGGTATGTGAGCGTTCACTTCATGTCAGAAGGATATGGGTACAACACCGTTCACTACAGTCCCGGGGACTATGTCTCTGTCGAGACCCATACACCGATCGTTTTTGATTTCCCGGAAACCATAGACCTCCTTGTTACGACCGATGAGGGGGATCGTGAAATACTCACCGCAACGTGGGTGGAGGATCCGTCAGAACCGGACTACTATGTGCACCGCGCGTGCATCAAAATGATTGCGCCTGAAGATCCGGTCATAGAGAGTGGTTTTATCGAAACTCATGTCAATGCCCTGATCATCGCCGAGTATAGTACGTCTGATGACACGGCGGTTGATACCGCGTATGTCGTGTCGTCGGATTGATCCGCTGCCGCGCTTCAGGTGCATGTAGTCATTGGTCACTGCCATCTCTGATGGCGTGGAGCCTGGAATCCGGCGATTCGGTCGGTCGCGATGCGTGATTGACAGCACTCGACTTCGTGATTATCATAAACACCTATGAACGAGTATATCATTCGTATGCACATTCGATTCTGTTTAGCCGTGGTACTGTTCATCATCTTCTTGCAAGGAGGGTGCCCCCAAACTCCGCCGGATGATGTCGAGGAGATGGTGATCACGCGGTACATGACCAGGGTTGTATATCACTATGGCAGCATCAAGCCTTTGCTCGTTGCGGTCATGGATGAGGGAACCAGGGTCAAGGCGCATCCGACATCCGACGGATGGTACAAGATATGGTGGTTTGAAAAGGGGAAGTGGAAGACCGGGTATGTCCCGGATTCCTGTTTGATGCGAGTTCCGGATACGATCGATCATTCACCAGAGTGATGCTGTCCAGGATGAAATTCATCCACTGGTCGGTGGGTTGTCTGTGCGCTGTGTATCTGGTCGGATGTTCCGGATCGCGTCCATTCGCGCACATTACCGCACCAGCAGATAGTGCGCTCATTGGCGGTACTGTCGACATCACTGCTCAGGCGGCTGGTATTGAGATAGCGCGCGTTGAATTCTTCATCGACGGCGAGTTCCATGCGATCGCAATGCATCCGCCGTACAGTGTTCCCTGGGAAACGCATACGCTGCCCGACAGCAGTCGCCATATTATCACGGCAAAAGTCTATGATCGGTCTGACCGCATGGCGGTTTCCGATCCTGTGTACGTCCTTGTCGACAATTCGCAGGGTAAGCCAAGGAACACGCTGAACCTTGTATCGGCCCGGATCAATAATGAAATAGTGGATGTATTGGATCCATTGATCGAAGTGAATCCGGGAGCAGATATCACCGGTGATATCACGGTTCGCGCCAATAACCGTGGCGATCCTTCCTGGGGCGCTCCGCTCGGCGGCACGCCGACCTGGGGGGATCATGTCGAGGAATACTGGGAAACCGGTATCTGGCTGCCAGAGGGGATCTCTGAGCACACGATCGATCTGTTCTTGCAGGCGCCGGACCGCACTGGCACGTACTCTATTTTCATCGCCTGGGCACATGAGACTGATTGTTCGCATGTTATGGCATTATCCTACTGGCAATACGAGAACAGCCCGGAATGGAATGACGGCTACGATATCGCGGACTGGACTGACGAGCAGGCGCAGATGGCGATCGATAGCGGATATGTTCGGAGCACATACCGCTATGATGCAAGCGGGTACGGGATCAAGTATGTTCCCGCAGTTGCGGTCCGTGTCCGCGTACAGTAAAATGACGTTGTCGCGCTAAGAATCCCGCGTTTTAAATTCCTTGATCAATTCATCGTCTAATTTGTCCGCATGAAAACTGACCCGGTTCTGCATCGCGGCGAGTTCGTCCTTGTCCAAGCCCTTGAGCTCGCGGTTCTCAGATAAATATAACAGATCATCGCGCACAAAGAATTTAACACCCATCAGCTGGTAGTTGATCTCCAGCAATTTCCGGTAAAAGGGCAAAAGGTTGCGCGATGGGATACTGGAAACCGGGCATGATACCTCGATGTAGTCGACGTCGTTGAGTTTGAATATCTCGGTATAGATGAGGGCGGAGCCGCGGTACGCCGACCACAGGGTCTTTGGCCGGTGCCGGCACTTTTCCGGATCAAGTCCGTAACTCGTAAGCAGATCGTTGATCATTTTCTCGTAGTACGCGATGTCAATGCCTTGTTGTGGCGTATCCTGTTTTTGTTCTTCTTTTTTCTTCTTCGAGAACATGGATGCTCCTTTATCCGAGTTTTTGACCGCAGTTACTGCAGAATTTCGCGGATGCGGCGATCTGGGTTTTACAATGAGGACATGTCGCCATGGCCGCCTTGACCGGCTGTGCGGCTGGTGACTGTACTCCCCCTGTCAGCGCCTGTTCTTTTTCCTTGGACTTATCCCATTTTTGGGCACCACAGCTCCGGCAGTACTCAGCTTTTTTAGTAGTGATGAACTCGCGATCAAGGCAGCCGCAGATCGGACAATAGTACATATTCATAAGGGAATCGAATTCCTGATCGATCCGCTCGAGTATTGGTTTGACCGAGGCCGCGGGTATTGCGAAACTCATGTTGTCCGCATCGCCGACCACCCAGGTGTTGATCCCTATGGCAGCACCATTTATGTCGATGAGCGGGCCTCCTGAGTTCCCGGGATTGATCGGGACATCGGTCTGGATGTAATGGATACCTTTGACGATCCGGTCTTTACAGCTCACAATGCCCTTGGAAACGGTGAAGTCATACCCATATGGATGACCGATCGCAATGACCTGCTGGCCTTCCTGGATTGTGCTGCTATTGGCGAGCGGGATCGGTGTGGAGCGCTCGATATCCGCGATCGCGAACGCGAAGTCAACGTCGTTATCGGCAAGGACCACGGTGGCATGTTTCTCGGTTCCGTCATTGAGCGCGATCGTGATATACGTGCTGAGTTTCACCGTGTGCTTATTGGTGACAAAGAGGCCTTTTGAATTGACGAAGAATCCGGTACCGCTTTTATTCTGCCCGGATTTCAATACCACGATCGATGGTTTTATCGCTTCGATGATACTGGTCAGTTCGCCCATTATGCCCCCGTGACTGGCGGCGTTGCCGGGGCAGTTGCGGGTTTCTTCTTTCGGGTCAGGATGAAGAAAAGCACGATGCCCACGATGACAATGAAGATAATGAGTGCGATCGTATTATGGAAGACCATTGAGATCACGGTCGTGAGGATGGTTAGAATGATGGCAATGAAGAAAGTAACGATCGCAATAAGGCTTCTGCTGATCTTGCCAAGGAATGGGAGTACATCGAGGAACGCGCTGATCGGGCCATAGATGAGCGTGAGGCCGATCCACATGAGCAGGAATCCTACGATCCGGAGAATCCATCCCATGACTTTGTGCTCGGTCTTGAGCGTCGCGATCGCCTCATCATGCGTGCCGGAAAGGGCGCGGTAGAGCCTTGTTTTCCCTTTATGATAGTAGGGGATGATATCGGATCCAGCGAGTTTGCCAAAGAGCGTAACTTTTTTCCCTGTATTTAATGCTTCGAAACTGATCCGGATATCGCCCACGTCCGGCGTATCAAATGATCTGCCCATAAAGAGGTAGTCGCGACCGATGAGCCGCACATCCCATTGTGCGATCGCATTGTCGCGCGTCAGCATGATTGGCGCGGCATCCGGCAGGGTGGCCGAGCGGTGGTCGAACGTGTATGCTCCGACACCGGCAGTCGGGGCATAGAAAGTATCCGGCTGCACTTTCATGCGCGGATTGGTGTGGCCTTCCGGATATTCGAATTCAGATGATGATTGCGGACTTGATGTCCACTCGGTGACATAGCGGTAGGTGGTCGTTTCCTCGCTCCCGCCGCCGGTTTTCTTCTTGGTCTCGGTTTCTGTTTCCTCCACCCAGGCGAACATCTCGACATTGCGGTACACGACCACGTACGGACCTGGTTTCAGATACGTCGGATCCCCGACCGGTGAATTCGTCTTCAGATCGCCGGTCACCGAGACAAGTTGTCCAGCTGCCGCGGTCTCAACGGTTCCGCTCGATACCTGGATCGCTTTTTCCGCGACCTTGCCGAGGTTGGTCCTGCCTTCGGTATTCCAGAGAACGACGAAAGATGCCACGAACATGGCAAGGCCAACGAGCACGCCCATGACCGATTTGCCGATATTCTGGCCCCAGCCGGTTTTTGTGGTTTTTGTATAAGTATCCATGCATTCCCCTTTCTTTTGAAATGTGGCTCAGTATATCATACTACACAGAGGTGTCAAGTCCGGGAAGACCGGTGTTGTCAACGGATTAGAAATCCGTTGCTCTATCCGATCCTGCCCCGTTAAATAATCACATAAGACTAACATGTCCGCGTCATGTCATTTCATAGTATTTAACGGGGTGAAAGCTACAGGCGCATTTTATACCGCAAACAGTAGGCACTAGACAGTAAGCCGAGATATTAAAGGCTCACAGCATTGTATTATAGGGGATTTTGGGATTTAGTTAATAAATAGAAGGTGTCATTCCGGACTTGATCCGGGGGTGAGGGTGTCCAATTATATGTAGGGAATACTGCCTGTCGACAATTCACAGTTGCTCTGAATAATTGTAGTGGCAGAGTTTACTCTGCATATTATCGTTTGAGTGAAGGCGGTGAATCGAGAACCACCGCTGTTCCCTTGACATTCATTCTCCTGCTCTTATAATGATCTGGAGGTTCTGTGAAACATTCCTGTAGTATCATAGTCCTTTACACGCTATGTGCGTTCTGTCCATTGACTCTTTTTTCTCAAACTCCTGATACGCTGTGGACGAAAACGTATGGCTGGGGAAGTGTTGACCAGAGCTACTCAGTACAACAGACTACTGATAATTGCTATATCGTGGCTGGACAGACATTCCAAATCAGCTATGATGTATGGCTACTTAAAATCGATTCATTGGGCGATACGCTCTGGACTAAAACCTATGGGGGATCCAGTGATGATTGCGGTAATTCGATTCAACAAACCTGTGACGGGGGTTACATAATTGCAGGATATACCAGTTCATTTGGTGCTGGTAATTACGATGTGTATCTGATTAAGACAGATTCTCTCGGGGATACCCTCTGGACCAGAACCTATGGCGGTTTAGAAGGCGACTACGCATCATCCGTTCAACAAACCATAGATAAGGGCTATATCATGGCCGGAATTACCACGTCATTTGGTGCTGACGGGATGGATGCGTATGTGATCAAGACTGATTCTCTTGGGGATACACTCTGGACCAGGACATACGGCGGTACCGGTTCTGATTTTTGTTACGCTGCCAATCTGACTTCAGACAAAGGGTATATACTTGCCGGTCGTACCAATTCCTTTGGTGCGGGATCCTATGACCTTTATGTTGTCAGAGCCGATAGTTTGGGTAATCAATGTTGGACACTGACGTGCGGAGGAATCCAGGACGAGGAAGCTCGTTCTGTCCAGCAGACCTCGGATCAAGGTTATATCGTTACCGGTCATACGGCGTCATTCGGAGCCGGCATATGGGATGTATATCTTGTCAAAATCGCACCGGATACCATGGGAGTAAAAGAGCAACCGAATATACGATGGAATGTAGCCAGTAATATAATGGATATCCAGGTTACACCAAATCCGTTTTGCGATCTGACTCGGATCGAATTGACAATGCCCGAGTTCGAAGAAGAATATGTATTACACATTTACGATGAGACCGGACGGTCAGTAAAAAGCACGAGAATGATGAATCCATCAAGATCGGTGTATTGGAATGGATGCGATGACACCGGGAAACAACTTGCCAGTGGTGTATATTTTGTAACATTACGCGCAGAGAATCATAGTATGACCATAAAAATTCTGCTAATTAGATAGGATTTCAGTATAGTCGCCGCAATTAGTGGTTGTACAATAAAAAATCATAGCTGGCAGCAAGGAGGGGAAGGAAAACAAAAAACTAATCCATAGAACAAAGCACAATATTGAAGGAGGAGACAAGGAGGAGACAATGAAGAGAGTATTCATTATCTGTATGGTTACGGTTTGCATGCCTGTGTTGGTGCATGCAAAGGCAACTTGGGTGCCATTCATACCCGGCACAAATGGAGCATCCCCTCAAATAGAAGTGTTGGAATCA
>JAFGPO010000115.1 GCA_016936155.1 Caldifarciminota bacterium
GTATACTTTCCAGCATATTGCATGTCAATGGAGAAATCATTCTGCCCGGTGATTAGAACAGGATCGGCCCCTTCGCGAGATTGACCTACTACCACTTGATTTATCTGAAGAGATCAGTACACTATTCTTATGCTTTATAAGAATTCCGGCGTTGACATCGACCGCCTTAACCTCGTGCGTAAAGGAATAGGAAAAGAGGTCATAAAAACGTACCGGTCGAATATCCGCTCCACGTTCGGGCTATTCGGAGGGCTCTACCCGTTGGATGATGAGTACCTTGTGTCGAGCGTTGACAGCGTAGGGACTAAGATACTGGTCGCCTGCGGGGCTGACAAACACGATACCATCGGGGCCGATATCGTTAATCACTGCGTAAATGATATCCTGACGACCGGAGCACGACCTTTATTCTTCATGGATTATATCGGATTCTCTGATATTGAGGATAAGGTTTTGCTTTCGATAATCAAAGGACTTGCCCGGGCCTGCGTAAAAGAAAAAATGGTTCTTGTTGGCGGGGAGACCGCCTGCCTCACACGGTTCTACCCAAAAGGCATCTATGACCTGGTCGGCTTCATTGTCGGTCGGGTTGCGAAAAGCGCGACAATCGATACATCGCGCATCGCACCCGGCAACATGGTCATCGGATTCCCGTCGTCCGGCTTGCATACGAATGGATATTCGCTCGCCCGAAAAATCCTTCTCCGGCAGTACACGTTCTCCTCAAGGCTTCCGGAACTGCGCGGCACGCTTGGCGAGGAATTGCTGAAAAGCCACCGTTCGTATCGCAAGATCCTTGAACCGCGGCTCAAATACATCAAAGGGTTAGCTCATATCACAGGCGGCGGGTTTATTGACAATATCAAGCGCATTCTGCCCAAAGGATGTACCGCCATCGTCCGCAAAGATTCCTGGGATCCGCTTCCGATATTCAAGATCATTCAGCACCTGGGCAAGGTGCCTGAAGCCGAAATGTACCGGGTCTTCAATATGGGCATCGGGATGGTCGCGATTATCGATGAAAAACACCAGCGTCTTTTCAAAACAGGCAGAAAGATCGGCGAGATCATTGCCGGCGTAAGTGGCGTCGAGGTGGTATGAGCCGCTGAAGTTCAGACAGAACGCTCATCAAGGACCGCCGCGATCCTCATGATGAGCCGTTCATCGAGGATGAAACGCTGATCCTCGTTCAATTGAAACACCGTCATCTTCTGGAGTTTTTTCGGTGCCTTGTTGATATACAGGGCAAAATCTATATTATGCTGCACAACGTCGGCAAAAAACCGTATAAAATCATTCTTAGTCAGTGTCTGACAAACCTTCGGCGCGATGATCCGCTCCTCGATCGCGCGGGTTGCAGCATCAATACCCTGGTCTATACGGAATGATAGAGCATAAACCTCGATATCTGTCTTTATGCTCCGCACGCTGAATACGATCGGGTAGTTGAATGTATCGCTGAAACGAAAATCAAAATCGATCTCAAGAAATCCATGATCGATCCGCTTGCCCTTGATTATCTGGATTGTGCCGAATAAATCCTGCCCGCTGCCAAGCCAATCCGGCAGTACGACACGGCCGGTACGGGGACGATGAACCTTTTGAGCCATGAGTTGCTCACTCGTTCAGACCGTATTTGACAATGCCGTTTACGATCACGTAATTAACCCGGCCCATGACCTGCTTATCGAGCAGGGGAGTGTTTTTTGAACGCGAGCGAAGGACCTGAGGCGTGACCTTCCACTGCTGGTTGGGATTGAAGATTGTGACATCGGCAGGAGCGCCTTTCTGAAGCCTCCCGGTCGTGACACCCAGGATGCGCGCTGGATTTGTGGTCAGTGTTCTCAGAACTTCGATCCAGGAAAAATTCTGTTTATTGATAAGTTCCATGGTAATCATCGATAATGCAGTCTCGAACCCGATCATGCCGAATGGCGCCTGCGTAATTTCAAGTTCTTTTTCTGCAAGGCAGTGGGGCGCGTGATCGGTCGCAATGCAATCGATCGTGCCATCGTGCAGCCCCTGAACGACCGCCTGCCGATCCGCCTCGCTCCGTAAGGGTGGATTTACTTTACAGTTGGTGTCAAAACTCTCGAGCATTTCGTCGTTATAAAAGAAATAGTGGGGGCATGTCTCACACGTCACATTGATCTTATCCTGCTTAGCGCGTCGGATCAATTCGACCGCTCCTTTTGTGGAAATGTGACACAGATGCACTCGGGCGCCGGTGAACCGAGCAAGCAATATATCCCGCATCACACATGACTCTTCAGCGATCGCCGGCGATCCCCGCAACCCCAATCTCGTGGCGACCAGACCTTCATGCATGATCCCGCTCTGCGCAAGGTCCCGGTCGATCGGATGTTCGAATATCGGGACGCCGAATGCGCGCGAGTATTCCAGGGCGCGCCGGAGCACATTCCCGTCCGCTACTTCGTCGCCATCATCAGAGAATCCTTTTGCGCCTGCTTTGACAAGAACCCCGAATTCCGTGAGCTCCTTGCCGGCGCGGTGTTTTGTGATCGCCGCGATCGGAAAGATCCTGCACAGATCAACGCGTGCGGCCTCCCGGTTGATGTACTGAACGATCCCCTCGTTATCGATCGGCGGATCGGTATTCGGCATGCAGCAAACCGTCGCAAACCCGCCGGCAACCGCGGCCTGGCTCCCGGTCTCGATCGTTTCCTTGTCCGGACGGCCCGGATCGCGGAGATGGCAGTGAAGGTCGACGAATCCAGGGCACAC
>JAFGPO010000116.1 GCA_016936155.1 Caldifarciminota bacterium
CGACGAGTGGTGGAACATGTTGAGCAACATGGGTCAGCTCGTGGCGAGCGGCGTCTACGTGTTCCACGTGCAGTCGGATGTCGGGGAACAGGTCGGTAAATTCGTAATAATCCGCTAGCGGATCATTACGAATAAATCCTAAATTCGAAATTCTAAATACTAAACAATACCAAAATTCAAATGTTCCAAACGCTCAACAGAAGTCTATCAGGATACCAGGATATCAGTGGGCAGCAAACCAGAGCACCAGAATACCAGGTATATAACACCTGATATGCTGGTATACTGATATCCTGCATGCTGATGTTCTGATCCGCTGATATGCATTTTTAAGAACTGTTGAGTTCGGCAGTTGCGTTAATTTCGTTAATGTCGTTAGTGATATTTCAGTTTGTTACAGCCGAAGGCGTTTTATTTCAGTCGCGATAGCGACGTTTTTGTACAGGGGCGTAGTCCCATTTATGCACAGCGAAACGCCCTCTGTTTCGCGTTTTATTACAGCGAAGCGAAAGGTAGCGTCTAGCGATACAGCGCTTAACGTCTGCTGTGTCGTCGCCTTACGCCCTACGCTTTACGCATTACGTAGCATCCCTCGGCTTACGGCTTACTGCCTGCGGTTCGCTGTGTTATCGGTTCCTAGTTCCTTGTAAGTACTATTTAATAATCCCCAGCCATGGTCCAAGCAGGAATTGCAATCGTCCGATCAGCAGGCTGATACGAGCCATGACCGTGTATCCGAACGCGGCGCCGAATCCGATCATGACAAATGTAATACCGATTTTGGATGTTACTTTGAGCACGCCCTTATGTTCTCTGGAGAAATAGAAGTACGAAAGCGTGCAGACGACGCCGATGAGAAGGATCACTGACCAGACAATACCGAGTGAACCAGCATGCCAGGCTTCGAAGTTCTGGGAAAGCAGCATTGTTCCTTGGATCTGTTTGATGATATACGCCTGAAGATCAGCCGGGATCGAAGCGCCGACAAAGTATCCCATGGAGATACCGATCGGGATCCTCACGAGCCAGGACACTTTTGGAATGAACCTGGTCAGGTAGAGCATGCCGATTATCATGGGTATGATATAGAGAAGTTGGCCCTGACGGAACAGGGGATCGAAAAGAGAAGGCGCGAGAATATTGTGCCAGTAAAAAGTCACTGCCCAGCCGTTCGCCACCCCTACGAATATATGCTCGGCAAACCGATACAGGGGATTATCCCGGTATAAAAACGAGAAGATCGCGACGGTCATGAGTGCGCTGATCCAGATCCAGGGATCTGATGAGATATTCATGTCTGCCTCCTTTTCATGAAGTACCCGATATTGCCGATCAAGATGAACCCGATCATGATGAGGTGGGCATAGGTGAGGGAAGGCAAGGCTTCGCTCGCCTTTCTTCGTACTTTTAGCTTAAGATTCTGTTCAATGATCTCTTCGTACTCTGCTGCCCCTTTCATGCCGACGAGCAGTCCTGAGAACTGGCCGGTCTGTAAATAAGAATAGAATTCTGAACCGGATACCGCGGTCACACCAGAAGCGACCTTGACGCCGAACCGGTTTTGCGCATAAGCGATCCAGTACCGTGGCAAATCGCTCCCGCATATCGAGACAACAAGATCGATATTATTGTAGTTTTTTATGTGTTTCATGAGCGGCAGGGTATCGGTGCGGTTGCCATAGTAATCTGTTTTATAGAAAGAGGATATGTTCTCCCCTATACTGAGCATTGCCAGGATCGCACCAGGCTGCCATCCCAGGAATACATAATCCCTCCCGTAGAGGATGCTGTCGGCATTCGTTGTGGCAACGCTGTTGAATTCCTCGGTGACCGAATTCAGGGCATTTTGGGCAAGACCGAGCGGCTGGACATACAGGCTCAGGGCGAGGACCTTTATACGGTTCCTAAACGCATGGCGCAGCACCGCGAAGCCCATAGGCTCAAGTTCTGGCTGGGTTTGAGGATCGTAGTCAAAGTCTATGACTAATGCCTTGTCCGTTGGTATGTGGTTCACGGCATTGAAGAACTTCTCGACCGGGGGCATGACACGTACTGACTGAACGGACGGAATAATGAGCGGCAGGATGACGACGATCAAAAGGACACCATAGATGATCCGCCGGTCGATCGACGTGAGGATGTTGACAAATTTTTTCATATTCATCAGTCACCCCCGAGCCAGGAACGTTCGATACCGAGCAGGATCTTGAGTCCCGTCGCAAGGATACCAAGCGCTACGCCAAGCATGATGCCCCGTTGTCCCGCGACATTCGGAACATCCATGATCCATTGCGCGAACGACGGCAAATGGGGCGAGATAGAATTCCCGAGCGGCAGCACGCCGATCATGACGATGAATGCAGCGCTCAAAAGGAGGGTCGCTTC
Source organism: Caldifarciminota bacterium (assembly GCA_016936155.1). Taxonomy (GTDB): domain Bacteria; phylum Hydrothermota; class Tepidihabitantia; order SM23-42; family SM23-42; genus JAFGPO01. The sequence continues at coordinate 2,386 of JAFGPO010000116.1, forward strand.
TGGAGAGCGCGCGCGGAATGCCCGGTACGAAGCGGAAGCCATGAAGAATGCGAGCATTGCGAACATGGTGGCGCCGAGCGGCACTTCCACATTAAGATAGATCGTCCAGATATCAAAGGCAAAAGAACCGATGCGGGTTGGCAAAATACCATCCGCGTTCACGCCTCCGAACAGACCGATGATCGAGGTTATCGCGAATGTGATGATCAGCGCCAGGGAATACTGCCAGTTTTTGCGCTTTCGTTGTATTTTATTCATATGGACGTTGAGCAAGCTGCCCAGACCAAGGATGAGTGCGAATGCCATGAGGATCTTGAGCAGTTCGTTCCGCAAAAAACTGTCCGTGTTCTGCACGATCGGATGCGGCACAATGAAGGGAATGATACCGAAGATACCAAAAATAGTGACCAAAACGAGCGGAATTGTACGTTTCATGATGTTCTCCTTAGTCGAACAAATGGTAGAGCTGGAAGCTGGTAAGCAAGCCGATGATCGATCCTGCGGCCAGCAGGACGACAATGATTACCTTTCCCAGGTCTTCTCCCTTGATCGCGCCCAAGAGTAAGGGGTGTTTTGAAATGTATGCAGACGCGGCATACAGTTCTTCGCCGATCAAAGTATAGTCACAAGCAGTCACAAAGAATGGTAATTGGGATACACGGTCAGTGCCGGCAATCTGGATGGCGCCGGTCGAAGCGCCGGTCTCGGCAATAATAAGGGATTCGGCCATGAACCAGCCGATCAGGAAATTGGTCGCTGGTTTTTCGCGGATCATAATACCATCGACCGCAGCTGCGTAGGCGAATTGTGAATCCGTGATGAAATAAATGTTATCCGCGTTAAAAGAGTCAGGACGACCCATGCTGTTGTACGATTCTTTTACAATCTCACGGGCAACCGTATAGACGATAGGATCGAAGTGCGGATTGATCAAGGGCGTATCGTATTTTGCGCATTTCTTAGCTACTTCACCGAGAATATTTAACGAGGCGATCGTCGCAATGTCTTCAATGTAACCGATCCCGGGGCAGAACAATATTGGTTTTCCCATTTCAGTCGCCCGTCCCACCGCATCATCGATCGCCTGAAGACCTGCGATTTTCCGGATATAGAGTTGCTTGCCCCGGTGCGCGCGATAGATAAAGAACATGATCACACCACCAAAAATGATAAGGGCAACAACGATGTTGATCTTGTAGCGGTCGATCCACTGCGGCGTGCTCGTGACCGGCAGACTGGTTTCAGAGAATGCGCGGAGTGTGTCGACTGAAGACGCGATTTTATATGAATACTGCATTTTATCGTCAGTTTCGTCCTCGTACCCGGTCTGGCCCCTGCCGATGAATCCGACCTTTTCGAAATCCATATTGTTCTCGCTGCGGAAGATCTCATAGCCAACCAGGAATGCATCGTCAGGGGAAAGATCCCAGGTGACCGTGATCGATCCGCCACCATCGTCCGGCGTATCAAATGCGCGTATATTGGTGGGTGGAGTAAGAACAAAAAGGCATATGAGTAGAAACATGCAACCTCCTTACTTCAGCTCAATGCTGACTGGTTTAGATAGGGAGAATTATACGTGAGGAACCGGGGAAGTAAAGAGAGACGACACATCCGTCCACGGCGGATTGGAGTCATAGATTAAACCGTCATAAGACATGGCATTGCGTGACTGGAGGCACGCCTTCGGCTGAAAACACGCCGCGCTGGAGCACGGCAGGATGGAAAATGGATTTTGGTTATTGATGCTGGATCCAATCAGAAGCACATCAGGATACCAGACTATCAGCAAGCAGGATACCAGCACATCAGTATATCAGACAAAAGAACCTGATATTCTGAGACTCTGAGCTGTTTCCCACTGATATCCTGATCCGCTGCGTTATCTAGTTGATTACAGTCGCGAGAGCGACGTTTTTGTACAGGGGCACAGCCCCGTTTATATACAGCGAAACGCCCTCTGTTTCGCGTTTTATTACAGCGAAGCGAAAAGTAGCGTTTAGCGTACGATCCTTCGGCTTAGTGCCTACTGTACTCGGTTCGTCCTTTTTCTGTAACCTTTGCGGTATTTTTCGCCCTACGCCTTGCGCTTTTATTTTTCAGCTTACTGCTTACTGTCCTTAAGGCAGCGTCTAGCGCTTAGCGTCTACTGAATAATCCCCAGCCAGTCTCCCAGCAAGAACTGCATCTGGCCGATGAGCAGGCTGACCCGCGCCATGACCGTATAGCCGAATGCCGCGCCGAATCCGATCATAACGAATACGATACCGATGCGGGAGGTTACGCCAAGCACTCCCTTGTGCTCGCGCGAGAAATAGAAGTATGAGACCGTACAGAGCACTCCGATGAAGATGAGAACCGACCACACGACACCCCAGGGACCCGCATTCCATGCCTGGAAATTGGCACTTGTCAGAACCGTACCCTGAACCTGTTTGATAATGCTTGCCTGGATTACCGCCGGTATATAATACCCGGTATAATAGCCGATCGTGATCCCGATGGGAAAACGCACGAGCCAGGATACTTTTGGTATGAACCGTGTGAGATAGAGCATACCAAGGATAAAGGAAACGATCAGGATCAACCGGCCCTGCTGGAACAGTGGTTTGAACAGGATCGGTACGAGGATACTGTGCCAGTAAAATGTCACAAGATATCCATTCGCCACACCGATAAAAATATTTTCAGCCACGCGGTAAACAGGATTTTCCTTATAAAGGAAGGAAAAGATCGCGAGGCTCAACAGAGATGCGATCCACACCCAGGGGTCAGGAGAGAGATTCATTGCTTCCTCCTTTTTTCGAAGAAGTAGCCGATATTTCCGATGATGATGAAAAATATGATGACGAGATGTGCATACGTGAGGGGCAGGACCGCTTCGCTTGCAATACGGCGTCCAGCAACTTGTTTCTTGGTATATACCAATTCTTCATACTCGGCTGCGCCCTTCATCCCGACCATGAGCCCGCTGAACTGGCCGGTCTGGAAGTAGGGATAAAAGTCTGCTGCCGAGACTGCAGTACACCCTACCCCAACCTGAACACCGAAGCGGTTCTGTGCATACGCGACCCAGGAAATGGGTATGCTCGAACCGCTCAATGTGACCAGCAGTCCGATATTGTTATAGTTCTTGATTTCTCGCATGATCTCCAGGGTATCGGTCTGGTTGCCATAGTAATCAACCGGATATACCGCGGTTATACTTTCACCCATACCGAGCATTGGGATGATCGGGGGCGGCTGCCAGCCAAGGAAAACGTAATCGCGTCCATACATGATGCTGTCCGCGCGCGATGCCGCAACGCTGTTGTATTCATCGATTACCTGAGTGAGAGCACGCTGCGCAAGACCGATCATTTGCACGTAAAGGCTGATCACGAGGACTTTTGTGCGGTTCTTGAACGCGTGCCTGAGTATTGCGACGGCCATTGGTTCGCACTCGGCTTTGATCTGAGGAGCATAACAGATATCCAGGATCAAGCCCTTTTCTTCCTGGATTGTATCAACGGCTAAAAATAAGTTTTCAACCGGACGCATTGCGGTTACCTTTTCGGCTTTGGGGAAGACAAGGGGCAGGACTACGGCGAGCAGGAGCAGCAGGTATACGATACGCCGGTCAATACGCGTGAGGAGCTTAATGAACTTCAATCGCCACCTCCCAGCCATGCGCGCTCGATCCCGAGGATGATCTTAAGAGATGTCGCGACTGCCCCGAGTGCAATGCCGAACAGAATGCCCCGCTGACCTGCTACATTAGGCACATTGAGTATCCACTGCGCGAAATCCGGCAGGTAGCGTGATATCTTATAGCCCATGGGCAGTACGCCGAGCATGACAACAAAAGCGGCGCCGAGCAGAAGCGTAGCCTCGGTCGAACGCGCCCGGAATGCGCGGTATGACGCCGAAGCCATGTAAAACGCCAGCAAGGCGAACATGGCACTCGCCAAAGGAATGATAACACTCTCATAGAGCGTCTGGATGTCGAACGGGAAGCCTCCGATCCGCATGACGATCGGTCCGTCACCGGCGACCCCGCCGAACAGGCCGATGAAGGAGGAAACAAGAAACGTGATCAGGAGTACCCAGGAGTATTCCCAGTTGGTTCGTTTCCGGCGTATTTTATCAACGTGCACACGCAGGAGGCTGCCCAGAGCAAGGATCAGTGCGAATCCAGCAAGAACGCGGAGGATATCATTACGTACGAAATTATCAAAATTCTGCACGGTAGGATGGGGAACCAGGAACGGAATGATGCCCAGTATTCCGCAAATGAATACAAGGATTAATGGAATTCTTTTTTTCATGATCAGCTCCTATTTTAAGAGACTAAGTATCGGGATGCTTGTAAATAGACCGAAGATCGATGCGATGATGAGAACACTCACAATAACGAGTTTGCTCCAGTCCTCTCCTTTGATTGCGCCCAGGAGCAAAGGTTGCCGTGAAATATACGCCGATGCCGCGTACAATTCCTCGCCGATAAGCGTGTAATCGCATGCCGTGACAAAGAAGGGCAACTGCGACATGGCATCAGTCCCCGCGATCTGGATCGCGCCGGTCGAAGCGCCGGTTTCCGCGAGCACGAGCGATTCGGCGGCAAAATAGCCGATAAGAAAGTTCGTTGCCGGTCGTTCGCGGGTCATGATCCCGTCAATGCCGGCCGCGTATGCCATCTGCTCACGCGCCAGGAAGAACACACTGTCCGAATCATACGCATCCGGACGGCCGACTTTTGTGTATGCTTCCTTGACGATCTCCCGGGCAACCGTGTAGACGATCGGATCCGCATTCGGAACGATGATCTTTGAATCATACTGGGCGATCTTCTTTGCCACTTCGCCAAGGATATTGAGCGATGCGATCGTCGCAACATCTTCGACATACCCCAATCCAAGGATATAAAGGATCGGTTTGCCCATTTCCGTAGCCCGCCCCACCGCGTCATCCACGGCCTGGAGCCCGGCGATCTTTCTGATATAGAGTTCTTTGCCCCGGCGCGCGCTCAGGATGAAATAGATCATGAAACCGCCAAAAATTATCATGGCAATAAAAACATTGATCTTGCTTGTATCGATCAATTGCGGGCGGCTCATCGCATGGCTGGAGATCTCGGAGTACGCTTTTGCCGTATCCTGGACCGCGGCGATCTGGTACTGGTATGATCTGCCGTCCTCTGTATTATCTTCGAACATGGTGCGGCGTTTAGCCCGGAAACCAACCCGGACGTAATTCATCCCGTCTTCGCTGCGCAGGATTTCATAGCCGGTAAGGTGTGCATCGTCCGGCGATGGCTGCCACTCTACGATGATCGTTCCGCCCCCGTCATCAGGCGCGTCGTACGCCCGCACATTTGTTGGCGGAGCAAGGGCGAATATAAATGCTAGCGGTAGAATTAGCATTAAACCTCCTTTTTTTTCTCATTTTTCCCCTCTCCTCTTTGAGGAGAGGGTCAGGGTGAGGAGGGTGATTCGAGTTACGATTCACCAGTACGTTCTTCACATTCACACGGTGTTTTACTGCATTTCGGGCATCCCTTTGCATATTTATCCATCGCTTCTTCAGCATCAATGCCGAGGATCGTGCCTATGGACAGAAGCCATGCCAGGCAGTCAGCGAATTCTTCTTTTATGTGTTCAGGATCACCTTTGCGGATCGCGCGGGCGAGTTCACCGACTTCTTCGATAAACCAGGTATATGTTTTGTCAATTCCGCGCTGTGAATCTTTTTTGTAGTAGAGTTGGTTAATGAGGTGCTGGTAGTGTTTTAAATCCATCCTTTATCCGCAGGGGCGGATGTATAAAACAAAAAAGGGGAAGGGGCAACCCTTCCCCTTTTTAATCGTGTATCAGTCGAAGTGGAGCGTGGCAGACAACCGCCAGTCCCCAAGATCAGTGAGTTCACTGAAATTCATGAAGTCGAGCTGGAGATTATCAGTCACTTTCCAGCCAATACCGTAGGAATACGAGGTTGAGGATATCTTCTGGACGTCGTTCTCAGATGTATTCTCAGGGCGCTCACTCGGAGACTGGTAGAATTCCCAAGAATAGCTTGTATCGTTGTTCTCGTAGTACGTATACTCCGGATCCCACGCTTCGAGCACGTAATTGGTTGTAAGATCGTTCATCGTGATCGTATGGTTGACACCGAGTCTCAGGACAACGGATTTGGCGAGGTTAAATTCCATGCCCACGGGAATATTGAAGGTATTGACACTGCCATCCGTGACCATTGCCCATCGTTCAGTCGCAACCGAGTACTGCTCATAGCTGTTATTAACGAGCGTATCACCGTCAGTGGAATCGATATGCGTGTATGTGCTGTCGAAGCGATTGACGGAGTCATTGACTGATGTCATGGTGACGAAAAAGCCGAATCCAAAACGGAAGTTCTCTGAAACCTCAAAGAGTTGTTTGGTGCCAAGCCTGAACCCGTTGTATTTGAAGTCACCGGTATAGTATGAAGAAGTAAAGTCTGTTGTAGTGTACATATCCGGGTCGCCATCATCGTAGCCGTGGTAATCGACTGTTTCCAGCATATTTTCAGTTGCGCCGGCATCATAGCTCGTCGATTTCATGAAGTACCCGCCATAGAAACGGCCCTGCGCATTGTCATTCCAATCATAGAAGACCTTGACATTGAGCGCCATACGGCTGCCTGATTCCGGCAGAGTGAGCGAGTCAAGATTATCAGTTAGCATGTATGGGGCGTCAGGATCATCCGGTCCAGTGTATACTTCCTCAGCACCTGTGATGAAAGCCTCTTCGTTGTTGCTGAGCATGTCATAACGGAAGTCAGCACCGATCGCCATTTGTTCCTTGTCAAGCCATCCGCTCAAGATAAAGTCATTTTCGCTTGAGGAGTTGATCTCATCGCCTGAGTATACAGCAGTCTCGCTATATTCCAGCGAATCGTCTTCAATATCCTCTTCAAAATATTCGTAGTCGTAGTTATTATTGGGATCCGTGAAAGTCCGGGTGTGATCGCGGTGCATGTATCCAAGCCCGAATCTCATGGTGTTCATCTGCATGCCAAGGGCGACATAGTAGTTTGCATAGGCATGACGGTCAAACGCGATCACGGATTCGTTCGTGACTTCGCGGTAGATGGGATCACCATTGGTCGGATCGAGCTGCCAGTTAATGGTCTCGACCGAGCCTTCGCCATAGATCTCATTTCCCGTCGGATCCAGAAGTCCTGTATTGAGCGGGGTTTTGCTGACACTGCGGTCATACACGCCGGCCGGGAAAAAGGTATTGTAGTTCGTGACGCCGCCGATAAGCAGGTACGGCTGGCTGGCATTCGAAAACCCTTCTTCGGTCCCGGTCACAAGGTTCGCAAGACCGGTCCACACACGTGAACCTTCGATTTGCGGGATGCGTGCCGGATCAAAGAGAAGATCATAGTCGTCTTCCCATATCTGTGCGGTTGATTGATACCTGAATGATTCAGTTATCAATCCAAAAGATAATGTTAACATAAGCGCTATTGCTAGGGCATACCTCATCTTACCTCCTTTTTTATGCCTCCTGCATTAAGCATCACCTTTTTATTGTTGCCTATCACCTCCTTTATCCTCCTTGGTAGTTGCCTGATTTATCAGGCGCCGTCATGATTCTCTCATGGCCCAATGAATTGGGCAACTACTTTTTTATTGTAAACAAAGACTACTTTCAGTGTATATATTGTGAGATTATACACACTATTATGTTTTTGTCAAGAGAAAATTTCGATATTGCGAGAAAAACATTGATTACTGAGATGCAACAGAAAGATGACAGAGATGGGATACTATATAAGAGGGCATGAGAAGGCTGAAAGAGGGCCATGTAGGGCTAAATAAGGTGGAGAGATGGCTAATAAAGCATAAGAAGGTTTAGATGGCATTAAAGGTTCAATAAAGCATTGGTCATTTGTTATTCATTTGGCATTTAGGTTTTGTTATTTGTCATTGCCTTTCCAGTGCTACTTGACTTACCTGCCATTCCCTCTACAATACCATCGAAATGATCGAACTGAACGATGTCTCTTATGCAATCGGCGAGCGGGTGCTTTTTTCCCATGTGAGCCTGCGAATCAATCCGCAGGACCGGTTCGGCCTGGTTGGAGCGAATGGTACAGGCAAGACAACGCTCCTGCGGATAATGCTGGAGGAGATCGCGCCGACCAATGGCGAGGTTGTCCGGGCACGGGGCATACGGACCGGGTATCTGCCGCAGGAAGAGATCGTGCTCAAAGGCAACACGCTGGTCATTGAGGTCCTGCGCGATTTCAATGATCACATGGAGCGCCTTGCCAAGTTGCGGCGCCAAATGAGCGCGCAGCCGGATTCCCGGGATCTCCTGCGCCGCTACGAGGCAGCCGAAGATGATTTCCACCGCTTTGGCGGCTATGCCTACGAAACCGAAGCGTATAAGGTGCTTCACGGACTTGGGTTTTCTGAAGCTGACCATAAAAAAGCAGTCGATGCGTTCTCAAGCGGGTGGCAGATGCGTGTTGTTCTGGCGAGGATGCTACTGAACCGACCGGATGTTCTGCTGCTCGACG
>JAFGPO010000117.1 GCA_016936155.1 Caldifarciminota bacterium
AGAGTCGTATCGCCGCCCCCATACGGACTCGAACCATAGGGATCGCTTGCCAGGCATCGGGTCGCATTGTACGCGGCCAGCGGCACCTGGATCTGCAGATCCCATGTCCCCATGGTATCTGACCGGTAAATATACGACGTTGTGCTGTTATTCAAACGTTCGGATAGGAACATGGTGCGCTGCGGTTCGAGCCACGCGATACCGATCGGATACGTCTGCGCTGGATTCGTGAAGTAGCGCAGGACCGTACCGCTGAGGTTGAGCTTGGAAACGCGTTTTTGATTGCACCCGGCAAACCAGAGGGTATTATCATAGGAGCAGTACTTGATATCCGTTCCCATGGTATCCGGTGCCGTGAGGTAGCCCAGGTAGGTAGCGAAACTATCTGATGTGTACATGTAGATCTTGCGTTCGTAGAAGTTCGCGACATAGAGGCGGTCATTATTCGTATTGTACCCGAGACCGTAGATGAAATGGGTATCGCCTGGTTCGATTTCCAGCTGCTTGGGACCCCATATCACCTGCAAACCGCTGATCCCGATCATCTGGCAGAACTCGATGTCCTGCGAATAGCCGCCGTCACCAGTAAGGTGCAGGGTGAAGTCAACGATCGTGCCCGGAGGAGTGCCGCCGTCCGCCGAGTAGTTGAAGCGGTTGCTGCCATTGTTTGCAGAACCGCCAGATGGTACGCTGCCGAATGTCGCGGTCGAGTCGATGAGCGTGATATAGGAGCTGTTCGTGCGCAGGACACCGGAGCAGTTGGTCACGCCGGCCACTGATGCGTTGCCAAGCGTATCCGTCAGGTACACGGTTTCACCTGGTTCAATACGGCCGTTTCCGTTGCCACCAGGCGAAGGATCCTGGATTAATGAACCGCTTATATACAGTATCGGATCCGCAAGGTTTCCCAGTCCGCCGCTCACCACGAGCGCATATGGTTGGCGCGTGCCCTGGGGTACTGCAGTGCCGGTCACCCGTATCGTCCAGGTGCCGGTTTCCGGTATATTGCGCCTTACATTCTCTTCGACGTTGCGCGTATCGGCCGAACCACCGGTTGTCGACTGCCCGCCGCTGTACACATTACCCAGGTACACATTAGCAGTAGGGCTGGTGACACGCAGATCAAGGTTGTTCACGAGCGCTGGATTGGATGAAGCCGCACCGTAGTAGTCAGTCCACACGACCGTTATCTTCAGTGGTTCAGACTGGTTATTAACCGTCACGACGTATTCATCATACTCGCCGGTTGCTACGCCGTGCGTATCGTCCCAGACCGCCAATTGACGTATGTCATTAGCAAAGAACAGGGCTTCATCAAGGCAGATGCGTCCCCAGCCAGTATTATTGTCCGGTATGGTCGAACCCTGGATATCCGGCAGCGCGCTGTTCACAAGGCATGCTTTGACCATTGCCGCGCTGATGTATGTCCAGGCATTGCCCGGGACTTCCACGCCGGTCGGGTAGAACCCGCTCGCAAAATAGTCGCGCACGAGCGCGCAGTTGCCGCCGATACATGGTGATGACATGCTTGTCCCGGACATGAGCGAGTAACTGTCATTATTCGGTCCGAGCGATGAACGCAAACTCACGCCCGGCGCCGTGACCGTAGGTTTGAGCCGGTTATCAGCGGTTGGTCCGCGGCTCGAAAAACTCGCCATGGCATTGGCGCCTGAGGCATTGCCGCATGCGCCGGCAGTGATGCAATCCTTTGCCGTTCCGGGCGGGTGTACAGATCCGCCCGTCGGGCCGTCATTGCCCGCGGAAAAGCAGATGATGAAATCTTTATGATTCCACATAAAGATGTCGACCATACGCGAGGTGGAAGAATAGCTGTTCCCGACACTTTGCCCCCAGGAGTTCGAACTCACGCGCGCTGCGCCACCGGCATTGCCGGTATAGGGCGGTTGCCATACATAATCGTAGTTGCTGGGCAGGGAAAGACCGCCGCTCGATGTTCCAATATCCTCAAAGTACATTTTTGCTTTCAAAGGCATTCCGTCATCGAGAACCGTACCACTCACATAGGAATCATCACCGCATATCGTGCCTGCGGTGTGTGTCCCGTGCCATGAACCAGCGGCATTATCGCCAAAGGCGGCTGAAGTACCAGTCGGATATTGGTAGGCGATGATCTTACGGTGATTTGGGTAGTTACCCCAGGTCGTGATTGAATACGCAGGATCGCGGAACATATTATGGGTCGTGAGTATGCCAGTATCGCTTGTGTTCACGACCTGTCCAGTACCATCCAGTCCTTTGTTCCATATTTTGCGGTTCCCGCTCTCCCACGTCTGCGTTACCCATTGAGCATGTTCGTTGAATACAACAGTTTCCTGGTATGGCTCAAGGTACATGATACCCGGGATTTTGCTTATCCGGATACATTGTTCCTCAGTTGCGCGCACCACCACGACCCGGTTATGATCACTCGCTTGCACGTCGAGCACTGTGCATCCGCTTTGCTCCAGAGCAAATACGGTTTCATCAACATCAGTGTCCAGAAATAAGAGCACGACCACCCGGTCATCGTGCGGGATTTCGTCAAAAAGGCCGCTGATCTTATATGCTGGTTCGTAGTTTCCGATCCAGCGGACAAATGGGATGTCAGCAACCAGCACTTTGTTTTCCGGCCTCATGCGCACGATAAAGGCATTGAACGGCGTGTATTCGAGGATTTGTACACCGTAGGCCGTTAGGGTCTGTTTCATCTCATTATACACAGGTCCCTTGATCTGCAGGATATAGTAGCCGCTCTCCCCAATGAGGTCGGGCGCGAGCTCAGGTACCTGGATCAGTGGATCGAAATAGAATCCGTTGATCGAGATGTTATCGTATTCCTGATAGTATTCGGGCGTGAAGGTAAACGTGCCGGTATGGGTAATGTACGGGCTTGTAGTAAATGCCGGTGCCTGGATAAGGCAAACGCAAAACAACACTGCTATTGACATGGTTCCTCCTTTAATTAATTGTATGTTTTCAGAGACAAAAATACGAGTTGCCTTTCACCTCCCTTCCTGCTCAACACACAAGCGGTCATATACGCATACGAGCCGCTTTTATTATTAAATTGTAGTGAAGGAAGATTCATTGTCAAGAGGCTTGAACGTAGAGAGAGTCGATGCATCATGTTGACAGGCATGTGCTATTCTCTATAATGGTAGGCATGGGTACTGCGTTTCTATTTATGGCACTATGCCGGCTTGATATGAACGGGTATGTTGAAACGCGCCCGTATGTGCTGTGGGGTGATTCAACAAGGCTCAGCGGCGTGAGCCGGGCATGGATCGAAGGGAAAGCTGCCTACCGTTTATACGGGGGTCATGTGGGTGTTGCTATGCAGGTGCCGTATGACACGATCGCCAGTGCGAATATGCTCCAGGAGTCAGTGACTATTTCCCGTTGCGCCGTGTGGGTCGGCCCGGAGCAGGCGCGCGTGATAATAGGCAAGCAGCGTGTTGACCTGGGAGTGGGGCGTGTGTTCCGGCCTCTGGATGTGTTCAATCCCGTGAACTACTTTGAACCCGGGTATGAAAGATCAGGTGTGAATGCGGTCATAGGCTATTACGGATCTGATCGCGTGACGAGTATTCGCGCGATATATACACCCACCTTTGACTGGCAGAACACAACTGCCGGCGTTAATCTGCGGACCACGCTCCTGCATAATGATGTCGGGATCAGCGCAATCCATCAACCCGAGCAGCCATTGACCCTTGTCAGCGGCGATATTGCCGGTGAACTGCTCTTCGGATATTGGGGCGAGTATGTGTTTGTGCAGGATGGCGATGATGATTATAGCAGATACGTTGTGGGCCTCGATTACTCGTTTCCTCTGCGTATCTATGCGATGGCGGAATTTTTCTTCGATGGCAGCGGGGTCGACGATCGAGCTCAATATGATTTTAACGATATCGTCACCGGGAGACGTCAGACGCTCGCGCAACACTACCTGTATGGTTCTCTGAGTACGATACCCCTGCCTTTTAATGTGCTCCGACCGGCAATGAATGTGCTTGTCAATCTTGATGATACCGGAATCATCCTTATCCCGCACCTTAACATCGTTCCTTTCGATAATATCGACATTGCCCTGGGGCTGAACGTTTTTCTCGGTCCTGCTGATGGTGAATTTACCAATCGTACGCCATTCAACGGTACTGCATATGTCTGGGCAAAGGTCTATTTCTGATGAGATTTTTTTTCTGCGTTTCTGCGGTTATACTCTCCATGTTTTCGCGTTTAAATAAGGAGGTACTTTGGTCGAAGTGATCGATCTATACAAGGATTACAAAGTTGGTAAAGTATTGTTCCCGGCCTTGCGAGGTGTGGATCTTTTGATCGATAACGGCGAGTTCACCGCGATCGCCGGACCGAGCGGTTCAGGCAAGACGACATTGCTCAATATCATCGGGTGCCTTGATACTCCGACAAAAGGGAAGGTCATGATCAATGGTAAGGCGATAAGCGATCTATCCGCAAAGCAGCAAGCAGAACTGCGCAAGAAAGAGATCGGGTTCGTTTTCCAGACCTTCAACCTCATCCCGGTGCTTACTGCATACGAGAACGTTGAGATGCCGTTGATCCTGTTGGATATGTCCGATCGAGAGAAAAAGCATAACATTATATCCATCCTTGAAGAAGTCGGTTTGGGCGAGTACCTGCACCGACGTCCCAATGAGATGAGCGGCGGGCAACAGCAGCGCGTGGCAATCGCACGCGCCCTGGTCAAGAATCCCACCATGGTGCTGGCCGACGAACCAACCGCGAATCTTGATTCTGCAACAGGACAGGATATCTTGCAACTTATGAAAGGACTCAACGAAAAACACGGCACGACCTTCATTTTTTCGACCCATGATAAGCTTGTAATGGATTTTGCCAGACGTCTTGTGAAATTACGGGACGGGAAAATCGTTGGCGAAGAGATCAAGGGAACAAGCACATGATGTTATTGAAACTCGCGTGGCGAAATGTTTTCAGGCATCGGCGCCGCACCTGGATCACGGCCGCGGCAATATCAATCGGGCTGGGCGCGATGATCATGAGCAATACGATGATGAATGGTATGGATACCATGGCGTCATTCAATATCATCAACTACGAGACCGGTCACCTCGAAATATTCGCATCAGGTTACTACCGTGAAGAGGGTATGTTCCCGCTCGATACGATAATAGACGATCCTGACGCGCTGTACCGACGAATTAAGGACATCCGCGGCATCAAGGGCATGACCGAACGGGTCAAGTTCCCGGCGCGCGTGAGCAATGGCATAGATGAATTCCCGGTGCTCGGCATCGGGGTCGATATGCGCACTGAATCCGAAGTGTTTGAGACCCAGCAAGCAATCGTGTCAGGCACAATGATCAATGATCCCGGTCAGATACTTGTCGGGACCGAGTTGACAAAGCTCATGGGTGCGGATACCGGGACCATACTGACGATCATTACGCGGGATAAGCACGGTACCTTCAACGCGTATGATTTCATGGTTACCGGTCTTATCAACACCACGCATCCGTTGTTCGATGGGAATGCGGTGATCATGGATCTGGATGCCGCGCAGGAGCTCCTTGCCCTGGATAAGGGCGTGACTGAGATCAGTCTAAAACTTAATAAGACAGGGATGGTTCCAGAAATGAAAGCAAAGATCCAGGATACGCTCGGCGATGAGTATGAGGTATATACATTCAAGGAACTCTATGCAAGCATTTTTGAGGTCTCTGGTTTCAAGCGCCTCATGCAGTTCATGGTCGCCCTGGTCGTTATTGTCATTGCCGCCGTGGGAATAGTCAATACCATGCTCATGGCGGTCATGGAACGGATTCCAGAGATCGGGACACTCAAGGCAATGGGATTCGGGAATTGGGAGATCATAAAAATGTTCCTTTACGAAGGCGGTATCATAGGTGTTTTTGGCAGTGCATTGGGGTGTGTGTATGGTCTCTTGGTATCCTTGATAATGGTTTTCGTGGGTATCGATTTTTCTTCAATGTTCGATACCGCGGAAATGAACTATCCCATTAAATTTCTCCTCAAAGGCGAGATCGATCCGGTTATGGTGTGTGCAGTATTCCTGTTTGGTGTTGTCGTGTCGATCATTGTGACGCTATGGCCGGTGCGCAGGGCAACGCGCTTAAGACCGGTGGATGCGCTACGGCATATCTGATGTATCTTTTTAGACTGGCGCTAAAGAACTTTTTCCGGAATACGAGACGGAGTCTCATTTCGGGACTCAGTGTTATGATCGCGATCAGCGCGATCCTTTTTGCCCAGAGTTATATTGAAGGAATTCTCAAAAACATCAATGAGAATATCATCAAACTCGTTTCCGGGCATATCAATATCGTGACCCCGGAATATCAAAGGCGGGAACGTCTGCTGCCGCTATCTGAATCCATTGTGCTCGATGATACGTTTTATTCGGCGATCAAGGACAAAGAGATCACCCATATTTCTCCGCGCATCAAATTTGGCGTGCTTCTCGGAGAGGAAGAACTGAGCGTGCCCGCGCTTGGTTATGCATTCACCCCGGAGATCGAGAGCGAGATCTCGGGACTGCAAACCCGGCTTATCAAGGGGACGTATATATCTACCGGCGAGCGGACAGCGATCTTGGGGATTGGATTGGCAAAGCGGCTGAACTTGACTGTGGGGGACACCCTGACGATTATTACGCGCACTGCATACGATTCGCCGACCGGTGTTACAGTGAGGATCAATGGTTTATTCGAAACCGGGATCGGGGGAGTGGACAGGAGTATATTTTACATTCCTCTTGATATTGGTCAGAATATGCTTGATATGGATGGCCGTGCAACCGAGGTCGTGGTGCAATTAAAGGATAAGAATCGTGCCGTGACAGTCGCCGGGGATATCAGTTCGCGAACCGGGCTGCTCGCAATCCCATACCAGCATAATTCAATGCTTCGCTACCTTAATGTCGTATATATTATTTATGGGATCCTCTATTTTATTATTCTGTTGGTGGCATGTTCGACGATCGCGAATACAATGCTCATGGTCGTGTACGAGCGTACCCGTGAGATCGGCATGATGAAAGCCATGGGTCTGAGTTCGCGCGAGGTGATACTGCTTCTGGTTATGGAGGCTGCCGGTATTGGTTTGATCGGCAGTCTGGCAGGTACGATAGTCGGTACTATCTTGAGTTACTGGCTAAAGTACCAGGGGATAAATATTTCGATCGCGTCATCCACCTCGAGCCAGAGTCTTCCGTTCGGTCCGGTGATCTACCTGTCGCCGACACCATTCATTGTATTCGGCGCGTTCATGTTCGGTCTTATTGCAACGATCATTGTCGCATTCCTGCCGATCAGCAGAGTGACGAAAATGAAGCCGGCAGAGGCACTGAGGGCAGTATGAGGACAAAAACGGACAACACTAAAACACTAATATCGAAATCCGAAATCCTAGACAAATCCGAATTACCAAATTTCAAAAACAACATATTTAAAAAACAGGGAGTTCAGGATGCACAAAATATATACGGTAGTAACATTGTTTACACTGTGTAGTGGTATATTTGCGTTGACCGGGGAGGAGATCATCGATCGGGTCGATAACAAGCAGGTCGTCAATTCGATGTCGTACGAAGCGACCATGACTATCTCAATGGGTGATCAGGTGCGTGAAAAATCATTCCAGGGGTATGCAAGGGGGGAGGAAAATGCCTACATGGAATTCACGGTGCCGGTCCGGGATAAGGGCACGAGGTTTCTGAAACTCGGCGATGAGATGTGGATGTATATACCTTCGGTGGAAAAGGCAACAAAGATAGCCGGGCATATGCTCAGGCAGAGTCTTATGGGGAGTGATTTTTCATACGATGATTTCACCGAGAACGAGCGTCTCGGTGATCTCTACGATATCGAGATCACGGGGACCGACACTGTCGACGGACGACCGTGCCATGTACTCGACCTGATCGCGAAGGTGGATGAAGTAACGTACTACCGAAGGAAGGTATGGATAACTAAGGACGACTACAGTCCAGTGAAGAGCGAATTGTATGCGCGGAGCGGGAAACTTATGAAGGAATTCATCGTGCTCGAAACACGAACAATCGGTCCGTATAATTTCCCGGTTCACGTGAGGATGGTTAGCAAATTGCGGCAGAATACGTTTACTGAACTGCTGTTTCATGCGATCGAGCTGGACGTGGTGATCCCGCCCGGGGTATTTACAAAGGCACACCTGGAGAGAAAATAGAGGTGGTCAATAGTAGGGGATGCTGGATTTACATAGGGGACTAATGAAACAGAGAGATTTCAAGACGTTCTGGGACATAGAGCAGGAGACGACATGGCGTATCTCCGTGCTCTTCGTCCTCTTGCTGGTGCTGTATTTTGTCCCGATCTATATTGCATGGCTCTTCATTCAGTTGATCCTCCAGGTGAGACAGTCGATCGGCAACAATGAACCCTCATTTACATTCTTCGGGATTTCCACAGTCTTTATATTGGTGATCGCGGGTCTGGCTGCGATCGTCCACTGGCGGTACTCCAATAAGAACGTGGTATCGAAGATACTGGCACTTCTCGGCGCGAACACCCCGGATCCGAATGACCGATACCATAGTGTGTTTCAGAACATCGTTGATGAGATCACGACCGCAGCCGGGAGCATCCATGTCGAACGCTATATTATTCCGACCGGTGCCATGAATGCATTCGCGCTTGCGGATGTGGGCGGTCGGATGGTCGTTGGAGTTACCGAGGGTCTGCTCTCGCGGTGCACGCGGGAGGAACTTCAAGGTGTCATGGCGCATGAAGTCGCTCACATCGTGAGCCGTGACTGCCTGCAGACCACTACGATTTGTTCACTGTTCGGTATCTACAGCGAAGCGCTCGCACACATCAACAAGACAGCAATTTCGGCGCGGCCGGTCGCGCTCCCGATCTTTGAGGATGAACGCCCACGGCAGGTCGCGGCAAGTGCCGTCGCCTCATTACCCCTGCTCTTGCTGCTCTTTGTGACTGACCAGCTGGGTCAGCTCTTGAATATGTTCATATCGCGTGAAAAAGAATACCGGGCCGACGCGAATGCAGCAAAATATTCACGCAACCCGATCGCTCTGGCACGCGCCCTGTACAAGATCGCGACGCACTGGCGGGGTGCCGGGTACGGCGGAGAGTACCTGGCGCCGATCTTTATCCTTCGACCGGAATTCAGTCAACTTGATGAGCAGGAGAGCATCATCGCCACGCTTTTCTCGACCCACCCGCCACTTGCCAAACGCCTGCAGGTGTTGCTTGATATGGCGCACGCATCAATGGAACAGCTCAGTCAGGAACTGCAGCATGATCGGAAAATAAAGACTGAGACCGAAGTAGTCATACCGCAGGTCCATGTGCATGCCCAGCATAACGGTACTTGGGAAGGTCCGTTCACGCTCCCGCAGTTGCAAACCTTTGATTGGCTGCGTCCGGAGACCAAGATCCGGCTCCCGGACAGCGAGGAGACATTCGATGCCGGGGATATTCCTGCGATCAATGCATTTTTTCAGAAGCAGGAACAGCCGATATGGAAGATCAAGCGGTTGTGTCCGGATTGTCGTGAGTGGCTTGTACTCCAAGAATATGAAGGATTGTATATATGGCGTTGCGCGTATTGTAGCGGGATATTGGTCGATATAAAGAAGCTGCCGCGCATTATCGTGCGTAAGGAGAAAGGTTTTAGTGAGCGCGTACAGCGGATTGCGCGTCTCATGTATGAAGAAGCCAAGAAAAAACATCCAAAATTCAATATCATACTTGGCAGTCCGCATCCCCGGTCGTGTCCAAAATGCGGTAAACCTATGATCCATAAATTCTACAGTTATGCCTACCATGTTGAGATCGATGAATGCAGTTATTGTCATGTTGTGTGGTTCGATAAGGACGAACTCGAGATACTGCAATGTTTGATCGAAATGGGCGAAAGTGCGTAGAGCGTAATGCACAGAGCGTAAAGCGTAAAATCAAAAACTATTGGCAACTGGTGACGCATTATTAGTATCCTTGAGTCAATGTTGCCCTGGTTTTGCATATTGAAATTTAGAGATTAGAATTTGTTTAGGATTCAGAAATTCGGATTTAGAATTTGAACTAAGGAACGCTTTTCGCCCTACGCTTCACGCATTACGGTGTTTTTACTGTTCGTCCCTCGTGCATAGTCCATATGGCTTAGTGATTTTGTTGGTTCCTGGCAAGTACTGCGGGCGGTTGCGGGTTTCCCGTATTCTGTAAACAGCCGTCCCCAGCCCGTGCGCAGGAATTTCTTCACGACCGTCTTTCCAAACACGTTGTACCAGAAGAAATCATGGAACGCGCGGGAAGCAAGGTAGGACCAGGGAACGATCGGCGTGCGCAGGAGGAGATGCTCGAACGGTTTCAAGGGACCCCAGTAGATCGCTTTTTGTCCCCGCGAGAATATCGTATCCGTGCTCTTGAATCCAAAATCCACGTTACGGATATCTTCACCAACGATCTCGATATCCTCTGGTCGCGCAAAGCCAAGCCCCTGTTCGTGGGCAAGGTTCAAAAAACGGATCTTCATCGGGTCGAATCCCATCATCTTCGCCGCGATCGCGTCGATCGCCACCGAGTCTCCGCTCGCCAGCAGGTAATTTTTGACGTGCGGCTCCATGATGCGGGGCCCTGCACCATTGCCGGCAATGGTGCCATCCGTGAGACAGAAGATCCCCGGGTGGATTTCTTTCTGAATCTGGAGCAGGTCGACGAGCGTGTCGTGGATAACCCCGTGGGTCCAGTGGCGGTTGTCATTTAAAAGACCGCCAAAGGCATTCTTCATGGCACCGGTGATCGTGGTGAAGACGTGCGTCTTGAGGGTCGGCAAATGCAGGGCGTTTTTTCCAATGAACATTTTAGGGATGTCAATACGTCCCCCATATACTTTATCGAGAACGCGCATCGGATGTTTTGGTCGGTAGTTGATCCATTCGATAGAGGGATCGTAGAGGTATACAAAGGTGAGGTTATGTTTGTCCAGGACCGACGTAAGGTGGTTACGTCGGGCTCCAGAACGCGGGTCAACGACCACGGTACGGTTTTGTGCGGGAATAAGACCGCGATACCCGCGCGCCCGTAATGATGAAACCACACCATCCAGCTGCCAGGGCGTAGTCGAACAAGCCGGATACCAGAAATGCCATGAAATGTTGATCTTAAGCAGGGTAGAGGCTGATTGGTCAAGGTGATCGTCGATACCCGCAAGGTCGAGCAGGCGATGGATGTCTTCGAGGACCGTGTGCGGATCAGTTCTTATGACACCGACTTTTGCCTTCATAGTTTCCGTCGAGGCATGCAGATGATTTCGCGCAGTTCGAACGAGAACAGGTCTTTCCCGTGTGCGGGCAGACATACGATCGCGGTATCTGCACCTTTACCTGTACCGCCGATCGCAATGATCTCTTTGCCATAAGGGATAAGACCGGCGTCGATCGCCATGATCGCGATCTCGATTGCAACCTTTACTCCCTGTCCCAAGATCCGCAGGGTATGGGCAATGAGTTCATCGACCTCAAGCCCGCCGAATTGCGTACGTATTGCCCGTCCCACGCCGCCCAGAAAGTGTGTTCCCGTATAGATGGTTACGCCCTTCTTTTTTAAGAGCCGTGCGGTCTGTGCCGGCATTTCGTGCACTCCTGGTCTGTGAAAACCAGCTTGATGGGTGATCATTATGACCGTACGTCCAGGCACGAATTTAAGCATTTCCTTGACGGTGTTTCCACGGCACGATGCAACGACAAAATGTTTGATCTTCAGTTGTTTCGCCCGTTGTAATGCCAGAGTTATTGTTCCTACGGTGTTGGTCGGTCCGGGGTTTGTCCAATAAGAGACTTCATATTTCATTCGATCTCCTCGTACAAAGTATTATAATTGTTTATGCATTGAAGTCAACATGAGTCCGTAGTTACAAGACCTTTGTGATCGCGCGAGATCTCAAAAACTCTTTTTCAGCATTTTGCGTAGTGCTTCGGTTTCAATGTCGGTGAATTTGGCGCCATGTTGCCTGAGTAATTCAGCAACGTCGGTCTTATTTGAATTGATCGCGACCTTCAAAGGTGTTACACCAGCGTTATTTTCCGCGTTAATATCTGCCCCATGTTGGATCAAAACTCTGGCAATGTCAGTTTGTCCCCAAAAAGCAGCTTTGTGCAGAGGGGTATAACCGTTTTCATTTTTCACATTGACATCCGTGCCAGCCTGTATCAATTGTTGCGCCATGTCAAGCCTTCCTAACATAATAACCGTGAAGAGGGCGGTTTCACCGATATTATCTTTGACATTGGTATTGACACCCTTTTTAAGAAGGATATCCACAATGCCGACCTGTTTTGAAAAGACCGCAATATGCAACGGACTTCTGCCTTGTTTATCCTGAGCATTGATATCCGCCCCATTTTGTATCAATAATTCTGCAATACTGGCCTGTTCCACAAAAATCGCCCGGTGTAAAGGTGTTTCGTCATCTTCATTCCTCGCATTAACGTCGGCCTGCCTTTCGATCAATTTCTGAGCACCTTTTAGATTGCCTTCTATGACTGCTTCAAATAAATCTTTGGGTAGTTTTGAGCAGGTCAATAGGATCAGGAGCGTTGAAAGGATGATTTTTTTCATATTTTCCATAGTTTTTCCTCCATAAGGGATCTCACACCGCCCTCACTTCATTATATTGAAAGTGCCGCAAAAATCAAGTATCTGATTATGGTGCGAAAAATAGAATGGTAGTACAATGGTTGGAGAGGATTCCTTTTCAAGATAAAGAGGATTGCATCAGGATTTTTGCTCGCTTGACTTTGCCGGAAATGTATGGTATACTTTACGTTATGAAATTCGAGCGGGCATTGATAACAACTCTTCGTGAGGATCCAAAAGAAGCTGAAAGCAAGAGCCACCGGATCTTACTGAGGGGCGGGTTCATCCGCCAGCTGGCATCAGGTATCCACATTTACCTGCCGCTGGGCTGGCGTATACTTAGAAAGATCGAGCAGATAGTGCGTGAAGAGCATGAACGCATCGGTGCGCAGGAACTTCTCATGCCGGCGCTCTCGCCCAAAGAATTATGGGAGGAGTCAGGCCGTTGGGAAGAATACGGTGATGATATGTTCAAGCTCAAGGACCGGAAGGGGCGGGCGTACTGTCTATGCCCGACACATGAGGAGATCATAACTGAGATCGCGCGCACCAGGATACAGTCGTACCGGGACATGCCCCAGTCCTGGTTTCAGATCCAGATGAAATTCCGTGATGAACCGCGACCGCGCTTCGGTGTGATCCGGTCCCGGCAATTTATCATGAAGGACTCGTACAGCCTGGACAAAGATGAGGAAGGCTTGAATAAGAGTTTTGATTTGCACAAGGCTGCATATATACGCATTTTCAAACGGTGTGGCATTGATTTTGAGATCATTAATGCTGCCGGCGGGCTTATGGGTACAGGTGAATCCAGAGAATTCATCGCCCGGGTCCCAGGCGGTGAGGATACCCTCGTGGCATGTGATGTATGCGACTACCGATCTAACCTTGAGGCTGCGCAGGGGAAGGGTGCTTTCCAGACATTTGACGATACTAAGGTTACTGTCATCCCGACCCCGGGTAAGCGGACAGTCGAGGAAGTCAGTGATTTTTTGAAGGTTACACCTCAGAATCTCGTAAAGAGCATGTTCTTTACCGCTCCGGGACAAACACCGGTCATGATCCTGTTGCGCGGTGATTATGAGATCAATATGGGCGCCGTGCATAAAAAGATCGGTTTTCAGTATCAGCCGGCAGGCGCTGAGGAGATCATTGCATTTTTCAAAGCTGAACCAGGGTATATCGGGCCATATCAGGTAAGCAGTCTGGACATATACGCTGATGATCTGCTTAAGGGATGTACTGGGATGATAACCGGGGCGAATAAGAACGATAATCATATACAAGGATTGAATATTGAACGTGATATTGCAGTAATTGAATATCTGAATATACGAGAAGTGAGATCCGGTGATGCGTGCCCGCAGTGCGGTGGCATTCTGCAATTACATAATTGTCTGGAACTCGGGCATATCTTTAAACTTGGAACGAAATACTCACAGGCCCTCGGCGCGACCTTTCTTGATGAGCACGGGGTACAGAAACCGATCGTCATGGGGAGCTATGGTATCGGACTCGAGCGTATCATGGCGTGTGTATGTGAGCAGAAGGGAGATGAGAAAGGCGCCGTGTGGCCAATCTCTATTGCGCCGTATGAGGTGTACTGTGTGGTATTGAATCCACAGGATGAGGATGTGGTGCGTGTCTCAGGCTTGGTCACAAAGGCATTGACGGAAGGTGGATTTTCGATTATTATAGATGACCGTGACATTTCTGCCGGCATAAAGTTCAACGATTCAGAGCTCCTCGGTATTCCACTTCGAGTTACGATCGGCCCGAAAGGCGCAAGGCGCAAGGTGTGCGACGTGTCAATTCGTGAGACTGGAGAAAGCCACGAGATCGATCACGCTTCAGTCGTTAGCCACTGTGAAGAGTTACGGACAATGTTATACCGGAGGTCGCATGATGATACAGAATGAGCAGCAGGTGATAAGCACCATACAGGGTGTGCTCGATCCACTGGACATGCGTTTGTATGATATCCATTTCAATCATGTCGCCAAGATGATCCGTGTCTTCATCGACCGTGAATCCGGCAGCATTACGATCGCGGACTGCAAGAAGGCTAATCAGTCCATCATGAGTGCGCTTGATCAGATTGAGGGAATACGAGCTTCATATTCCCTTGAAGTATCGTCCCCGGGTATTGGACGTCCGCTCAAGCGACCCGAGCATTTCACGTGGGCAGTGGGGAAGACCATTTATGTTGATGCTGGCAAGGATAAGATCAAAGGTTATTTACGGGAAACCCATCCGGATGGCATCGTTGTTGCGACGCAGGATGGTGAACAATTTATTCGATTCAATACAATCGTGAAGGCGAACGTTGTGGAGGACCTGGCGTATGATAGACGAAGGTAGTTTGATCATAGAACATATTAAATCGATCGCGCGCGCGCGGGGCGTCAAATTTGACTATGTCATTGAATCGCTGACCGAAGCGATTAAAAACGGGGTGAAGCGAAAATTTGGTAAGGAAGCAGAATCAGAAGTCGTTATCAATAAATCGACCGGTGAAATCATTATTTACCTGAAAAAGATCATCGTCGAGGTCGTCGAGAATCCGGAAAAAGAGATCAGCCTTGAACAGGCGCATGAAAAGAATCCAGATGCAAAAATCAGCGATGAATACCGTCAAGCCATTGATATCTCGGAATTGGGCAGGACCGCGATTGAGTCGGTTAAACAAACCCTGACCCAGCGGGTGAGTGAGGCAGAGCGTAACCGTATTATGACCGAGTACGAGAAGAAGATCGGGGAGATCGTGAAAGGTATCGTTAAAGTGGTGAGCCGCAACGAGATACTCGTCGATCTGGGACCGGTGGAAGCAACGATCCCCAGTTTTGGCATGATGCGCACTGAACACTACCGCCTTGATTCACCCATTCGCGCGGTCGTGGCGCGTGTCGATAGGGCGCAATGGGGTCCGAGGATCGTTCTTTCACGGACCGATTCGAAATTCCTCGAGCGGCTTCTCTTCTACGAGATCCCGGAGATTAAGGATGGCCTTATTCAAGTAGTCCGGATCGTAAGGGAGCCGGGTGTCCGCGCCAAAGTTGCTGTCCAGACACTCGATCTCAAGATCGATCCGATCGGCGCATGCGTGGGGTACCGGGGCAGTCGTATTCAATCGATCGTAAAAGAATTGTCCGGTGAGCGCATCGATGTCATCCAATGGAGTAAGGAACCGAATCTGCATATATCTCGAAGTCTATCGCCAGCGCGGATCAAAGAAGTTGTACAACTGGACGATACACACGTTCTCGCGGTCGTCCCGGACGATGATTATTCTAAGGCGATCGGTAAGAACGGCGTCAATGTCGATCTTGCATCCAAATTATGCGAAGTCGAGATCGAGATCAAAAAGGAGAGTGAGTACGCGAAGGATCTGCACGAACAGGAATTGGCGAATATCGGTATTGAAGGGATTAAGGGGCTGGCAAAAACGCTAAAAAAAATGATGATCGACAAGGGCTATACGAACGTTCTCAGTGTTTTGAGAGCGCCCGTGGAGGAATTGAAATTCTTGCTTAAGCTTGATGACGAAGGAGTTCAAAAATTAAGAAAAACGCTTGGTATCGAAGATGAAATCGAACCGGGAACAGCGGAAAAAACCGAAGTCGAGGAGGATAAAGAAAAGGATGAGCAAACGGTTCCTGAAGAGTCTGAGAAGACTCCGGAGCAGAAAGGCAAGAAAAAGGGTAAGAAGAGCCGTGAAGTGCCGGACAAGGAAAGCGATAGATCACCCGCTGATGACGAGGATAAGGCAACGGGTAGTGATACTGATGATGAAGTCAGTGACACTCAAAAAGGCGATGTAGACGAAAAGAGTGATGGAGTCGAAGAGGACGAAGAGCATAACGAAGAAGACGACGAGGAAGAGGACGAAGAGGATAACGAGGACGAGGACGAAGAAGACGACGAGGAAGATGACGAAGAGGATAACGAGGACGAGGACGAAGAAGACGACGAGGAAGATGACGAAGAGGATGACGAGGATGAGGACGAAGAAGACGACGAGGAAGATGACGAAGAGGATGACGAGGATGAGGATAAAAGAAAAGATGACACATAAAGCGTGCAGGATATAGCATATGCCAAGAAAAAAAGTCCATAAGGTTGCCAAAATCATGGGGTTATCAAGCGCTGCTCTGATTAAACTCCTCGACGAGATCGGGATTCATGCCAAGGGGCATATGTCGTCATTGTCCGAGGAAGAGATCAAGAAGGTCAAGGCGAAAATTTCCGAAGAAAAGAAACGGGTGAAGAAAGAATTCACACGCCGGTATACGAAACCGAAAACAAAAGAGAAAAAGAAGAAGATCGATAAGCAAGAGATCAAAAAGACCGTGAAGTCGACGCTTGCAAAAATGCAGAAAAAAGAGACCAAGAAACACTACCGGCGCGAACCGAGTCAAAAAGTAGAAACGCAGATTCTGGAGAATGTTGTTGAAGTAGTCGATTACATGACGATCGCAGAGCTCGCACAGGCGTTGAAGAAGCCGGCTGGTGAAGTGATAAAAAAGTGTATGGATCTCGGACAGATGGTGAGTTTGAACCAGCGGCTCGATATCGACACGATGACCCTTCTATGTGACGAGTTCGGATATCAAGTCAAGGTGATGTCGGTCGCCGAACAGATCGCCCCAGGCGGTGATTTCGAAAAAAAGGAACGACCACCCGTGGTGACGGTGATGGGGCATGTTGATCATGGCAAGACAACGCTTCTTGATGCGATCACCAAGCTCAAGGTTGCTGAAGAGGAATACGGCAAGATCACACAGCGAATGGCCGCTTACCAGATCACCTATCATGGGAAGCGGATCAGTTTTATTGATACCCCCGGTCATGAAGCCTTCACCGCGATGCGCGCCCGTGGAGCGCAGGTCACGGATATCGTGATCCTAGTTGTTGCGGCTGACGATGGCGTTATGCCCCAGACCGTCGAAGCGATCGACCATGCGAAGGCTGCCAACGTGCCGATCATTGCGTGTATCAACAAAGTTGACCTGCCCGGTGCGAATGTCAATCTTGTGAAGACGCAACTCACCAAAGAAAATATCATTGTTGAGGAATACGGTGGTAAGGTCATATGCGTTGAAACATCCGCCTTGAAGAGCAGCGGGATTACGGATCTTCTCGATGCGATCCTCGTGAAAGCCGAGGAGATGACCTTGACTGCAGTCGTTGACAAACCCGCTAAAGGTGTTGTTATCGAAGCTCGGTTGGATCGGGGTAAAGGCAATATTTCGACGATCCTGGTGCAGGAGGGTGTTTTGCGAAAATCGGATCCATTCGTATGCGGTCCGCACTATGGACGCGTGCGTGAATTGCTTGATGAAAACATGCAGAAGATCAAGGAAGCAGGTCCTTCGATCCCGGTGGTCGTACTCGGGTTCAGCGGTCTTCCGCAGGCCGGTGAGACATTTCTCGCCGTCGATACGGAGCGCCGTGCTCGAGAACTCGCTTATCAGCGTCAGCTCATGGATCGGGACCGGACGCTCCGGGCCAAATCGAAACTGACGCTTCTCGATCTTCAGGAGAAGATAAAAGCCGGCGAGAGTAAGGAATTAAAGGTCCTCTTAAAAGCGGATTCTGCCGGATCGGCCGAGGCTCTTGATGAGAAACTGACAGAGCTCAGCATGGATGAGGTGAGCATACGGGTCGTTCATAAAGGAGTCGGAAAGATAAATGTCTCTGACATCTTGCTTGCTGAGGTGACTGGTTCAATTTGTGTTGGATTCCATGTTGGTCCGGACGCCAATGCGCTCGAAGCATCAGAGCGAGAGGGTGTTGAGATTCGGACCTACCGTTTGATCTATGAAGCGCTCGATGACCTGCGGTCGGCAATGCTCGGTATGCTTGAACCGACGATCCAGGAGATCCTCATTGGCGAAGCTGAAGTGCGTGCCGTATTCAAGATGGCGAAAGCCGGATTGGTCGCTGGGTGTTACCTTAAGGACGGAAAGATCATCCGGAACGCGGTCGCCCGGGTGCTCCGGGACGGGAAGGAGATTACAGCTTCAAAAGTAATATCTTTAAAGAGATTCAAAGAGGATGTCAAAGAAGTGCTCGCCGGATATGAGTGCGGTGTTGGCCTCGAAAGTGTCGACGATATCCAGGAAGGAGATACGCTTCAGTTCTACAAACTGGAAGAAACACGCGCAGGCAATGGCTAATACTTTTTATGTTGGTCGATGTGAGCTGGATCTCTATATCGATAATTCACATTCCCTGAAAGAAAAACGGCGGATCGTCAAAAGCCTGAAAGAAAGACTCAAGAACCAGTACAATATTGCGGTATGCGAATATGGCGGCATGTCCTTGTGGCAACGGTCACAGCTTGGTCTGGTTTCCTGCGGGAATGAGCGATCGATCGTGGATGCAACGTTAAAACAGGCGATTGATTTCCTGGGTCATATCCATGCAGTATCTTTGTTAAACTATACGATCGAGATACTCTGACATCATGAGAAAAGATCGTGTCGCTTCTGTGCTTGTTCGTGAATTGTCCATGATCATCGCACAAGATATCAACGATCCCCGCTTACATCTGGTCACGATCACGCACGTGGATGTGAGTCCTGATATCAAGAACGCGACCGTGTATTTTTCGAGCCTTGAGGATCGTCAAGAAGTGCTCAAAGTATTGCAGGGCGCAAAGGGGTATATCCGGACGCACTTGGCACACCGAGTCCGCATGAAGGCGATCCCGGATCTCAGTTTCAAGATAGATGATTCATTTGAAAAGGGGCGGCACATCGATGCGCTATTTGAACAAATTGATAAACACGATCAAGAAGAGTAAAAAGACGGTCATCGCTACTCATTTTGATCCAGATGCGGACGGTATATGTGCAGCGTTGAGCAGCGCATACCTTGTGCACCATTATACCCGACGTACACCAGTTCTCTTTTGTCATTCAAACATTCCTTCCAAGTACACCTTTTTACTAAACAAGTATCGTTTTACAAAAGTACTACCGGGGTTCGATCTGATGATCGCGGTGGATTCGGCAGGTATTTCCCGTATTTTTCCTGAAGCGCAGAATATCACGGACGAGCGGTTGCAGGGGATACCGATCATCAATATCGACCACCATAAGAGCAATACTTCGTTCGGCGAGGTAAGGATCGTTCAGGCGAGCGTGTCGAGCGCGTGTGAGATCATTTATAATATTTTCAAAAGACTCAGCGTGCCGATGAACAAGCAACTAGCCAATATCTTTTATTGCGGTATTTACAGCGAAACCGGGGGGTTCGTATATCCGAATACGACGAAGGAATCATTAACGATCGCCTCGGAATTGGTTGCCTGTGGTGTCCAGCCTGGTCCGATAGCCAAGAAGTTGAATGCGAAGACGTTTACCGGCACATTATTGTTGAGCGAAGTTCTAAAGACGATCAAGGTGCACCGCTCGGTCGGTGTTATGATGCTTACCCGGCGCATGCTTAGAAAAAGCCGCGCGCGTATGGATGATAGTGAGCATTTCGTGTCCTTTCTCCAGGCGATCGATACGGTCCGTGTGTCCGTGTTCTTACGCGAAGAAAAGGATGGGATACGGGTGAGCTTGCGGAGCGACGGTATCGTCGATGTGGATAAACTCGCCGCCCGCTTTGGCGGTGGTGGTCATCGTCTTGCCGCCGGGGTTCGTTTACCGCAGGGTATCGAATCAGCGCGGGATGCGATCCTCAGCGCGATCTTCCGGGAAATAAGAAAGCGAACCTGATACGTTGGTACTACTGGTGGATAAACCGGTCGGATTCAGCTCTTTTCAGGTTGTGAGAATGCTACAGAAGAAGTACCGGAAGATCGGGCATGCAGGAACGCTCGACCCTTTTGCGAGCGGGCTGCTCATCGTATTGACCGATCGTGACACCAAGCGCTTCCAGAGTTTTGAGATCTGTGAAAAGGAATACAGTGGGGAAATACTCATTGGTGTTTCCACGGATACGTATGATATCAGCGGTTCGATCGCGATGCAAGAGCGGACCGGGAAGAAACCCACGTGTGCGATGATCGAGAGTGCTGCCCGTGGGTTCATCGGTGCGATCGAACAGGTCCCGCCGCGGTTTTCGGCTCTTAAACACGGTGGGCAAAGACTCTATGAACTGAGCAGAAAGGGCATACCGGTATCACCGGCCAGGCGGACCGTGAATATAAAGTCATTTTCCATTGACGGCTATGATTACCCGATCGTTACTTTCACAACAGTGGTCGGCAAGGGCGCATACATCCGTTCGCTTGCACACGACCTTGGCCAGCGATTGGGGACCGGCGCCACGCTTCTCTCATTGCGGCGTCTTCGTATCGGCGAATATTCGGTGGCCCAGGCTCGTGCCTTTGGAACATTGCTCTGCAGCACAGGTCATGCTACATCATGAAGGTATTTGTCGATTCACCAGATGCATTGACGCGGGGATCTGTGTGTGCGATCGGCAGTTTCGACGGTGTCCACGTTGGGCATCAGGCGATCGTGCGTACCCTGCATTCGATCGCGGGATCGAACATGCGGACCGGGATCATCACATTCCTTCCGCTCCCGTTTTTCGTGCTCAAAGACATGCCGCCGATGTACCTCACCATACGATCGGAAAAAGAACGGTTGTTCGCCTCGCTCGGCATGGATTTCATCCACTACTATTCGTTCGACCGGTCATTCGCCGCGCTCCAGCCGAATGCCTTCGTTAAACGGCTGATCGAACAACTGGTGCCGGCGCATGTCGTGGTGGGGACGAATTTTCACTTCGGAACGGAGCGAAGTGGTTCTGCACAGGGATTGTTGGCTCTCGCACATAACGCGTTTCACGTGCATATCGTTACACCGGTCGAGCGCGATGGTATTGTATCCAGTACCAGGATACGAGAACTGCTTCTTCTGGGGAACGTAACAGTCGCTAATGAATTGCTCGGCCGGGAGTACTCGTTGACCGGTCGCGTTGTCAGAGGAAAGGGGAGAGGGAGCGAATTGGGATTTCCGACGGTCAATGTCTATGCTGAACCCGATAAATTGCTCCCCCTGGATGGGATCTATGCTGCCCATGTTGTCGTGAACGGGACGATATATAACGGCGCGCTCTTTTTGCGCCATGATCTTGTGGAAGTTCACATGCTCGACTGCTGCGATAAGCTCTACGAGCATGATATCACGATAG
This sequence comes from Caldifarciminota bacterium, assembly GCA_016936155.1. Taxonomy (GTDB): domain Bacteria; phylum Hydrothermota; class Tepidihabitantia; order SM23-42; family SM23-42; genus JAFGPO01. Next base: position 21,816 of record JAFGPO010000117.1, read on the forward strand.
GTTTTGTCAAAAGGATCCGGAGCATTGAGAGGTTCCCGGATGACAAAACGCTTGCTACTGCGATCCGCGATGATGTTTCAAAGATTCGCACTCTACTCGAGGGATCATAATGGGTAAAATTGAGATCCTTGCACCTGATATCCGCGGTAAGATCGCGGCTGGAGAAGTGATCACCCGGCCGGTATCCGTGATCAAGGAACTCGTTGAGAATGCGCTCGATGCAGGTGCAACGCGGATCGATATTTCCATCAAGGAAGGGGGCAAACGTAAGTGTTCGGTCAATGATAACGGCTCGGGTATTGCACCCGATGACTTGACCCGCGCAATCGAGCGATACGGTACGAGCAAGATACATGAGGTTGATGATATCGAGCGCATCGCGACGTACGGCTTCAGGGGAGAAGCGCTGGCAAGCATCGCCCAGGTCTCTCGACTGGAGATCGAAACTTCAGACGGAAGCAGTGGATCCCGTATCACGGTGCATGGGGGTGTTATCAAAGAAACGCTTGCCTCATGCCGCTCACAGGGCACCCGGGTTACGGTGACGGATCTTTTTTACAATCTTCCGGTACGGGCGAAATTTCTTAAATCACCCCAAAGGGAGAAACAACTTATCATTGATCTTGTACGGGAGTATGCTGCGATATGCACGCACACGCATTTCACGGTCACTTCTGATGGACGTGATGTCCTTGCTATCCCCGCGTCACGCGATCTCGCTGAACGGATGCGGTTGCTCGCTCCCGGTCCGTTGTATGAGATGCTCGTGCCGCTTATGGTCAACATTGGCGGTATCCAGATCGTAGGATGGTTTACGCGTCCTGATTTCCAGGAACGCCACCGTATAACGTTTTTGTCTGTCAATGACCGGCCGGTGAAATATCCACGTTTCTACCGTATGATCATGCATGCATACCATGATCCGAAGAGTCCGCCTGCCTTCGTACTCCACATACACGTACCGCCAGAACAAGTCGACGTGAACATCCATCCTACGAAACACGAGGTGAAACTGCGCGATGAGCAGTATGTTGTGGATCTTCTTTCCCAGAGTCTGAAAAAATATGTGCTTTCCGGATCATTCGCCTTGGCGGAGCGCAGGAGCGATCGTCCTTACCATGCCAGCGAGCAAAGGTCCGGATCGCAGTCTCCGCAGTTCGTTCAGGATACGATAATGGAAGTTCCCAAAGTGAATACCGCGCAGCGTGCAGAACATGATGTCCGTGAATTCTGGCAGGCGCACGATATGTTCGTATTCGCGCAGACGAGATCCGGCTTGATCATTCTTGACCAGCACGCTGCCCACGAACGCATTATTTATGAATCGATTATGAAGGGTAAGTGCGGTTCCCAGCGTTTGTTGTTCCCCATAACACTCGACCTTACTCCCGAGGAATACCATACGTACCGCAAAACAAAAGCCATTTTACGCGATCTCGGGATCGATTTCAAAGAATTTTCATCCCGGACCGTGGTGATAGACAGTGTACCGATTGATACCCAGGTAAACCGGGACGATCTTGTGCGTCTCTTCCGTGATATCGATGGCCTGGGCAATCTCGTCAAGGAAAAGGGGGAGATCGCCAAGGTCGTTGCCTGTCACACCGCGATCAAGGCAGGGCAGCGTTTGTCCGAGATCGAGATGCAGAACCTTATCGACCGGCTCTTTGCCTGCGAGCATCCATATACATGTCCTCACGGGCGACCCGCAGTGATCCGGATGAGCATGGATGAACTGGCAGCAAAATTCGGAAGAACCTAACGACCTAATGCGTAAGGCACCCCTGCACCTTGTTCATCGCATCCTGTCGAATATTTCCTGCATCTTTTACAGGGTACTCCACACATAGCATACGTATTTTGAAATCCAACGTATAAACAAGGTGCGGGATTCTCATTTTCGCATCGTATTACGAAACAAATACGAGCGAAATTGGAATAAGGCGAAGAATCACCTAATTAGGCAATTACGTAATAACGACTGTCTTTTAATTACCCAATTACAAAGTTAACGAACGTAACGAAATCAACGATCATAACGTCTGTATGCTCTATCAATTGACAATTTTTCAATTCCTAGTATAATTCCTCATGGCAATGCAGCGTTTTGTAATCGAAGGTGGAAAAAAACTCGCTGGGACCGTTAGAATTTCAGGCGCGAAGAATTCAGCACTCCCGATAATCGCCGCTTCGATACTCACGGATAAGAAAGTTGTTCTGGAGAATGTACCGGATCTTATTGATGTCCGTACAATGATCGAGCTTATTTCCTATCTTGGTGCGAAAGTTGACTTCAGAAAGAATACACTGACTATACACGCTCCGCATATAAAACGTATCGATGCGCCATATGATATTGTCCGGCGTATGCGCGCTTCCTACTATGTACTGGGCGCTCTGGTTGCCAGGGAAAAGAAAGCCCATGTCAGTTTCCCGGGCGGGTGTGCAATCGGCCCCAGACCGATCGACCTTCACATCAAAGGGTTGGAAATGATCGGCACGACCGTGGATATTGCGGATGGCTATATCAATGCGCGTGCGCGCGCACTACGCGGTCGGGAAGTCAATATCCAGGGGCCAAAAGGGACGTCGGTAGGGGCGACGATCAATGTGATGATCGCAGCCACCCGCGCCCGCGGCGTAACGAAAATAGCGCCGGCAGCATGTGAACCCGAGGTGGTTGACGTAGCGAATTTTCTGAATGCGATGGGGTGTTCCGTTGCCGGGCATGGAACGCATACGATCATTGTTCACGGACGATCCAGTATGTCCGGGGTGTTGTACCGGATCATCCCGGATCGTATCGAAGCCGGAACATTCGTGGTTACAGCAGCAATGAATCGTGGTGATGTGACCCTTGAGCACTGTCGTCCAGACCATCTCAAGAGCGTTCTTGATGTTCTCAAGGAAACCGGCGCAACATTCACGATCGGACACGATACGCTGAGGATACAGGGAGCCAAGGCAATGAAGCCGGTGAATATCTTTGTCGCACCCTATCCGGGATTCCCGACAGATATGCAGTCGCAGTTCATGGCTTTTCTTTCGATCGTACCCGGGACGAGTACGATCAAGGAAACAATATTCGAAAACCGTTTCATGCAGGCGGTTGAGCTCATGCGTATGGGTGCCCGGATCACGATCGAAGGTGATACAGCGGTCATACACGGTGTCCGGCGTCTCTCTGGAGCGATTCTCATGGCGTCTGACCTGCGGGCATCCGCCGCCCTCGTGCTTGCTGGACTGGTTGCAAAAGGGAGAACTGTGGTCAGGCGTATCTATCACCTTGATCGAGGGTATGAGCAGTTCGAACAAAAATTACGCAGTCTTGGAGCGCACATCAAGAGACAAAGTGAATGAAAAATCGAACAAGGACCGTTCGAATCGGGAATATTAAACTCGGCGGGAAAAATCCGGTCGTTGTTCAATCGATGACTAAGACCAGGACGCGCGACGTCGTGCGCACGATGCGCCAGATCAGGCGCCTGGAGCGTAGCGGGTGCGAGATTGTCCGGTGTGCGGTAGTCGACCGCCGTGATGCGGCGGCCCTGGCGTACATCAAAGAAAGGGCGCGTATTCCGGTGGTCGCGGATATCCATTTCGATTACCGGCTGGCAATGCAGGTGCTCGATTATGGTGTTGATAAGATACGGATCAATCCCGGAAACATAGGGGAAGCCTGGAAAGTGGGTGAGATCATCAAAAAAGCGCGCGAGAAAAAGTGTGCGATCCGGGTTGGGGTTAATTCCGGATCACTCCCCAAAACAAAGACCGTTCGCTATAAGCGGCCGTCAACACGGGCGATCCTCGAGACCGTTGAGGACGCGCTCGCGATCTTCGATAAGCATGGTTTTCACGATGTCGTGGTCTCGGCAAAAGGGGCGGATGTCATGGACACGGTTGCGGTCTACCGGGCGCTTCACCGCCGCATTCCGTATCCGCTTCATATCGGCATTACTGAAGCGGGATTGCCTTTTCGCGGCGGGGTCAAGAGCGCGGTCGGACTTGGAATATTGCTCGATCAGGGCATCGGGGATACAATCCGTGTATCACTTACCGGGGACCCGGTCCTGGAAGTGATCGCAGCGTATGAGATTCTCGGCGCGCTGAAACTGCGTATTCAAAAACCAGTGCTCATTAGTTGCCCGACCTGCGGACGTTGCGAGGTCGATCTCATACGCATCGCCCGAAAGGTCGAGCAGCTTCTTGCCGGGTATACTATTCCCATAAAAGTCGCGGTTATGGGGTGTGTTGTCAACGGCCCCGGCGAAGCGCGGGATGCGGATTACGGGATTGCCTGCGGCAAAGGGCGGGGAATCGTATTCATGAAGGGTAAGGAAGTGAAGTGCGTTAAGGAGTCTCAATTAGTTGAGACTCTCTTTGAGGTCATTGATGAGAACGTTATTGATAGATAATTACCTCTCGAGCGAATCAAAACTTGAGGAGCTCTATGATATGCTCAAGGACGTCACGGTCCACACCGTAGAAGTAAAGGATTATTCATCGATCGGACGGGGCCAAGATTTCAAACTATACGACGTGATCGTACTGTCAGGCTCACAGCTCATGTTGTCTGAAGCAGGTATCCTGGATCAATTCTATAACGAAGTGGAATTGATCAAGGAGATCGAGAAGCCGCTCCTGGGCATTTGTTTCGGGCATCAGTTGATGGCAATGGCATTCGGCGAGCAGGTGGAGATGGCGGATAAGGAATATAAGGGGTACTACATGGTGCGTAAGCTCGAGGAGGACGAGTTATTCAAGGGATTAGGAGATCGGTTCCTCGTAACGCAATCCCACAAAGAACGGATAACGGGTCTTCCCTATGATTTTGTGAAACTTGCTGATTCCCCGAGTTGCCCGGTCGAGGTCATGAAGCACATGGTTCTCCCGAAATACGGTGTTCAGTTCCATCCCGAGCGGTACGATGACAAGCATCCTGCTGGCTTGACGATACTCGAGAATTTTTTCGAATTAGCAGCCTGGTATCAGAAGTGACGATAACTGGAAAAGGAGCACATGAAAAAAGACCTTGATCGCATCATGCGTGAGCACCGCGTTCACGCGATCTTTGCCGAGGGGAAGTCAAGCAAGAACGCGATGATGTACTATCTTTTGAACGGTGCGAATATGCATGGTATTTATGTCAAAGAACGCGGCAAGCGACCGTTCGTGGTTCATTCCACGATCGAACGCGAGGTTGCTCAAAAAACCGGATACCGGCTGATCAACTGGAATACATTCGATATAAGGAAACTTACCGAGCGCTACAACGATAAGATCAAGACGAATGCTGCGTTCGTGCGGAAGATCATCGAACACTGCCACATCACGGGTACCGTTGCCTTCTACAGTATGCCGAATATGGGAGTGGGATACTACAACTGCAAGCGTCTTGCGCAGACCTGTCCTTCGATCAACATATACTATGAAAAGGGCAAGGATATTGTAATGGCGGCCCGCGAGACAAAGGATTGCCAGGAGGTGCAGCGCATAAAGAAAGCAGGCCGGGCAGTGATGCAGTCGTTCAACGCAGTGATCAACCATGTACGGGGATTGCGCGTCAAGAAACATGTGGTCATGAAGGACCGCAAGCACTCATTGCGGCTCGGTGATATCAGATCGATGCTCAACATTGAGCTTTTAACGCGGGGATATGTGAATTCTGAAGGCATGATCATTGCTCAGGGGAGGGATGCCGGAGTACCGCATAATGCCGGTAATGACCGGGAGACGGTGAAGCTCGGCCAGACGATCGTATTCGATATCTTCCCGCAGGAACTCGGGGGAGGCTACTTTTTTGATTTTACAAGGACCGTGTGCTTTGGATTCGCTCCGAAACGGGTCAAGGAATACTACGCGATCGTGAAAGATGCGCAGGATCTTGTATTTGAGCAATGCACTGCAGGACGATTGAACAGGCGGATCGAGGAATCGCTGTGCCGTTTTTTTGAAAAACATGGCCATACGACATTTTTGAGCGATCCCAGCACTCAAACCGGATACTGCCATTCGCTCGGGCATGGACTGGGTTTGAACGTCCATGAGAGCCCGACGTTCGGCCTCTTCAAGACAAACAAGAACCGGATCGCGCCCGGGCAGGTGTTCACGATCGAACCCGGTTTATACTATCCTGACCAGGGATTTGGCATACGTCTGGAGGATGTTGCCTGCATCAACAGACAGGGGAAAGTAGAGAATCTCACCACATGCGCCCGTAATCTCGTCGTAGGAATGTGAGCGACCAGGAATCGATTTTCCAGGCTTTTGAGCACTTTTTGCTGTCCGAAGGTAATGAACTGAGCACGATACAGGCGTACCAGTACGACCTCAAGCAGCTCATCGCATTTCTCGGTTCACTTGGCAGGAACATACACGAATGCGCAACGAATGACCTGCGCATGTTCGTTCATTCCCTGTTTGATGCGGGATTGAGCCCGGTTTCAATCAACCGGAAAATTTCGAGTGCGAAGACCTTTTTCCGGTACATGAATGTGAGCGGGCAGATAGAGAAGGATCCATCGGCCGACATCGACCTGTTGAAAGTTGGAAGAAAACTGCCGATCACCCTTTCCATTGAAGAGGTGACAAGGATCATTGAATCCGCTGATGAAGCGTCGGCGCTTGGTCTGCGTGACCGCGTATGTCTGGAATTGCTCTATGGGGCAGGATTGCGGATCTCGGAACTGCTGGGATTGGAAACGACGGATCTCGATTGTGAGCATGGGTTGATTACGGTGATAGGGAAAGGCAATAAACAGAGGATCCTGCCTATCGGGAACAAGGCGATCAACTCGATACGCACATATTTTGCGACCGGGCGCCCGGTACTCGTGAAAAAACGATCGATCCGCACCTTTATTCTTAACCGACGCGGCCAGCCTTTGAGTCGCATGGGGTTTTTCAAGATCCTCAGAAAATACCGGATCAAGGCAGGTATTTCCAAGCGGGTCACTCCCCATATGTTCCGTCACAGTTTCGCCACCCACTTGCTCGAAGCAGGCGCGGATCTGCGTGTTGTTCAGGAATTGCTCGGGCATGCGGATATCGTTACCACCCAGATATACACGCACGTGGAACGTGAATACCTGAAGCAGGTGTACCGGGAACACCATCCACGAGCGTAATATATGGCTGCCTTGCAGCGGTAGAGGACCTTCGGTCGGTAGAGGCTCGCTGCGCGAGCGGTTGTGGCAGCTTCGCTGCGGCAAAGGTTCAGTTTTTTCTTCGCCCTCCCAGGTTCAATATTTCCCTCTTATGCCTCTTTACATTTATGCGTTCTTAAGCTTTCTCCAGCCCTGTAATAGCCCTCTGATGTTTTATATAGTGTTGACATTTTTGCGGGTCAGTATATAATATACACCTATCGCGGGAGTAGCTCAGTGGTAGAGCGTCACCTTGCCAAGGTGAGGGTCGCGAGTTCAAATCTCGTCTCCCGCTTGAAGGCGGATGCTGGATGTTAGATACTAGATGCTAGATACGAGTCCAGATAGTTCCGTTTTTGCCGTTGACGAGAATCCAGAACATCGTATCCAGCATCCATCTTTTCCGGCGGCATAGCCAAGTAGCAAGGCGGCGGTCTGCAAAACCGCTATTCGCCGGTGCAAATCCGGCTGCCGCCTTACATTTTTTTATCATACAGGAAATAAAGGAGTGTATCATAGCCGGGATCATATTCTCCAAGACCCGACAACTGGATGATTTAAAAAGTTCTATACCGACCGAAGGTCCATAATCACGCAGCTTGTCATGTGCCGATAGATCTAAATGGATTCAATTGGAGGAGATAATGCGAAACAAATTATTATTACTGTTGTTATTGGCAATTGTAAGCAATTTGTTCGCCCAAGCGCCGGTGACTGGACGGTTCTGGACGTACGGGAATCTCACAACGGTCGTGCATTCTCATTGGGCGTATACCATAATGCCGGGCATCCGGTATGAATTCGCGCGTGATGATAACGGGAATGATGCAAAGAGTGTGTACTTCTATGAATTGCTGACCGGGCCGGTCTACACCTTTAATATCCGTAATATTGCGTTCAAGCTGCCTCTCTGGTATTATTACATGGGATTTCCTGTATCCGGGACTGAGGATTACTATTATTCACATAATATCGAATTGCTACCGACCGTATCCTATCGCTTCGATCCCGTGATTATAACGAGCCGTACGATCTTCCATAATACCGTGTACGCGAGCGTATATGACGATGATGCGGATAAGTGCGGGTATGGGCTCGTGCTGCGCCAGCTCGTCCGGTTCGATGTGCCAATGCGTAAGGGGATAGGGTTGGTCATTGGCGAGGAGCCGTTCTTCGGGATCATCGAGGACAAAGAGGCGGTTCCACATGCCCTTGGATTCTGGGAAAAGGGATTCCGCATGAACCGGGTGTATGCTGGGCTTGCGATCACCGTCGCCAGGTCGCTGTCCCTGAGCCCCCAGTACGTGTTCGAGACAAGCTATGGTACGGATGGTGCTGTGACCGGCACAAACCATTACTTTTTCCTGACCATTGCATATACGCTGAAAACATTGAAATAGAAAGGGATTTTGCCATAAAAGGTCTTGACAAGAGCACAATTGTGTCTATAATTCGCTAGTTATTTATAGGTCTTATCATACATGACATAATCGAAAAAATACGTGTGAAAGGGGGTGAAATACATGGAAGGTTACCAGCAAATGGATCCCGGAACAGCAGCGGCAGTATCGCTCGTCTACTTTATCATCATGATCATATTTTACGTGTACATGGCGGTCTGTCTTATGA
>JAFGPO010000118.1 GCA_016936155.1 Caldifarciminota bacterium
AACTTCTACCCAGTGACCGTATATGATGCGTGCGGCCGGACCGTGCAGACCGCACACGACAAATCCGCAACCCTCACGATCGCGCCGGGCGTGTATTTTATGAAAACAAATGTGGAGAACACCGCGTGCGTTAAGATCGTCGTGGTGGAATGACCTACGTTACTTCAGTTCTATCGACGGCATCAGATACAGGAATCTGCTCTGCTGGGTATTGTCATTGAACAGGGAAAAACCTGATCTGGACGGATAGACCACGATATCCACATCACCGTCAATGTGTGCATGCTCTTTTGCGGCTTCAAGGGCATCGAGGAATCCACCGACTTCATCGATGAGATCGATGCTCAGGGCGCGATCACCTGAATAGATCCGGCCTTGACCGAGAGAATCCACTCGCTCTTGCGATAGAGTTCGACCCTGGGCAACGCGTGACGTGAATTTATCGTACCACCACTCGCTTTCCTTCAATTCCTTTTCGTACTCGGCATCCGAGAAACGGCGCAGACCCCAGTACATATCGCTGTGTTCTCCGCGTTTTGCAACGTCCCACGTGATGCCAAGCTTCTCATACAGACCGCGGGTCATGATGTGCAGGCTGAAGACGCCGATCGATCCCGTGATCGTGCGGTGATCCGCAAATATCCGGTCCGCCAGACAGGCAATATAGTATCCACCAGAACCCGCCATGTCGCCCATTGAAACGATAACCGGTTTTTCTTCTGCACACCGCGCCACCGCAGTCGCGATTTTCTCGGATGCAAAACCGTCCCCGCCGCCCGAATTGATGCGGAATACCACCGCACGAATACTGCGGTCGTTCTTGATCGCTTCGAATATCGGCACATACGTGGCGCTGCCGATACCGTGCGAATTGAACAGGTCTGGAGTACCTTTTCCCGAAACGATCGTACCTTCCGCGAGCACCAGTGCGATCCTGGGGCGGTTGTCATTCCATGGTTCTCCGACCGGTCTCCTGTCCGCTATTTCTTTAAGATACACTGTTCTTGTAACACCGTAGTTCGCTTCGACATACTCGCTGACATCAAGATCATACAGCACCGTGTCAATAAGACCGTGAGCACGCGCATCATCGCTGTTGAAGAAACCAATGGAGTCAATGAGCAGTTCGACTTCACTCCTGGTTTTCCCCCGGGCGCGTGCGATATGTTCAATGAGCGGGTAGTACATGTCGTCGAGGAGCGCGTCGAGTTGTTCCCGGTCCGCCTCCGACATGTCAGTGCGGGTCAACATCTCAGTCGCGGATTTGTATTCCCCGACACTGGCGATTTCAGTCTCGATGCCGAGTTTTTCAAGCGTTCCGGCAAGATAGAATTTTCTCATGGCAAGACCCGGTATATTTACACTGCCGAGCGGCGACAGGACGATCTCATCACCGGCGCATGCGAGATCGTAGACCAGGAGGTCATTGTAGAAATCAGCATAGAAAACAATGCGCTTGCCGCGTTCGTGCAGGCGCTCGAGAATTGCACGGAGTTCTTCGATCTGAGCTTGACCCAGGGAAAGATCCCCGATCCGCACCAAAACGACCTCGATCCGTTCCTGTGTGAGCAACGAATGCAGGTCGCCCATGAGCTTGGTGAATCCGGGTACTGTTTTTATCGGTATTCCAAGAAAGGTCTTCTGGTCGATCTCAGGATACGCATGGTCAAGGTTCAATATAAGGGCTTTTTTTTTGTCCGGCAGAAAGGTCTTATACGGACTGGCAGAGATGATGATACCGCCGCTGATACGTTCATCTTCGTGGGAATACGTCCCGCCGACCTTCAGCTGACCCAGGGAGATCTCTAAACCGGTTTTCCAGTGAAAATCCTTGTTCGTAAAGAAATGCGCCTTTATGCCGTCAATGGGTTGTATGTATCCGCCGTAGTGGTAGTCCAGGATACTGTCAATGCCTTCGTACTCTATGTCGCAACTCAGGGTTATATACTCTTTATACGGACGTATGCTGATGCCCCCGAACATATGGAATACCTCGCCAATTGTCGTGTAATATCCAAGACTGAGCTGCTGGGTCGGATGGGATACGAACCCGGCCTTGTGGTGTGCAGAGTCACCGAACTGATACGCATAACCGAGTGAAAAGACACCGGGCATTTTGTATCCGACACCTGCTTCATAATAATTGACGGTATCGACACGCTCCCAGCCAAACCCGAAATACTTGAAGACGATGCCCGGGCGGATAATATCCGGTTGGTCGGCATGATAATCGTAGTGAAACATCACTTCGGAACCGGGCTGTAGTCCTAACCCGGCTGGATTAGAAAAAATGCTCGTTGTTCGGAATGCAAGCGAACTGAAATTCCCATCATAGAACGGATGAACAGATAGTAAAGCGACAAGCAGTATCGTCATAGTACCTCCTTACGCGATTATACATATTGAGAGAAAAAAAGCAATAAACTGAATAGGGTATTTAAAGGCCATCCCGTCAATGACGGTAAGAAGACTTGAGAAGGAATAGAAGGCAATAAAGATTGAAAAATGGGTTTGGGTGTGGAGGCGGGATTGATTTATGCAGAGGAGTTGAGGTGCCGAGGAGCAGAGGTGGCAAGAACGCAATAACGTAATAACGAATGTCTTTTAATTACGTAATTACCCAGTTATCCAATTACGTATGTATTTGTTTGGATTTTCCCGCAGAGGAAAGTAGCGTTAAGCCTGTACAGTATGTGTTCATTACCGCGGCGCAGCGGCCTCTACCGCTCGAAGAGCCTATACCGGCTGAAAGTCCTTAACCGCGACGTTGCTTCGCTATCCAGCAGCACTTAGTGTCTGCCTGGCCTTTCGCCATGCCGTGCGCGGCACGTAGCGTTCCGGATCGCGAAAGAACTGTGCCGCGGTATGGATCAACGGCTTGGAACGGAGATACTGGTTCATGGGATTGATCAATACGCCGTGGGTTTGATGAACAACTGCCTTTGCCCGGCAGCGGTAGGCAAATGAGTGTACTACATTTGGTATATAATCGTTGGCAAACAGGTTATCCCATATCAACGGCGGTTTGTGGTAGAGCGCGGTGATGCGGTCGATCTGGCGTTCCGTAATCCACGGGGAAACCACGAATTTGCCGGTCCAGAACATCTCGATGCGGGGATCAAGGGTCTTTGCGATCGTCCTTAAATACTCGGAATTCCTGAACCCGCGGTACTGGGTGGGACAGAAGAACAGCGTGGGGTGGGTAATGCTCTTTTTTAAGAACACCCAGAGATCGTTTGCAGTCAAAGCCTGCGCTAGAGCGGTCATTCGGTCCTGGCTGACTTTGATATCGTCAAAGAACAAACTGAAGTGCTCGATGCCGGCATCGAGCATGGAGCGCACCTTCTTGATGATCGCCGTGCTGTCGGTGTGCGCCATGGGGGATAAGGCATAATTAAACCGTATTCCTTTATTTCTGCTCAGGGTAACCGCATGTTTGAACGATTTCATGGACTCGCGGGGATAAGGCAGGTGCCATTGTTTTCGGTGATAAGGATCCGCTTTAGGTCCGTATACATATGTATTACATCCAATATCCGAAAGAAACCGTATACAATCGTAACGCTGTTCCCAGGAGTAAGGGCGGCGATAGAAGCCTTCCACGACGCCGAAATGTTTTTGTTTAATGCTCACGGTGGTTGGAATGGATTATGGTTGCCACGGAGATACAAAAATATGAGCCGCGCCAGGGTCAACGATCATTTTTCGTTGCGCAGGGCTTTGAGCACTACTACCCACTGTTCAGGATTGTTTTTTAGAAATTCTAATTCGGCTTCACGATTTATACCGAACCGTTCCTCAAGAGATACAAGGCTATCATCAAGTACGGAAGAGTTGGCCAGGCGGGCGCGCAGCCCCTGTTCGGCTTTTAAATATTCGATAAACTTCGGATCGATGTTTTTTTTGCAACTTACACAACACCATACCATGCATGCGCCGGTGATAAATAAAGAGCGGAGGTTCATTGATCGTGTAATCCGTTTACCGCCATAAAAATTGTATTGTCGGCGTGAACAGTTTTTCTACGGGCTCGGTGAAGTAATCGATAATACTCAGACGGCGGGGAGGATAGACGAGATAGGGATCTTCGATACCAACAAGATCGCCCGTAATATCTACCGCATCGGAGAACGTTCCAAGCGTGTCAATAAAGCCAAGTTCGAATGCCTGTCGTCCCGTGATAATACGTCCGTCCGCATATTTGAGAACACTGTCCCGTGGAAGACCGCGTGCATCGACAGTTGCGGTAACAAACTGATCATAGACATCCATGATAACGTTCTTGAGCAGAGCGCGTTCTTCATTGTCCAATCTGCGAAAAGGGGATCCAATATCCTTGTGATCCCGTGATTTCACAACCTCGAATTCGATCCCTATTTTTTCAAGGAGACGCTCGAATACAGGAAATTCCATAATCACGCCGATCGAACCGGTAATGGTTCCGGGATTCGCCACGATCACGTCCGCCGGGAGGGCAACATAGTAGCCGCCGGATGCAGCGACTGCCCCCATTGAAACTACGACCTTCTTGGTTTCTTTTGCCCTTCTCAACTCTTCATAAATCTCTTGCGATGCGGCAACTCCACCGCCAGGTGAGTCTACACGGACAAGGATCGCTTTGATTGAGGGATCTCCGCTGAATGTTTTGATGTTCTCAACGACGAATTTGGACGTGGTAATCACGTTATAGATCTCGATCACGCCGACCTGGCCGCCGTACATGCCGCTCTGTTTCATCGCTTTCACGGCAAATCCAATGAGCAATCCGAGGATGATCGCTCCGCCTACTACACAGACGATAATAATATGGATCTTTTTCATGTTTACTCCATTATTCCCACAATCACGAATCTTTACATTTGATCACTCTTTGAGGATCGTTTCCAGCGATCGTTTAAGAATATTGACATCAACTCTTGTGACGAGTTTGCTTTTATAGGCGAGGGATATAGTTCCGGTCTCTTCTGATATCACGATGCAGACGGCATCGCTTTGCTCTGCAATCCCGAGCGCGGCACGGTGCCGTAGACCATACCGTCCGCTCAGACTCGGATTCTCGCTGAGCGGCAGGACACAGCCTGCTGCTACGACCGTATCACCCTTTATCACGACCGCACCGTCGTGCAAGGGAGTGTCGGGGAAAAAGATCGTACGCAACAAGGAGGAATCGACCACCGCATTGATGCGTATACCGGTATCGATGATGTCCTTTAAACCGATGCTTTTCGGCAAAAGAATAAGCGCACCGGTTTTTTCTTCTGACATCTTTCTGACCGCATCGATGATCTCGTCGATGACCGGACTTTCTTCGACCCGGAGAAAAAAACGGAATGGACGCTGTCGTCCGATACGGGCAAGAGCATTCCTGATCTCTGGCTGGAATACGATGACGAATGCAACCACCCAGACGGCAAGGATCGAACGCATGATCCATGAGAGCGCTTTGAGGTCAAGCCATCGTGCAACAAAGGAAATGAGAAAGAACATGCATAGTCCGACAAGGATGGGTGTCGCTTTGGTCCCTTTCACGAATTTGAAGAATTCATAGAGAAGGATAGCAACGACAATGATGTCGAGGATATCGATGGCGCGCAAGGGCAAGAAACCGAATAATTTCATAACAATATCGTATCGATAAGCACGGCGACTTTTTTCGCCTCGCCTACATCATGGACGCGCAGAATGTTCGCGCCGTTGCTAATGAGCAGCGCCTGGGTACCGATCGTGCCTTCCAGGCATTCATCCGGAGGCAGTTTTTCCGGGTAACCGATAAAAGACTTGCGGGAGTGTCCAACACAGATTGGCCGGTTATGCGCCTTTAATTCTGATAAGCGATTGATAATTTCATAATTATCAGTAAGGCGTTTCCCGAATCCCAATCCTGGATCGATCATGATCTGCCCGGGATCGATGCCATTTTCCCGTGCAAAAGCGATACGTTCTTTGAAAAAATCGTGGATTTCGCCCATACAGTCCTTGTAATGGGGATTGCGCTGCATGGTCCGTGGCGTTCCCTTCATGTGCATGAGGACAACCCCGACTTTGCTCCGGGCGATCAACGAGGCCATCTTCGGATCAAAACGCAGAGCTGAAATATCGTTGATGAATGACGCCCCGTTGTCGATCGCATAAGCGGCAACCTCTGCTTTATGAGTATCGACGGACAGGAGTATTCCGGTATTCCGGCGGATAACCGGTAGAATATTTTTTAGTCTTTTTATCTCAACCCTCGCAGAAATCGGTGCAGCTCCAGGGCGTGATGATTCCGCCCCGACATCGATGATATCAACGCCTGCTTTTTCCATTAATTCGACCACGCGACACACAGTTCCTTCGTCACAGTAACGGCTTCCATTGTAGAAAGAATCCGGCGTTGCGTTGACGATTCCCATGATGTATGTACGGTTCAATATGATGCGACGACGGCGCGCGCGTACGAACAAAGCACCTGTTTGATGTAAATGCATATCGATCTCATCCGCAAGAGGGGAGAGCCAGTCCTGTTCAATAAGCCGGTCGCGTATTTTCATAAGTTCGCGTTGATTCGCGAACAGGAGGACCGCTACCTTTCTTTTTTTCCCCCCGAAATATGCGGTTTTGGGGATCGCCGCGTCCGCACCGCACACCAGGGCGGTTTGCTTCAAAACATTGGCTTGTGCACAGGACAGCGCATTGATCTTCAAAATGGAACACCGGGCTTTTTTAATAAAAATGTCATGAGCATTCGGGTCAACACCGATCGTCTGAAGTTCCTTGATAATGTGTGCATCGTTTGGTAGATGTAAGGCTCTCACGAACGCATTATACCTGCGGGAAGCTTAAAAGTCAACCTCATTTTAACAACAGACGCCAAGCGCCACCTCGCGAGACGCTGCTTCCCGCTACGCGGGCTGATGGTCTGGATTGCCGCCCGCTGATCGTCTAATATCCCGGGATGCTTTGTCCTGTCATGAAATGCCCGGTGTTGCTTATGGGTTATACAAAGTACGATGCGGGATTTATTCCGTATTTTTGCGCAAAAACCAATTGTTTTATTGACGCCTTGCCATTTGCCGAAAGATCGATGATTTCACCGTCGATTGTCCCTCCCTTTGTATCCCGAACGATTTTGATAACCGGTTTTTCCGGTTGCCCTTCGTTCTGACGAATGACAAGTGCGACCGTGTCGTTCTGAAGGATCATGCAAGTGCCGACCGGGTATAATCCGAGTAATTGCATGAATACTTTTGTTAAAAGCGGATCAAAGCAGGTTGTGCGTAATTTCCAGAGCACGCGGAGCGCGACAAACGGCGGGTAGGGAATGGGCTGATAGACACGCGGCGTGGTCATTGCATCATATGAATCGCACATCCGTACGATCCTTGAGAATAAAACCGGCCGATCCCGTTCATCGTGCTTTGGATAACCGGATCCATCAAAATTCCAATGGTGTTGGTACGCGACGGTCATTGATACAAGACCTGTATCGTCGAGGCCGCGTGTCCGTAAGATCTGTTTTACTCCATAGTCCGAGTGCAGTTTCAGGATCTCCCATTCATTATCCGACAGTTTACTCGGTTTATATATCAGCTCCTTAGGTATACTCACTTTGCCGATGTCATGGAGCAAACCAGCGGTCCCGATATCAGCCAGATCTTTTTTATCCAAACCGATGCGCTGTCCGACTGCAAGCGAAAGGATCCCGACGTTCAGCGAATGGTTATAAGTATATTCGTCGAAGTTTTTGATCGCGGTGAGAGCGAGGATGCCGAATTCATCACGCGAGATTGAATCGATGAGATTGTAGACGATCCTGCGTGATTGACGGACATCCACGGGTCGATTGACCCATAAATTCTGCATCAGATTTTTGGTTACTTTCAACGCCTTAAAATATGAGCGCTTGACCCGCGCATCGTCCTTGAGAAAATCCGGGATCTCCTCGTCTCCACTCGACAGCTCGATGAAAACATTGGGCATATTTTTCTGATTCAGTACCTTTGCGAATTCGTTCGGCAATTTTTTGAAAAGTTGGCAGAAGTATACCAATTCAGGTTTGGTTATGCCTTGAACAAAAGTCATGCTTTTGATCTGGAACGTCTTTAACTTCGTGTGAATGAATTGAAGGCTTGCATACCCTTCGATTTCGAACCGCATTCGTTGTTTGTTAAAGAAAATATAATCCCTGTACCGGACCAGTTCAAGCCGGGCATACAGTGTAAATACTGTCTGCATATGATTGAATAAGCGCTGGACGTTCGTTTGGACGACATCATTGTTAACATCGTAAACCTGGATCGATTTGATCAGAGCATAGAGGTGATTGATGAATAGTTTGCCTGAATCGTACGTACTCATACCTGCCTCAGCGCCATATCACACGCCGTTCGAATATCTTTGTTCCGTCTTTTCATCCCTTCATGGAGGATCGCGCGGGCTTCTTCGTCATTAATAGTCGCAAGGCCGTACGCGGCAAGTTTGCGCATCGTTGCATAGCGTTTGTTACCGAATAAAAGCCATTTGAAAAGCATTTTACGCAGTTGCTTCACGACGTCGCGTCCGCCCGTGGCAGCAAGACAATTGAAGTATTCCTTTTGTTCGGTAAATTCAAGGTTCCGAAAATATTTGCTTTTTATCCGGTGGAGCAGGTTTTCATACGCCCGCAAGTACTTCATGGCGGCCAGTGCCTGGAGCGCCCGGATGCGCACGACCATGGATTCATCGTCCAGGTATTTCGCTACGGAAGTGCCTATTTTGTTGGTCTGAAAAGCCCCGATGATCTCAGTGCGAACACCGGGATCGTGATGATGCATGAGTGGTTGGAGTAAATTGACGATGTCCTTGACATTCATACTCCCCAGAAGAGCGATTGCATGGATGCATATTGTGACGTTAGTGCTTGCAAGAAAGGGAATGATAGGTTCTGGATCATCCTGCATGATATAGACGAGGCGTGTCCTCAATTGCGAGAGACGTTCCTTGCGTTTTATTTCAGTGAACAATTTTAAGAAATGCGGTATCGAAATTTTTGGGAACATGCCCACGAACGCAATGAATTCATTGTATACAGTATCGTGGGCCGTATTGACGATATCCTTGAATCCCACGATCGTTGCTTCATTTGCGATCCTTAGAAGTGGATCTGTGTCAGTGTCCTGAGTAAGCCGGTGGACGATACGCCGTGCATTTGTAAAGTCCCGATTATCGATGCACCGTTCCAACAATTCAAGGAGGCTGTCAATGACTTCCTGTGAACGCTCGGTTTTGAGGAAATTGAGCAACGTAGTTATTGTCACCGGGATAAAGGACATCCGCGCGGTTTCGTGGATCTCGTGGGTCAGGGTTTTTAGTTCATGCTCATCGAGGTGAATTGCGATCGTGGCATTCAGGTCGAGCTTTTCCCTGCTGATTATCTCCTCCAGCTTCTTATCATAATCGACCGCGTCAACCTTCAGTTCCGGTACAGAATAATTGAACATTTCGTCTTCTTCTTCAACGATATAAAAATCAATGTGCTTGAAATGACTTTCCCAGAGATCGAGCGCAATATCGTGTTCGCGGGATGTCCGGCTTACGATCTCGAGGAAAAGGACGAGTTCGTCGAGGGTAAGACCATCCGTGATATTAAGCGAACGGATACCATCGCGGAATAATTTGAATGCGATTGTCAGGTCTTTTTCATTTTCTGTATACAGCACTTCACTCTGATAGAGAATCGAGAATTGTTCGATCTGAAGATTGATCTCCGGTAACGTTCTAAGAAGTTTCACGGTTTTCTCGTATAAAGGTACGTACAGGTTTTTGGACGAAGGATGGTGAAGACCATACATATGTATGGCTTTGATCGCCTTTGCGAGTGAAAGAACTACATCTTTGACCTCGGTAATAATCCCGGCAGCCATGGTAAGAGTATACGTTATCTTTTTGGTTAGTCAATAACTAAAGAGTGTAAGGAGAAAGAAACCCCATACGCCGTACGCTCAACGCACAACACTTCATTCATTAGATTTCAAATCCATACTCCCGATGTATCAAACCATTGTTTTCGCGACCTGTTCGACCATCGTAAGCCTTATATGCCGTGTTTCGCCACATCTTCGCAATATCCAGCCTTTTCATGCGTGATGATTAACCTATATGTTTTCTGTTGACATCCGATAGTTTCTGTGTATACTATCTGGTATGAAACGAACGTATCAACCGAGCAAAAGAAGACGACAAAAGAAGCACGGTTTTCGTAAACGGATGAAAACAAAATGCGGGCAGGATGTTCTTAAAAGAAGGCGACGCAAGAAGCGAAAACGCTTAACCGTGTGACCTGGTATATGTGTGGTTGTTCCGATATGTTCATTTCATAATGCCTGTCCAGCAGGCAAACATTACGACCTACCGAGGGGTATCAGGCTAAAGGGAAAGCAGGTTATCACAAAGCTGTTTAAAAAGGGTAACCGTTTTCAGTGCGGTGATCTCGTATTTGTGTTCTTGCTCTCAGAAGAGCCAGCGGTGGGTTTCGTAGCCTCCAAGAGAGTTGGTGGCGCAGTACAGCGGAACAGAATCAAGAGATTGCTTAGGGAGGCATATCGCATGAACAAAGACCTTTTTGCAGGGGTGAAGACCATTTTCTACGCGCAAGGACCAATGCGTAGAGAGGATATCAACCACGCTATCGCAGCATTCCGGAGGACACGGTGACGCGGATCATGACAACGATGATACGTATATATCAGTACGTTATCAGTCCTCTATTTCCCAGATGCTGCCGCTATACTCCTTCATGTTCCCACTATGCGATCGATGCTATCAAGACACACGGCGTGGTACGGGGGTGTGTATTAAGCGCATGGCGTATCGTACGGTGTAATCCATTCCTGCCAGGAGGGTATGATCCAGTACCGCCAAAACACCACATGATTGATGTATTCAGCGTGCGGAAAGGTGAACATTATGAGTGACCGGTTACGGACTGCACTCGCGTTTTTTCTCATCGTCTGCATACTTCTGCTCTGGATGTTCCTGGGCCGGAAAAACACACAACCTGCTGAACCGGTGGAACCGATCGCACGTGATACGGTGGAGCATGCATTGACCGATAGCACGGTCCACGCGCTGCCTGAAGAGACGCTTGATGACGATTCAGTCGTCATCGATCAGGAACATATCATGGTCGTGCTCAGCAACCGGGGTGGCGCGGTGAAGAGCTTTGTGCTCAAGGATTACGATATCGATATCGTGCCGTCACAGAAATCCTTATTCAGCTCCCTGTCGAGTGAAGGAACATTACTCCCGTTCGAGCCTACGATCGAGGGTGATACGGTTCGTCTCCTTTACCGGAATGAATCCCTTGTTATCACCAAAACATACATATTCGATGATGCATATGGGTTCAGACTGCTTGTTGATGTCCCCGCCGGATACCGCCACCTTCTCAGTCTGAAATCAGGATTGCGCGTCACCGAAGAGAAGAACAGCGGCGAAGATCTGCGGCACTTCAATGTGTATGTTAAGCAGGATAATGTCACATCGATCAAAGGAAAAGTCAAAGACACCTACGAGGTGCGTGGGAATATCGTATGGTTCGGACTGCGTACGAAGTATTTCTTGCTCGCAACGAACACGACTGGAGTACTTGACCGGATAACATTCTATAAACTCGATAAAAACGAAACGGCTCAAGTTACTGACATCGAGATCAATCGAGCGCTTTTCGGCTGTTACTACTGGCGTGGCGGGGGAAATCGATACGGTGCCGAAGTGCATATACAGGACGACATTCAGTTTGATGTGAAATTGTTGCCCGTGCAATATGGGTTTTTGGCACAGTACAAAGAAGGGTATGAACAGGTCACATCAGGCGGTATTCTGGGCCCGATCTCACGTTTGTTCCTTGCGATCTTCAATCTACTCTATGCGCTCTTCAAAAACTATGGTCTTGCAATAATTGTTTTTGCGATCTGCATCAAACTGGTATTCTTCCCGCTTTCGCGGCAGATGATCAAATCACAGCATCGCATGCAGATGATCCAACCGGAATTGAAGAAACTTCAGCAGAAACACAAGGACGACCCGCAACGATTGAACCAGGAAATGATGCACCTGTACAAAACATACAAGGTGAATCCATTCACTGGATGTTTACCCCTTGTGGTACAGATGCCCATCTTCTTCGCTCTCTACCAGACACTCATCAGCTCGATCGAGTTTCGGCACGCTCCATTCATGCTGTGGATTACGGATCTTTCCTTTAAGGATCCATACTATATCCTCCCGATCGCAATGGGGGTGATGATGCTGGTGCAGTCGTTTCTGACCACGGTTGACCCGAGGCAGCGGTACATGACGATCATCATGCCCCTGTTCATGGTTTTCATTTTCTTGAACTTTCCTTCTGGCCTCCAGCTGTACTGGTTTTCCTATAATATACTTACGTTGGCCGAGCATATCATGATAAAAAGAGGAGGCATGAAATGAAGGTTGTGGAAACATCGGGGAAAGATCTCAACGAAGCCCTCGAAATCGGACTGAACACGCTCAAAGTACGTAAAGAAGAAGTTGACTATGAAGTGCTGTCAGAGACCGAAGAACAGACAATGGTCAGAGTGACGATAAAGGAACCGCGCAAGCATCTTCAAGAATTGACGAACTTCATCCTTACTAACTGCGGGTTCAAACCCACGATTTCGATATCCCGCGACGGTAAGGGATTGTACTGTAATATCAAAACGAAGCATACGGATGCGATCTT
>JAFGPO010000119.1 GCA_016936155.1 Caldifarciminota bacterium
AAGGATGCTCTAAGACCAAACCTGGTACAGACGCTCGATCGTACGCCTGCGTTGATACACTGCGGTCCGTTCGCGAATATCGCCCACGGGACCTGCAGTATCATAGCGATCACCATGGCTCAGCGGATGTGCGATTACACGGTTGTTGAGGCCGGATTCGGGTCAGACCTGGGCGCAGAAAAGTTCATCGATATCGTCGCCCGTTCCGCCAAGCTGAATGTCGACGCCTCGGTTCTCGTCGTAACCGTGCGCGCATTGAAAATGCACGGTGGAGCGCCCCGAAAAGCCCCTGAATCCGGAACTATTGAGCACCTGAAAAAGGGATTGGCAAATCTGGCCAAGCACATTGAAAATATGAACACATTTGCCGTTCCGCCGGTCGTTGCCCTTAACGTTTTTACAGGCGACACACGGGAAGAGCTTGATGCGGTTAAGGAGTTTTGCACTGAGCATGATACCGAGTGCGCGGAGGTAAGAGCTTATGAACAGGGATCGGATGGCGCGGTTGAACTCGCCAACATGGTGTGCCAGGAAGTGGAAAAGGGCCGGTGTTGCATGAAGCCGCTCTACGGTCTGGATATGACGATCGAAGAGAAGATCCATGAAGTCGCGACAAAGATCTATGGGGCGGACCGTGTCGTCTATACCCCGAGAGCAGAGAAGGATATAAGAAGGATAACCAAACTCGGCTTGCAGGCCTTGCCAGTGTGTATCGCTAAGACCAACATGTCGCTTTCTGACAATCCGGAACTCTATGGGCGTCCTGAAAAATTCAAAATCACGATACGCGGCATCGCGATATCGTCGGGAGCAGGATTTCTTGTTCCGCTGACCGGCGAGGTCATGCTCATGCCTGGTTTGTCAAGGATCCCAAATGCCGAAAGGATCGATATTGACAACACCGGGATGATCACCGGTCTTTCGTAAAGCAGAAATGCCTGCAAATCTTCCTCCTCAATATTTTGATGTCGAAAAACAATACCGGGAAGCAAAGGATCCAGAGGAGAAGCTCGTGTATCTGCAGCAATTGCTTTCGATAATCCCCAAGCACAAGGGAACCGAGAAACTCCAGGCTGATCTGAAGACCCGGATGAAAAAGATCAAGGAAACCCTTGTCAAGCAGAAAAAAACAAAAGGATCCGGGGGCACGTGGTACCAGGTTGAGAAACAGGGAGCTGGACAAATAGTTCTGGTCGGCCTGCCGAACAGCGGTAAATCCGCACTCGTATCCGTAATGACCAATGCGAACGTCGAGGTTGCCGACTACCCTTTCACTACCCAGTTGCCCGGCGTCGGCATGATGGAGTATCAGAACATCAAGATCCAGATCGTAGATACGCCGCCGTTACACGCCGATGCTCCACCATGGCTATTCGGTTTGTATCGTAATGGCGATATTCTATTGTTCGTTCTCGATGGGACGCACGACGTCATCGAGCAATTCGACATGATCCGTACGGCCTTAAGTGAACATAATATATATATCGAAAAACATGAATATGGTGATGTGAAAAAAACGATTATTGCCGTAGCAAAATGCGATCAGGGCAAAACCGAAACCGCGATACAGAAACTGAAAAGTGTATACGGTGATACATTCGTGTATTTGCAAGTATCAATCGTTCAGGATAGTACGCTCACCAGGATCCGGGATACGATATACCAGGAATTGAACATCATCCGGATATACACAAAAAAGATCGGTCAATCCATACAAAAACAAGAACCCGTCGTATTGCCGCGTGGATCAACGGTCATTGATGCGGCTGAGCACATCCACAAGGATTTCAAGAAAAATCTGAAATTCGCACGTCTGTGGAATGACAAAGGATACAGTGGTCAGCGCGTCGAGAAACAGCATATTCTCGCGGATGAGGATGTGCTGGAGTTCCACATATGACACTATCAAGATCCAGACCCCAAATCCAAAATTACAACATTTGGTATATTGGAACATTAGAATTTGGAATTTATTTCGAATTTAGATTTTTCTATAGGAAGTCAGTAAAATGAGTGAGCTGGAGATCATAGAATATATACGGAAGCAATTCCCGATCCGGAACAAGGAGATCGTGAAAGGGATCGGCGATGATGGGATGGTCTTTCGCAACGGCTATGTCGTATCGGTTGATTCTTTTTATGAAGGCGTGCACTTTGACCGGACGTATTATACGATGGAGGCGATCGGCCATCACACTATGGCCGCCGCATTATCGGATCTGGCGGCAATGGGCGCGCGGCCCGTGTGCGCACTTGTATCACTGTGCTGTGCCGCCGGCATGCGTCTTGAGGATATCAAGGCGCTTTATAGTGGATTCAAGGTTTTGTCTAAGAGGTACGGCTTTGATATTACCGGCGGGGATGTTGTCAGGGGTCCGGGATTCGGTCTTTCGATCACCGTGATCGGGAAGGCGCGGAGCGTGATGGAGCGGTCCGGCGCGCGCCCGGGGGATGGTTTGTACGTGACCAATTTCCTCGGGCTTGCCGAAGTTGGCAGGCATGTCCTGCGGGACAAATTACTTCATAAGGAGTATCGCGATTCGATCAAGCAGCATCTATTTCCGGAACCACGGTTTCACGAGGCCCGTTCGATCAAGAAATATGCGTCAGCGTGCATAGATACTTCGGATGGACTTTCCACGGATGCAATGCATCTGGCCGAGGAAAGTAAAGTCCGCATTATCATCGATGCCGAGCATATCCCGATACACTCGGAAGTCGGTGAGTTCTGCACGAATCACCACATCGATGCGCTCGATCACATCCTTGCATCAGGTGAGGATTTCGAGCTGCTCTTTACCGCGGGGAACGTGCCCCGCCA
Organism: Caldifarciminota bacterium; assembly: GCA_016936155.1. Classification (GTDB taxonomy): domain Bacteria; phylum Hydrothermota; class Tepidihabitantia; order SM23-42; family SM23-42; genus JAFGPO01. Next base: position 2,822 of record JAFGPO010000119.1, read on the forward strand.
GCCGGGTTTGAAGATCTTCAAGATCGGGCATGTTGAGAAAGGGAGGGGTTTGTATCTCTCACAAAAAGGCAGGACAATATTGATTACGCCAACCGGGTACGAGCATTTGAAACCGTAAACCGAGGGATATCGCGCAATGCGTAAGGCGTAGAGCGTAAGGCGAAAAATACTCAAATCGCTATGCGCTAGAGGCTGCACGGATAGCACAACAGCAGCGCGGTGTTGGACCTTCGGTCGGTAAGTCTCGCTGCGCGAGCGGTTGAGGCAGCTTCGCTGCGGTAATAAAATAGACTGCGAACCGAAGACAGTAGGTACTAAGCAAGAAAAGTATCTCCTCTTTCTGATCAAAACAGGGGTAGGATGAAGGTGTTTTCCAGCCTCAATAACCTAAAACCATATTCCATGTATTGGTGTCTCTCGCAACAACGGCTCGAGACACTCAAATTTCCAGCCGAATCGAAGATTCGGGGAAATTTGGTGGAGGCGGCGGGAATCGAACCCGCGTCCGCAACGTTTCAATGAAGAGGACTACATACTTAGTCTCCCTTTGTTTCTCCTCTTGCGTTACCAGGAGACAGGTCTACAAGAGACAGCCTTTTTGATGACCCGCAGACCCCAAAGGCGGAAGTCAGCGGGGTTCAGCCCTATATGACGCCTGACCCCGGGCTGGGCTGGCCACCCAGGCAGACGTAGCCGCATTTATTATGCAGCTAGAGCGTATCCTGTTTCAGGATGTTTTTTGTTCGGGTCGGATTTACGAGGTGGCCAGAACCCTCGGTATGCCCTCATTCATGTCAATCGTCCCGTCGAAACCGATCGCCCCCGATTTTATTACTCATAACAGTATAAACATGTCCCCAAATATGTCAAGTACATCTATTGTTCAGATCGAGGGAGAAAACCTTTGTTTATGCATTTTTATGTGTCCCGGTACCATTGACACCACTGGTAAAATCGGTATACTCCTCGCGGGGGTGATATGTATGTATTGCTTTTTTTGCTCGTGGATGCACCGATCGTCATTACCGAAGTGATGTCCAATGTGCGTGGTTCTGAATCCGGTACCGGGAGCCCGGGCGATCGCAATGAATATGTTGAATTGTATAACGTGAGCAGTGACACGATCGATCTCGCCACGTTTTTTATCGATGATTTTGACGGAAGCAATCCAGATTCTGTGTGCGCGTGGGAGGACGACTCGATCCTTATCAAGTATCCTGGGGTGCGGATCCATGATACGCGTCTCAGTCCCCATAGCTATGCGTTGATCCTCGACCGGGAGTATACAAGTACGAACACCAGCGGTGGATATGTGCAGCCATACTTCTTCCCAGATTCGACGTTGATCCTGACCACGGATGATACCTCGATCGGATCGAACGGAATTCAGAACAATGATCCTTTGATCGTATATTCTATTGCCGAAGCATGCACGTCTTCATTCGGCACGCCGCATGACTCCCTGGACAATTTCCCCTTTGATCCTGGTGACGGCATATCATGGGAACGAATTGATATCGCGATGCCGGATCAACCGATCAACTGGCATCCGTCCGTCGATACCGCGGGGTGCAGTCCAGGCCAGGAGAACAGCACGACCAACGCCTTTGACCTGGCGCTTGAAGCGCAGTTGATAGCCTTTATTCCCGCTCATGTCCAATTCGGGGATGACGTGACCATCGAGGTCGTGATAATGAACAATGGTTTGCGCGCAACGGATGAGTACGAATTGCTCATATTCGAGGACCGCAACGGGAACCTCTTACGGGATGCAGATGAGCTGCTCGATCATGTGCCGGGCCAACCGGTCGCTGCATTTGACAGTGTGAGTCTTTTCATCACCTATGCCCACCCGTCGCAGGGAACCCACCCCCTGGGATTTGAGGTCGATTTTCCCTATGATCGGCATCCTGAGAACAACCTTGCATTCAGGGAATTAGCGGTTTTCGGCGAGGTTGGGGAACTCGCCGTATCACCGTGCGTATTCACCCCTGATCACGACGGGATCAATGACCGGCTGCAAATCGATTATCGCCTGCCTGCTGCTGGAGGATTGCTTACCCTCCTTGTTTTCAATGCGCGCGGTGTCTGTGTGCACAGCATGTGCCGACGTGAGTATTGCAGCGAGGACCGCGGAACGATGTATTGGAACGGGGTTTCTGATGCAGGCAAAGCACCAACCGGTATGTACATCGTATACCTGGAGTATCACTATCAAAGCACGACGACAAAAGCCAAAAAACAGTCGGTACTGGCACGATAAGCAGGTGCCGTCCTATATTGACTCTTGTGCCTTATTGTATATACTTGAGCATGGCAAAAAAGACACCGTTTTACGACAAGCACGTTATATATCGGGGGAGGATCGTTGACTTTGCCGGTTTTCTTATGCCCATCCAGTTCGAAGGGATCATACCTGAACACACTGCAGTTCGGACATCCGTGGGTGTTTTTGACGTATCGCACATGGGTGAGGTCGAAGTCCGTGGCAAAGACCGGTTCGCGTTCGTTAATCATATCACGACGAATGATGCGACGAAACTCGAACCTGATCAAGTACAGTACTCGACTATGCTGTACAAAGATGCCGGCATCGTCGATGATCTACTCGTGTATAATCTAAACGACCGGATCCTGTTGGTCGTGAATGCGTCCAATACGGACAAGGATTATGCCTGGATCATGGAGAATAAGAAGTTTGATGTTGACATCAAGAACATAAGCGATGATATAGGACAACTGGCTGTACAGGGACCGGATGCAGAAAAGGTGATGCAAAAACTCTGCAGTATTGACCTGTCAAAGATCGTCTATTATTGGGCGGTTGAAACAAGCCTCGGTTCTATACCGGTGTTGCTCTCGCGAACCGGTTATACAGGCGAGGACGGTTTTGAAGTGTACAGCGACCGTAAATATGCAGATGATATTTGGAATATGATCTTTGATGCAGGGAAGGAATGTAATATCAAGCCGATCGGTCTTGGTGCACGGGATACATTGCGTTTTGAAATGCGTTATTGTCTGTATGGTAATGATATTGATAAAACGACCAATCCTGTGGAAGCAGGTTTGAGCTGGGTCGTGAAACTGGATAAGCCGGATTTCATCGGAAAAGAGGCATTGTTGTCGATCAAAGAAGCGGGTGTTCAGAGGCGTCTGGTCGGTTTTAGGGTGATCGGAAAGGGAATTCCAAGGCCGCACCAGGAGATCCAGGTCAATGGTGAGACGATCGGCAATGTTACGTCCGGAACATTCTGTCCTTCATTGAAGAAGGGTTGCGGTATGGGGTATGTGGCAAAGCCCCATGATAAAACAGGCACGAAATTGACAGTTGCGGGCAAACAGCCTGTTGAGGTTGAGATCGTCAAGGGACCGTTCTACCAGCACGGGTCCCATAAATGATCCCCCGCAGGATAGCCGCATTACTTTGAATTATAGTAATATGAGGAGGTATCATGGCGAACATTATCGATGGCGTTCGATACACGAAAGAGCATGAATGGGTGAGAATAGAAGGGGATATTGCGGTCGAGGGTATCACTGATTATGCCCAATCTGAATTATCCGATATCGTGATGGTCGAACCACCGCAAATCGGACGTCAGATCAAGGCCGGAGAAGCGGTTGGCACGATAGAAGCGGTAAAGGCAGTCAGCGATCTCTATGCTGGTATCAGCGGAGAGGTCGTTGAGGTGAACGAAGCGGTCATTGCTGATCCCTCGATTATCAATAAGGATCCATACGGTGAAGGTTGGCTCTATAAGGTCAAAGTTGCAAGCGCGAAAGACGCGGATGCGCTCTTGACGCCGGATCAATATAAAGACCTGATCGCAGATCATTAATGCAGTATTTGCCATTAACCCCGCAAGACGAAGAGGTAATCCTCAAGAAGCTTGGTGTCATATCTTTCCAGGCGCTTATTGATCAGATCATCCCTTCAGACCTCCAGCATACTGGTTCCTGTGGACTACCAAAGGCAGTGAGTGAACATGAAGTACGCGTCCTGCTCGGACAATTAGCTGCCCGTAACCAGAATTGCGCCGAGTGCATATCGTTTTTGGGCGGTGGTATTTACGATCATTATATCCCGGCGATCGTGGATACGATTACTAGCCGAAGCGAATTTTATACTGCATACACACCGTATCAAGCTGAAGTATCCCAGGGCACGCTGCAAACGATCTTCGAATACCAGAGTGTTATCTGTGAATTAACCGGCATGGATGTGTCGAATGCATCGATGTACGATGCTGGTTCGACACTCGCTGAAGCCTGTCATATGGCATGTTCGATAACCAAACGCAGCAAGATCATTTGTGCTGAACTGGTTCACCCTTATTATCAGCGGATCGTTCATACCTATACGCGCGAGTGTGGAATGAATATCGTACAGTGCCCATCAAATGGCGGCACGCTCGATATCACACGCCTGGCAGACCTGGTCGATGACGAGACGGCATGTGTATGCGTGCAGCATCCCAATTTCTGGGGTTATCTGGAAGACATGAATGAGATCGAGAAGATCGTCCATAAGAAGGGAGCGCTCTTCATTGCGGTCATTGATCCTTTATCCCTGGGTGTGATCATGCCTCCGGGTGAATACAGCGCTGATATTGCCATTGGTGAGGGACAGGGAATGGGGATCGCTCAGGGTTTCGGGGGTCCGCTCCTCGGTATATTCGCGGCCAAAAGGGATTATGTACGGTCGTTGCCCGGCCGGATCGTCGGCGAAACGACTGACATTGAGGGCAAACGGGGATATGTGCTCACCCTGCAGACAAGGGAACAGCACATCCGGCGGGAAAAAGCAACATCCAACATCTGCACAAATGAAGCGCTGTGTGCGCTAAGTTCGCTCGTGTATCTGTGCAGCCTTGGTAAACAGGGGATCATTGACATTGGTAATCAGTGTTTGGCAAAGAGCCATTACTTAAAGCAACGTCTACAGCAGGTGCCAGGGATCGAACTGTTTGTTGAACGTGAGTTTTTTAAGGAGTTCATTGTAACAACGAAAAAACCAGCGCAAGCGGTAATCGATGACCTGTTGAAGCATAGGATCTTTGGTGGTGTTCCACTTAGCCACTTTGACAAAAACCTTCCGCACCACCTGCTGATCGCAGTAACAGAAAAACGCAGTAAGGAAGAAATCAATTCGTTCGTAGATCGTCTTACAGAAGTCCTCTAATTTCCGATACACAGACTAAGGCAAGGTTCCCTTGACCCGTCGCGGATAGCGAAGGGTCGCCATGCGAGAAATATAGATAGTGTGATCATATTGCAAAACCGGACAAGAAGCATATAATAGAACTATATGAAACGGCTATTGTTTGTTGGCGATGTTATTGGCAAATCAGGTCGCGCCAAGCTCCACGCGCATTTGCACGAGATCGTGCAGGCAAAAGCGGTCGATTTCACGATCGTACAGGGCGAAAATTGCGCCGGGGGTATTGGTATTACCGAGCGGACAGCCAAAGAACTTTTTGATGCTGGTGTTGACTGTATCACGACCGGCAACCACGTGTGGAAGCACAAGGAGATCTATCCGTTCCTTGCAAGCGAGGCGCGGATCATACGTCCAGCAAACTACCCATCAGGCGTACCAGGAAGGGGCCACGCGGTTTTTGAAAAAAAGGGGATCAAGATCGCGGTCATCAATCTGCAGGGCCGTGTATTCATGGATCATATAGAAAGTCCTTTTATGATCGGTCGTGAGATCGTGGAGCGTGTACGTGCTGATACGCTCAATATTTTTGTTGATTTTCATGCTGAGGCAACAAGCGAAAAAAGAGCCTTAGCGCTCTATATGACCGGCCTGGTAACCGGCTTCTGCGGAACCCATACTCATGTACCGACCGCTGATGAGCGGATCATGGACGGGCATACCGCGTATATCACGGATGTGGGCATGGTCGGTTCAAATAATTCGGTCATCGGGGAGTGCAGAGAAGAAGTTATCGAACATTTCCTGACCGCGCTTCCCCAGAAATTCAGGGTGGCAAAAGATGCGATCGTTGCAAACAGCGTTGTCATTGAATTTGATGAACAGACCGGTGCTGCAGGATCGATCGAGCGTCTTGCTTTTTAATGTCTTCAATAAGCGTCGTACGATACGATCTCGCTTAATGCCTTACGCCCGCGGTCCTTTGGGTCTTCATTCGGATACCCAAGGGGAGTGAGTGCGAGTACCCGGACATTTTCCGGGATGTGCAAGATGCGTTTGACCTCCTTTTCATCAAACGCCCCGATCCAGCACGTACCGAGACCTTCGTTCACCGCCGCCAGGATGATATGATCGAGGGCGATGGTGAGATCCACTGACCACGAGCTCATGTAGCCGCCCATGCGGCCCCATGCCGTATCGACAAGAGCACATCCAACCACGATCGCCCCTCCTTCGCCGACAAAACGCTGGTCCCGGCTTGCTTTTACCAGTTGTGCTTTGAGTCCAGGATCTTTGACCACGATAAAACGCCATGGCTGATAGTTCTTTGCTGATGGCGCGACTCGACCAGCTTCCAGGATTTTCTCGAGAACAAAATCAGGGATAGGATCCGGTTTGTATTTTCGCACGCTCCGCCTTTTGTTAATGACTTCGTAAAACTCCATCCGTTGCCTCCTTTTTTATTTTTCATTATACTGGTTCATGCATGATTGGCAAGGGTGGATTGGTTGTGTTTATTCCGCGCGCAACCCCGCACCTTTTTTGTGAGGAACTTCCCTACGTTTTACGACCTGTTTGCGATGATCGAGCAGAAACTCCATGGAGTAAAGATAACAAGTGCTGAAAAAGGTGCGGGGTCCTCAAATGGTTCATTACATACAGTAACAATGCAAGGGGACTTCACTACAGGATTGGCTACCCCGCACCTAATTGA
>JAFGPO010000120.1 GCA_016936155.1 Caldifarciminota bacterium
GACGCGCTGCATAAGGCGATCGAGAATTATTTAAGTAAGCAGTAAGGAGCAAGTGCTATGTACTACACAGAAAAGGAAGTAGCGGATTTGATCGATGAGGTAAAACAGATCATGGAGGATGAAGGAAATAACGAAGAAAAGCTACACGCCGTGTGTGTGCTGCTGGAGAAACGAGTCCAGCACTATGATTGGGTAGGATTCTATATTGCCGATGAGGAGAAGCGGATCCTGACGCTCGGCCCGTTCGTCGGTGAACCTACTGAGCATACACGGATCGCTTTTGGACAGGGAATATGCGGTCAGGCAGCCGACATAAAAAAACCATTCGTGATACAGGATGTCCGTAAAGAAACGAATTATCTATCGTGCAGTGTTAAAGTAATGTCCGAGATCGTCATGCCGGTATTCAAGGAAGACGCGATCGTCGGGGAACTGGATATTGATTCCCATACCGTATCGCCGTTTTCTGAAAGGGATACCATGTTACTGGAGCAGGTGTGTGAACTCGTTGCGCCTTTATTTTAATTGTATCAATGTATTGCGCCGATGGCGCGTTCAGTATGACAGGAGGTATAATGGAGTATAAAAATATCATCATTACGACGGAACCCGGGGTGGGGATCGTGACGATAAACCGCCCCGATGTTCTTAATGCGGTCAATGTTGAGACCATTGTGGAAATTGAGCACGCGATACGTGAATTCAGCGAGAAAAAAGACGTTCCGGTGATCATCATTACTGGTGCCGGGAAATCGTTTGTATCCGGATCGGATATTTCCCGGCTGGTAAAAATGGACGCGCTTCAGGCGCGTGAATATAGCGCGATTGGACAGCGGGTGTTGACATTGATCGAGCACACGGAGCGAGTGACGATCGCAGCGGTCAACGGCTTTGCGCTGGGTTCAGGGTGCGAGATCGCCATGGCATGTGATATCCGTGTCGCATCCGAAAAAGCGAAATTCGGACAGCCCGAGGTAAAACTTGGACTGATCCCGGGGCATGCGGGTACGCAACGCCTGGCGCGACTCATCGGGCTCGGTAAAGCCAAAGAACTGATATTTACCGGGGATATTATCGATGCGCAGGAGGCATTCCGTATCGGTCTTGTCAACACGGTTGTCCCGCCCGAAACGCTCATGGATGCGACTCGAGCGATGGCGCAGAAGATCATTGCTGCCGGTCCAACTGCGGTGCGTGTCGCAAAAACCGTCCTTAACCGAGGTAGTGATGCGCCCATGGCGACCGCTCAATCATATGAAATGGAAGCGTTCAGTATTCTGTTTTCAACCAGCGAGGCGAAAGAAGGGATGACCGCATTTTTAGAGAAACGCAAACCCAGATGGGTTCCAGATTCAAACGGATAGAAACTGATTCAGGCAGATGAGTTATCAGTTTGTATCCACCCTGCCGATAGGCAGATCTGTCTGTATCAATTTTTCCTCCGGAAAAAGGAGTGTGTTATGACTTTAGATGATAGACTGCAGAATGTTGCAATACTCGGTGCTGCCGGGAAAATGGGGAGTGGCATTGGAGTGTTGATCGCAGAAGAGATGGCTAAATTGAAACTAAAACCCGAGAACAAGGATAAACTGTACACATTGACCATGATCGATGTCAACGAGAAAGCGCTTGACGGGTTACGTTCGTACACGACTGCACAGCTGACAAAGCGCGGCGAAAAAGGCACGGTCCAGTTGCGGCATGTCTACGGGCACCGCAAGGATTTGATCGAGAATGCCGATATCATCAACCAGTTCGTGCAGGATTCGACTTCGGTGTGTACTTATGCGACCGATCTTTCCGCCGCGAAAAAAGCCCACCTTGTTTTTGAGGCGATCGTGGAGAACGAGCGGATAAAAATAAAGGTTTACAAGAGGCTCAAAAAAATCTGTGCCGATACCACATTATTTTTGACGAACACTTCAAGTATTCCGATATCGTATATCGATAAACATGCGGACCTGAACGGCCGGCTGCTTGGGTACCACTTCTATAATCCACCCGTGATCCAGAAATTAGTGGAAGTGATCGCGGCGGACGCGACAATCAGTGAACTGAAAAAGATCGGGGAGGAGTTAGGAGCACGACTTCGTAAGCGGCTCGTGCCGGCAAACGACGTCAGCGGGTTTATCGGCAACGGTCATTTCATCAGGGATGGACTCTACGCGCTTAAGAAAATCGACGAACTCAAGGGGAAGTTCCGGTTCCCAGGTGCCATGTATATAATGAACAAAGTGACACAAGAGTTCCTTGTCCGGCCAATGGGGATTTTCCAGTTGATCGACTACGTGGGTATCGATGTATTCCAGTGCATACTCAAAGTCATGAGAACCCATCTTAGCGATGCAGCATTGCGGAGTAAATTGGTGGACAAAATGGTTAAATTCAAGGTTACAGGCGGGCAGTACACTGACGGGTCGCAGAAAGACGGCTTCTTGAAGTATGAGAAGAACCGTCCGGTCGGCGTGTACAATATCCGCAGTAAGGATTATTTCATGATCAATGACCGGTGGAAGAAATCGATTGATGCGAAGGTGGGGGATTTACCAGAAGGGTATGCTCCATGGAAATCCTTGCTCATGAATCCGAAAAAGGAAGAGGCCTTGAAGAAGCACTTTGACAGCCTGAAACGTATGGACACGTTCGGTGCTGGACTGGCGCTCGATTTTCTAAAGAGGACCAAGGCGATCGGTCAAAAACTGGTGAGCGATGGCGTCGCTGATTCTCCCGAACTGGTGAATGAAGTACTGACGAACGGTTTTTACTGGTTGTACGGACCGATCAACGAATACGTATGAGAAATCCTAAGCACGAAATCCGAAAAACTAAACAATATCAAATCTTCAAATAACAAAATAAAGAATGTTTGGAACATTAAATATTAGTATTTGTTTAGAATTTCGATATTGGGATTTAGGATTTACCGACTGAAAGGAGGCATAATGTCTTTTTTCCGAAAGAAAATATTCGTCTGTGCCGGCTTTAACACCATTTCCCTTGGCACCGGAAGAAAAGAGTTCCATCCCAAAAAGCCGCGACCCGGGATCGAACACTATATAAAAGAGGCCGGCCTCGGCGCGATCGCGCAGATAAAGGATCCTTCGGCGATTGACGAAGGTGTTATTGGTAATTTCATTGCGGAACGGTTCTGTAAACAGGGTAATCTGGGCGGCTTTTTCCCCATGGTGCACGATACATTTCAATACAAACCATGTATCCGCGTGGAAGGTGCCTGTGATTCAGGAGGACTGGCATTGGTAACCAGTATCAAGACGATTCTTGCTGACCTTGCGGATGTTGTGCTGTGTATCGGTGTGGAAGTGCAGAATACCGTAAAGGCGGTGTATGGAGCTGATTATCTCGCTGCTGCTGGTTGGTTCTCCGGAGAGCGCAAGAATGGTCATGCATATTTTTTCCCTGATCAATTTTCGCAGCGTGCTGGTGCCTGTTATGAAAAATTCGGGCATGAGAGATTTCGGAAGGCGATGGCGCAGTGGTATGTGAACGCGATCGAGAACGCGCGGAAAAATCCTAAAGCGCAGGAGTATCATAACGTCAATTCCGAACTTTTTGCCACCGGTATGACAAAACCGAGCAGTAAGGTTTTCTGCGAACACATAAATGTCTTCGATTGTTCAAAAGTTTCGGACGGTGGTTCCGCGGTCATCTTTGCGTCCGAGGAGGGTTTGAGGAAGATCGGTGTTCCCATGCAGGATGCGGTTGAGGTCGTCGCGTATGCCCAGGTTCAGGACAATCTGACAACGTCACCTCCTGATTTGACCAAGCTCGCCACCTGTGAGGTCGCCGCTAAGCGCGCTTATGAACGTGCCGGCATAAAACCGAAAGACCTCAGCGTCCTCGATGTTCATGATTGTTTTACTGTGGCCGGAGTGCTTGCTGTGGAAGCAGCGGGTTTTGCCGGTCATGGTGAAGGTGCAGATTTTGTTCTTGAGGGTAATACAAAGACGAACGGTACGATCCCGACGAACACGACCGGTGGTCTGATCGGATACGGTCATCCGACCGGTGCGAGCGGCGTACGACAGGCGATAGATGTCGTACACCAGCTTGCCGGGAAAGCCGGGGATTGTCAGATAACGGTCCATTCGGATCGCCCCTATGGTATGATCTCCAGCATGGGCGGTAATGATAAGACCGTTGTGGCGATGATATTCAAAAAAGTTGAGGGCTGAGGAGGGCATGACAGGGCGGCGGGTGCAATCATGCTGATCAGTACAAAACTCTACTATCTTGATGCGGTGAACTCGACGAATGAGTATGCCAAAGAACTGCTCACCAAAGGTGTTCCAGAGGGTACGGTCGTACTCGCGGATGCGCAAACCGAGGGTAAGGGGCGTTTTGGTAAACAGTGGTACTCGCCCGAAGGTGGATTATGGATGTCAGCGATTCTTCATCCATCGAATCCAACATTGATCCCGATTGCCGCCGCTGTCGCGGTGTGTGAAGCGCTGCATATCAATGGTATACTGCCAGGGATAAAGTGGCCTAATGATATCATTCTCAACGGGAAGAAGATCGCCGGGATCCTTGTCGAGATCATCGACGAATGGATCGTTGTCGGGATCGGTCTCAATCTCAATATACGGAAGTTTCCCGAGGAACTCGTTGATACTGCGAGTTCGGTGTTCCTTGAAACCAAGAAACACCTTGAGAAAAAAATGGTGTTCGACCATATCTGTAAGCATCTTGATGACTCTTATATTATGTTACAAAATAACCAGGGAGCGGAGTTGTTGACCAAGTGGCGCCACTATACCATCCTGCTCGGTCAAAAGGTAACTATCGAAATGGGTGATACGGTGATCCATGGAAAGGTGCTTGATATCAGCAGCGATGGAGCGTTGGTGGTCATGAATTCTGACGGCAAGATCCAGCGCGTTCCAGGAGGTGTATGCCATCTTTCAAAGGACCGTCAATGAAAGCAAGATGGCGTATGGCGAAAAGCATATAAGGAATATGATTCAGATATATACAGGGAATGGAAAAGGCAAGACCACAGCCGCACTTGGATCAGCAATGCGTGCAGCTGGACACGGCCAAAAGGTCATCATGATCCAATTCATGAAGGGACAGATCAATTATGGTGAACTCGAAGCCGCGCGTCACCTGCCGCATTTCTCCATTGAACAGTATGGACGTGCGGAATTTGTGAATCCAGAGAATCCTGATAAAGAGGATATACGCCTGGCAAAAAAGGCCCTTGCGCGGGCCCGAGAGATCCTTAAGAAGCACACGCATGATATGGTGATTTTGGATGAGATCATTATTGCAGTGTCTTTCGGGCTGATCACGAGCAATGATGTTATCGATCTTATCCGTATTGCCCGTTCCGATACGGAATTGATCCTGACCGGGCGGTACCTTACGGATTCAATTGCCGAACATGCTGACCTGATCAGCGAGATACGGGAAATAAAACACCATTTTCAAAAAGGGGTAAGTGCGAGGAAAGGGATCGAGTACTAATACCGAAAACCGATGGCGGTAAGCCGTATGCCGAGAAATGAGCCTAATGCATAGAATGCAAGACATAATGAAAAAAAACAGCGAATTTAATAAGATTAACAAGCACAACGATCACCGCATTTTTGTGTAAACGCTTGACTTTGATGATATATTGCCGTACAATGAACGAGGAGGTTACATGATCGTTTCACCCGAAATAATATTCAGGCTGTACAAGAATAAATACAAAGCGATCAATATCGCCGCACTTGAAGCCCGCAGGCTGAAGGACCGTCAGGCGAATGGTCTTTTAGAAGAGCACATGAACCCGGTGTTTGAGGCTTTGAGAAAGTTATTGGTCGGGAAGATCGCATATACTGAATTGTGAATATCCTTTTAGGTATAACAGGGTCGATCGCGGCATATAAAGTACTTGGGTTGATACGGCAGCGGACCAGACGCGGCGACCAGGTTAAAACAATTCTGACGCGCTCTGCACAGCACTTCACGACGGCTTTGAGTTGTCAGACATTGACTGGCTGCGAAGTATATATGGAACAGTTCGTCTTGTCTCAAGGTATCAAACACCTCGCGCTGTCAGCGTGGGCTGATATCCTTGTTGTCGCGCCGGCGACCGCAAATATCATTGGTAAGGCAGCATGCGGGATCGCTGATGATCTATTATCGACCACGATCGTTTCGTTCCCAAAGCCGGTTCTTTTCGTACCGGCCATGGATACCGGGATGTGGGAGAATAGCATCGTGCAGAGGAACGTAAGGTCCCTTCGTGAAGCAGGTTACAGGGTACTTGAGCCTGCGAGTGGAGCGCTTGCATCGGGGAAGACCGGTCGCGGCCGGTTCCCTGAAGTTGAGCTCATTGACCGGGCGATCGACGTGGTCAACAAGGGTCTCGAGTCCCTTGAGGGCAGGAATGTTCTTATTACCGGGGGCCGGACCGAAGAGGATATCGATCCGGTACGCGTGGTGACGAATAGATCATCCGGGACTATGGCACGGGAATTACTGTACGCGGTTGTCGCCCGGAGCGGCAACGCACGGTGTATTATGGGACCGACGAGTATTACCATACCGGAAGGGCTGGATGTGATCCAGGTGCGAACCGCACGCGATATGCTGAAGGAAATGAAACAGCACGTACCATGGTGTGATTGTTTGATCATGGCCGCGGCGGTCGGTGATTATACACCTCTTAAAAAAGCGGCGCATAAGGTCCATGAACGGACTCTCAGTTTGCGTTTGGAAAAGAATGCGGATATTCTTAAAACCCTGCTTCCTTATAAGCAACACAGGTATTTTATTGGGTTTTCCCTTGAGGATCAACAGGCAGTAGCGCGGGCGAGAAAAAAACTGCGTGACAAGGGATTGGATTGTATCGTACTTAACGGGCGCGCTGCGATCGGGCAGGATGTTATGCAGGCGAGGTTGCTTCGAGCGACGGGTGCAGTACAGTCGCTTGGTAAGATAAGTAAGCGCAATTACGCACACCACATTCTCGATATGTACCTGCGATATGGCATAGGAAGAACCTAAAAGTAGGGAGATATGGAAGAAAAACGTGTGCCGCCCCATTCACTGGAAGCTGAAGAAGCAGTATTGGGCGCTGCGCTCCTTGATCAACAGGTGCTGCCGAAGATCATGGAGATCCTGAACGAAGAACATTTCTATTCCGCGGCGAACCAGAAGATCTACCGTGCGATTCTCGATCTGTTCAACAACAACGTTACGGCGGACCTGGTGACAGTGTCAAACTGGCTCAAGCAGCACAAGCAGTTGGATACGATCGGTGGGCCTGAATACCTGTCCACCATGGTCGCCAATGTGCTCACAACGGCAAATGTGGAGCACCATGCGCGGGTGGTCCTTGATAAGGCGATCAAGCGGACGATCATCACCACCGCGATGGAACTTGTGGAAAAGGGTTTTGGGGACAATCAAAGCGCGGCCGAGCTTGTTGATCACGCCCAGAACTCAGTATTCAAAATAAAAGAGAGCGGCCTGCGCAAGGATCCAATGCACATCCGGTCGTACATCACCGGCGTGCTCGAGGCTGCGGAGGCGATGCGGGGTGAGCGGATGATCACCGGCGTTGAAACCGGATACTATAAACTGGATGAGATGACCTCGGGTTTTCAAAAGGGTGATTTCATCGTGATCGCGGGCCGTCCATCAATGGGGAAAACCGCCTTCGCGTTGAACATCGCATCCTACGCAGCGGTCGAGAATAACGTGGCAGTCGCGATTTTCTCGCTTGAAATGTCCGGAGAAGCGCTGGTGCAGAGACTTCTATGCAGCGAAGCCCGGGTGAGCCTGCGGAGTTTACGGCGTGGGATGTTGAAGAACGAGGACTGGGTGAACCTTGCGACTGCAGCGGGGAATCTGGATAAAGCCCCGGTGTATATTGACGATTCCGCGACACTTTCGATCTATGAGCTCAAAGCAAAGGCGCGGCGCTTGAAGGCGGAGAACGATATTCAGATGGTCATCGTCGACTACCTGCAGTTGCTGGAAGGGCCAAGGATGATAAAGACCGTATCGCGCCAGCAGGAGATATCGGATATTTCCCGGTCCATGAAAGGACTTGCCCGTGAGCTGAATATTCCGATGATCGTGGTATCACAATTGAGCCGTATGCCTGAGCACCGTCAGGATAGGCGTCCCCTCCTTGCGGATCTCAGAGAAAGCGGCGCGATCGAACAGGATGCGGATGTTGTGATCTTCATTTATCGGGATGAGGTATATGATCGTGAAACGGAAAAAAAGAATATCGCCGAAATCAATGTTGCCAAACAGAGGAATGGTCCTACCGGTATAATGGAATTGGGCTTTCACGGAGATTATACGATGTTCCAGAATATCACCTTCCGCGAGGAAGCATCAGTACAAGAAGTCGAGGAATATGAACCTTTTTAGCGCGATCGGTGATTTTTCAACTTTCTTCTTTCGCAGCCTGTTCATTCCCTGGAAAATGAGAACGACCTGGCCGCGTATTCTCCAGCAGGTCTTTTCGATCGGGATCGGTTCATTGCCGATCATCATTGTGATCGCAGTGTTCACCGGATTGGTGACGACGGTGCAGACCAGCTACCAGTTGATCGGTTTCGTGCCCCGGTATCTTGTCGGAACGACGATCGGTCGTATGGTGCTCATTGAACTGGGGCCGATATTGACTGCTCTCATGGTCGCCGGGCGCTGTGCATCATCGATGGCCGCGGAGATCGGCACGATGCGCGTGACCGAACAAATTGATGCCCTGGAAACAATGGCTATCGATCCATACCGATTTCTGAGCCTGCCGCGGATACTGGCGACAGCGATCGTATTACCGGTACTCACCGTGGTCTCTGAGGCGGTTTCCTTGGGGTGCAGCGCCATTTATTCTAACAACTTCCTGAATATTCCGTATAGCCTTTTCACCTATGGGCTCACACACTACTTCCGGATGCAGGATTTGTTTGGGGGGCTTGCAAAGTCATTCTTCTTTGCGTTCGTCATCGCAACCGCAGGCTGCTATTACGGTTTTAAAGTCTCGGGTGGAGCCCGGGAAGTGGGACGGGCTGCAACCTATGCGGTGGTGACTGCATCGATCCTGATACTGATCCTTGATTTTGTTATCGCTTTATTGATCTTCGGATGAT
Organism: Caldifarciminota bacterium; assembly: GCA_016936155.1. Classification (GTDB taxonomy): domain Bacteria; phylum Hydrothermota; class Tepidihabitantia; order SM23-42; family SM23-42; genus JAFGPO01. The sequence continues at coordinate 9,123 of JAFGPO010000120.1, forward strand.
CGAAGTAAAAAAAGTTTCCAAGCGTTTTGAATCGCTCGTTGTCCTGAATAACGTGAGTTTCACCGTCCGTGAGGCTCAGATTGTGGTGGTACTCGGTCCTTCAGGTACCGGTAAGACTGTTCTTTTAAAATCGATCATCGGTTTGCAGAACATCGATGCCGGTGATGTCATATTCGACGGTATCTCAGTGCACAAAAATCAGGGAAATCAACACCTGTATGATATCCGGCGCAAGATCGGATTCGTATTCCAGGGAACCGCTCTTTTTGATTCCATGAATGTCAGCGACAATATCGCCCTGCCTCTTAACGAACATACGCACCTGAAGAAACAGGAGATTCGCAAACGCGTAGTTGATATTCTTTCGATTATCGGTCTCGAGGGTAAAGAGCATTTGTACCCTATGTCGCTGTCTGGAGGCATGAAGAGGCTTGTTGCAGTAGGACGCGCCCTGGCTCTTGATCCCATATATCTCTTTTACGACGAACCGACCACCGGGCTTGATCCGATCATGCGCGACCGGGTGGTCAGACTCATCATCGATCTTAAGATTCAATACGGGAAAAGCGGTATCGTCGTCACACATGATCTTGATACTGCACAGGCAGTAGGGGACGATGTGTATATGCTCAAGCAGGGCAGGATAAGTAAACTTCAGCATGTAGGAAAGGAAGAATACAATGCGTAGGCAAATGAGAGAGACGTTTGTCGGTATCTTTATTATTTTCGGGGTCATTCTGGTTATCTTTATGTATATCTGGCTGTCGGGCCGCATAAGCCTGAGGAATACATACGACGTGACCGTGTACTTCCAGGATGTCATGGGATTGCGTATTGGTGATCCGGTCATGATATATGGTATGGAAATGGGCAAGGTAAAATCGCTGGAATATGAGAGCGGCGCGATCACGGTCATCCTTGCCGTCGACCGGAGGATCATGCTGCCAAAAGACAGCCAGATCGCGATCCGTTCTGTCAGCTATGTGGCATCAGACCGGTTCATCAAAGTGATCATGGGATCATCAGATGAGTTCGCAACCACGTTCAATGGGCGAAGCGATGCGTTCGATCTTGAGGATATCGCGGCTCGTTTCGATACTCTGTTCAGCAGTATTGAGGGGATCGACATCAATGCGATCGGGGATGTTGCCAAGGATCTTTCCAAGGATATCGACCGGAATATGAAGCGACTCGTCACGATGATGAATAAACCAGTGACTGCACTCGAATCGGTCATCGTAAAGACCGACCATGTTATTGAGGAACTCGATTCCTTGACTGCGCTCATGCAGAGTGATGGTACGGTGGGCAAGTTGATGCGTTCTGATAGTCTCTACGAAGAACTGCGTGGATCAAATCAAGCATTAAGAGAACTTCTTGAGGATATCAAAGAGAATCCCGCAAAGTACCTGAAGAATATAAAGATACTGTAAAAATGGCGAACGCTATACGTTGCTTCGCTAAACGCATACCTTTTCACGCTCCCTCTCCTCTTTGAAAAGGATAAAGGATGAAGGGTAAAGGATAAAGGGTAAAGGATAAAGGGTAAAGGATAAAGGAGGGGGAATGAATATATCACTCACGAACTCAACGATCAACTGTTTTCATCTCTGGCATCTTCTGTTCCATCGCTGTAATCATTCCACCGAAGGTGGAAACGAGATTAATGAAACAAACGATATCAACGATCTAAACATTTTATGAAAAGTCACTTCGTATGCCAGGAGTGCGGCGCGACCGCGTTGAAGTGGCTGGGACGGTGTCCTTCGTGCGGGGAGTACGATACGATGGTCGAGGAGCCGGTTGTTCAGAAAGCAAGCCGGTCTCCTGTTCCGCGTGTAACGCCAAAACCGCTGGCGGATGTTCCCTATTCCCGGCATGATCGGTGTTCGATCGGTATTTCCGAATTAGACCGTGTATTAGGCGGTGGGTTCGTGCCTGGTTCACTCACGCTTCTCGGCGGCGATCCCGGCATCGGAAAATCGACCCTTATGCTGCAGATATCAGGTGCGATCGCTCGCACCAACCGGTCTGTTCTTTATGTGAATGGGGAAGAATCCGCTTACCAGGTGAGAATGCGTGCGGAGCGACTCAAGATCGACGGCAAGGGGATCGAGGTGCTTTCGACCACTGATCTTGAAAACATTATTGCATGTGCGCAGGAGAATAAACCTGATTTCATGGTGATCGATTCGATCCAGACGGTCTATAAACCACAATTGACATCGGCTCCAGGAAGTGTCGCGCAGGTGCGCGAATGCGGGGGCGACCTCATGCGGTTCGCTAAGGAGCACGATGTGATGATCGTCATTATCGGGCACGTAACCAAATTCGGTGCGATCGCAGGCCCCAAGACGCTCGAACATATGGTCGATACCGTGTTGTACTTTGAAGGCGATAAGAGTGAACAGTACCGGGTCATCCGTGCGATCAAGAACCGGTTCGGTTCGACCAATGAGATCGGGGTGTTCGAGATGACGGAAACAGGATTGCAGGAAGTCGCGAATCCTTCGAGCCTGTTCATGTCCGATTCAGTAAATTCCGGTTCCGCGATCATTTCGGTCATCGAAGGTTCACGCCCGCTCCTGGTCGAAGTGCAGGCGCTCACCAGTCCTACCTTTTTCAATTACCCGCAGCGGGTAGCGACCGGGATCGACTACAAGCGGTTATCCATGCTCCTGGCTGTACTGGAACGCCGGGTCGGCGTGAGTGTCTATGGCGTGGATTGTTTCGTGAATGTTGTCGGGGGGATAAAAGTCTATGAACCAACGAGTGATCTGGGGATCCTCTTGGCGATCGCTTCGTCGATACATAATGTTCCTATCGACCGCCATACCGTGGTGATCGGAGAAGTGGGGCTTGGCGGTGAAGTACGTCCGGTCTATGGCATCCAGACGCGTTTGAAAGAGGCCGAGAAATTAGGATTTACACACGCACTTGTACCTCGTAAGAATACTCCGGTAAACGGCACCACAATCACGATCCATGCGATCGGTGATGCAAAAGAAGCCGTTCACATGGCCGTGAAGGAATAATGAATTTGCTTGTGCTATGCAGCTGGCAGGCCCGCTACCGGTATGCAGGATCAGGCTTCCAAAGCCATAGGCATTCTACTATTTTTCTGGAGGTTTCATGATATTTTTCAGAAAAGAAAGTCAGTATGTGTTGGATTCTTCGAGCATAATCGATGGCCGGGTCATACACCTGTTTGAACGGGGATTTTTTGAAGGGAAGATTCTGATCCCAACCCTTGTGCGTTTCATCGTGAAAAAATCCATGGGTCCGAAAGGAGAACGTTCGATCAATATATTACGACGGAACGGGAGCGTGGAATTCGTCCGTGAAAAGACCGATAATATGGTGGAGGAGATCTGTGTTTTAAAGTGTGCGCTGAGGCGGCATGCCAAGGTGTTTACCGTTTCTGACGAGTTGTGCCGGCAGTCAAAATATTATCCCCAGGTTCCGATTATCGATCTCCGTGACCTGTATCGCGTACTGACCCCGATCTTCGCTCCGAATAAGGTGATATCCGTTAAGATACTCAAGCGCGGACATAATCACAATGAGGGCGTGGGATATATCGAGGGTATCAAGGTCATTGTCGAGAACAGTGCAAAGTATGTGAATCAAACCGTGAACGCCCGCGTGAAAACCATGTTGTCGTTGGAAACAGGTAATCTTGTGTTCTGTACAGTGGAAGAGAAAAAGGACGAAAAGACGATCGATTCATCGCGCACTGTGCAGAATGAAAGGACATGATAATGGAATATATTGATACACTACTCTCCACTTTGACGCAGGCAACGAATATCGGATATTTCGGGGATGCCCCGGAGATCGTTGCGACCGAGCTGCAGCGTTTTGGCGTCACTGCCCGGATCGAGAATGACCGGAGCGTCGTTGGTATGGTCAAAGGCAAGTCTGATGTCGGGATCATGCTTGCCTGCCATCTGGATGAGATCGGTTTTTGCGTGAGCTCGATCGATGATAAAGGGCGGCTGCGGGTGAGCCAGGTCGGCGGTTCTGATGTTCGTATCCTGCCGGGGCAGGAGGTAGTGGTCCATGGCAGGGAAACCCTTCGCGCGTACATTGGAGCGAAACCACCGCATCTTATGGCTCCTGATGAACGCAAGCAGGTTCCACGCTTCGATGAACTTTTTGTTGATACTGGTTTAGATGCCGTACAGGTAAAAAAGTGCGTGCGGATCGGTGATTTCATCACATTCCGTGCAAGTTACCGGGATCTGGATAGCGATATGCGCTGTGCAAAAGCACTCGATAATCGTGCAAGCGTTGCCTGTGGTATGCTGGTCATGCAGACCCTGGTTCGTATGACACCATGGAGTACTGTGTATTTCGTTGCAACAAGCCAGGAAGAATACACTGGTTTGGGAGGATTGATCCACTCATTCCGTTTGCCTGTCCACTATGCCGTGGTCGTCGATGTGAGTTTCGGGGACCAACCGTTGTTAGGGGAACATGAGACCTCGGTTTTGCAGAAAGGACCGACCGTAGTCCGGGGCGGCACCGTGCCCGAGATCCTCTATCAGCGCATTGTTGAGGCTGCGAAAAAGAATGATATTCCGATCCAGATCGAAGCGTTGCCGAGTAGTACTGGAACGGATGCGGATGCCATCGCCTTTAACCGAGAAGGTATCCCGACCTGTGTCATCGGGATACCGTTGCGCTATATGCATACGCCCGTTGAGGTCGTATCACTACAGGATATTGAGCGTGCGAAGCGTTTGATCCTGGCGTTCATTGAGGACCTTGAGATGCTCCATTTTGCACATGCCGGATAGGTGCGATGCGTATCTATTGCAGGAATGATGGATTCTTGACACCAGGTTGATTCTGGCTATAATAGAGTGCATTCTTATATAAAAAATTACATTTCTTTTCCGATTTAGGTGTATTA
>JAFGPO010000121.1 GCA_016936155.1 Caldifarciminota bacterium
ATCCCTCCGAATCTAGGTACCTTAAAGATTAACAGCCCGGCCCACAAGGCGGGAATGCGTGAAGGAGATCGGATCCTGGCGATCAATGATCAACCAATCCGATCATGGAACGAAATGGTCGATATCGTGCGCGGTTCACCTGGTATACCGCTTGATTTTGTGTGGCGGAATTCTGAGACCGAGCTTACAGCACAGATCACGCCGGAACGGCTGTACGATCCGATCGCCAGGGATACGATCGGTCAGATCGGTGTTTTCGTCCCCCATGCACGCCGTTTTCTTACTGTCCCCAATGCCTTTCGTCTGGCGATTACCCGCACGATCGATCTGATAGGGTATATATTCGATATCTTCCATAAACTGTTCACGCGCCAGATCTCGGCACGCAACCTCGGCGGCCCGATCGCGATCTTTCGGCTCAGTACTGAATCCGCTCAATGGGGATTCGAGCGTCTTCTCATGTTCCTGGTGATCATATCCATTAATCTCGGCATAATAAACCTTGTGCCCTTGCCCGCGCTTGACGGAGGGCATATTGTAATGGGCACGATCGAAGGGATCCGGCGTAAGCGGTTCAGCCGGAAAACCCGCATTGTCATCCAGCAGATCGGATATGCGCTCCTGCTCCTTCTTATCATCTTCGTCACGTTCAATGACATTACCCGTTGACCTGCACACAGTACATTGCCATCGATCGAATGAAAATAGTCTATTTTAATCCCGCATCCCGGCAAAAACGTTACGTTCCGTATGATGCCTTGAGGGGAAGCGCATTCTTTCGACGCCCCAACTATGATGCCATGCGACTCGCTGCACTCTGCCGCGAGCACGATTTTTTCTACTACGACGAACGTATCGAGGGAAAACCGGATGTCACCCCCGATATCGTGGTGATCAACGTTCCGTTGTATCTGCATGGATATGTTGAGAGAATGGGGCGTAAGCAATGGGGCAAAAAAGCATCCGTCATATGGTACGGGTACTACCCCACGTTGTTCCCTGAAGAGAGCATGAAACATGCGGATTCGGTTGTTGTCGGCGACGTCGTCAATATCTGGAGGACGATCTCGGATGATCATGAACATGGAAAACTGGCTGCTAAATATGTCTCCAATCGGGAGGATGTATTCGGGACAGACCGGAGAATCGAGGAACGGTACGGATTCACCCCGGTTCTGAGCCAGTTACGCACCTCGTTCGGCTGCTCCTGCACCCCTGCTAACAAAGATTTCTGTCACGAGAATATCATCTACAAGAAGATCGTGCACCGGGATCTTGCAAGTGCCGTACAGGAGATCGCATCGACCAGGCGGAAGATGATCTTTATCCGTGACGATGATTTTTTGAGCGATACGGATTACGCGCTCACGCTGCTTGATCGCTGCTGGCGCTATAAGAAAATGTGGGTGTTTCAAACTGGATCACGCCTGTTCAGTCAACCCCGTACTATCCCTTTGCTGCAGGACATGGGAGTGCGGATCATTGATTTGAAGGAAGACTGGCTCAGTGATCATGTTCATGGACATCTCGATGACAAACATTTCTGGCGCCAGAAGCGCCGGGAGATCGCCATGCTTCATCGAAAACGCATCGCCTGCGGTTGTTTACTCCGGCTCGGGCATGAAGAAGAGAACTTTGCGTTCTACAAGAAATTACTCCGCCGTCTTGTCAAGAGCAAGATCGATTTCATCAAGGTCTCGGTCCGCATGCCGATACCACTGACCAGGACATTTGAACAGTATAAAAAAGAAGGTCGTATTGAATTGGACACGACATTTTATGATCAGTGGATGCCGGTGATCCGCTATTCCACGTTTTCGAACCAGGAGCTGTATTCATGGATGGAATGGTTCCGCGACCGGTTCTATTCGTGGGATTCGATCCTGCTCCGGAATATCCTTGTTTCCACCCGGCTGGGATTCTACAACAGCATCTTTTTTTACCTTATCCCCAATCTGTCCTACCGTAATAACTTCCTGGAAAAAGTCGGATACCCTCCTTAACGCCGCTATTTGACCTGAAGGCGGGCCTGGGTGCGACTGAGGTAGTTCTTGGCTCCTTCATGCTGAGGATCGTTCTTTAAAACCGTTTTAAGAAGAACAAGTGCGCCTTCATAATCCTCCTCAAGGAATTTATCGACTGCCTGATTGAACATTGCCTGGATTTGCTCAGGCGTCATGCGGGCGGGTGTTTCATTATCAATCCCGCTGGTGCCCGGCGTTTTTCCTTCAAGAATCGCGGTCAATGTGCCCTCGGTCTTTGCACAGTGCTCCCGTGCCCCCTCATGCAGGGAATCGATCGATAAAATATTCTTGTAGTAATAGTACGCGTCAGAGACCTTATGAGAATCTTCCAGTGCGAGCGCGTAAGCGAATACACTGTCGATCCATGCTCCTTTTGCTGCATTGTACACGGCCATCATGCTGTCAAGCTGCATGCCAGCTGCGCCGAAGCGCTTGCATGCAACCATATATGCATAAGCGTCGTTGATCCGCTGGCAAGCGATCGCGTCATAGAAACCTTCCTGAAAAAGGAACAGGGAATCCGAACGCTTGTCCAGCTCGGCACGGTCGCTCGATTTTACCATATCCAACGTGAACGTTTCTCCTTCGGTGGTTACCGATAATTTCTTTTTCAATGACTCATATGCATCGGCTTCAAGGAGGAACGTGTACGTGGAAGGCTCGAGCGCGACAAAGAAACCGCTCCGTGTTGTGGTGAAGGATTTGCCGAATTCAAGGATGGTGATTTTCACAAAAGGAAGAGAATCATGTGACAATGAATCGCGGATGACCCCGGATATGTTAAGGGGGACAGCATGGAGCACCAGCATCCATAGCGCCATGCATACGATACATACAGTGAGCGATGAAGAATCTCGTGAAAACATATGATCTCCTTATTGTACGTGAAGATATTTATGCACCTGGGGGATTATCCTGACATCATCGATATACGCAAGGGCTTGTTTCTGAATATTCAAGAGATCAACGGTATCATTCCCGAACACCGGTTGGATGACCAGGGGGATCGATCGATCGACCTGCTCGATGATCGAACACGCGGTTTCCAACTCCCGGGGAAGCAGATCCCCGTTGATAACCATCTTCACAAAGACATCCTTTGACGACGAGAGCTCCAGGCATGCCCGGTGTTCTTTCCAGAACGGTGGACGACCGGTCGCGGTCGGCACTTTAAAGTCGAGCGAAACGATATCCACGCAGTCGATGATTGCATGGAGTGCGTCTGGAAGTGTTCCATTTGTATCAAGGTAAACGGTTTTCCCAAGCGTCTTCAAACGCTCGCACAGGTATTGAACGAATTCCATCTGGAGCAGCGGTTCGCCCCCGGTGAGCGCAACGATCCCGGCATCGACATGGACAACCACGGTATCAATATTCGTTGGATTCTGCATGATCTTACCGTTATTCACGAACACACCTTCCATTACCTGGGTTTCAGGCGTATCACAGTAATTGCATGACAGGTTGCACCCGAGGAACCTTACGAAGGTCATTCTCTTGCCACAGTAAATGCCCTCCCCCTGTATCGACGTGAACACTTCACGGATGTACCCTTCCATACGTGACAACCGTACTACTCAGTCCACGTAACCTTATAGCAGGCTTTGTGGACGGCGGCGGATTCTTTGATATACTGTGTCATAACGTCATTCGCGAACGCGAACGGTTCAATGCCATAATCTGATAGACCTTTTGTCTTGACCGGGGTGTTTGTCGACGTTACGTTGATCCCGAAATGGATGACCGATGATACGGGTGTGACCGTCGCAACGGATACGGTCACTTTCGCATCTTGATCAAACAGGTCGCTCCCGGCCCGGGTAATGACATTCTTCCCCTTAATGGCATTTATCAATTCCTTAACGATCGTCGCTAATAACCACTGCCGCAGGACGGACTTTTCAAGGTCCGTATCATGATGTTCGACAATAAAGTGAAGCATATCTTCGGAATATATCTTGTTCCCCGCACGCTTATCCTCGATGTCGACCATATGGCTGATCTTGACATCGCAAGGACCGCGGAACCCGATGATACAATCACCGAGAATACCGTACTGGCGATACGCGAAATGGCTCTGAAGCTGCTCCCCGGTATACGCGATCTCTTCCTTTATGAATCTTGATTTCATCCTTCGCTCAGGTTGTCAAGATGTTCCAGCAGGACAACTTGCAATTCCTCTTTTCCAGTTTCTCCGCCTTCTTCAGCACTTTCATGGCTTCATCAAATTTCTGGCTGAGAATATGGAAATCACTCAGTTCAAGGAGGTCATCAAATTCAGTTGTCATACTTTCTCGAGTTTTTCCATGCTTTCGTAGCCGCCAAGAACGGCGAACATGTCACCGGAGGTTATCTTATTTTCCGCATCAGGGACAATGGCGATACTCGAACCGAAACGGCCAAGACCAATAATCACGAATTGCTTCACATCCTCCTCCTTACGTTCTCTTCACCCCGAGTTTGTCACGGAGATAGGGGATCAATCCACCACCGTTGATTATCTGCATGATGAACCCGGGCATCTTTGTCGCTTCCATTCTTTCGCCGGTTCGTATATTCTGGACGATTCCGGCCTCCAGATCAACCTCAAGCATATCCTGATGTTCGGAATTGTCAACGGTCTTTGGTGATACGATCACGGGCAGCCCGACATTGATCGCATTCCTATAGAAAATCCGGGCATATGAAACCGCGATCACCGCGGCCACCCCGAAATATACAAGACAGGTCGCTGCCTGTTCGCGCGAAGAACCGCAGCCGAAATTCCTGCCCGCAATGATGATCGTCCCTTTGGATGCAGTCTTCATAAAATCCGGATAGACCGTTTCAAAGCAATGTTTCGCCATTTCCTCCCGGTCGGTTGTGATCGACAGATACTTTCCCGGATAGATGACATCCGTATTGATATTGTCACCGAACTTGTACGCCTTCCCTGTAATAAGCGAGTGAGTAGATTTTTTTGAACACCTGTCAGTCATACTTTTAAATTCTAATCTCCGATTTCCAAATTTCGCAATTCGGATTTGATTGTCTCATGGCGCTTCCGTAATCTCCCCTTTAAGTGCGGATGCCGCGACAACCGCGGGGGATGCAAGATATACGAACGACTCGGCACTGCCCATTCGTCCTTTGAAATTGCGGTTCGTGGTCGCGATACACACCTCCCCAGGAGCAAGCAGCCCCTGGTGGGCACCGAGGCACGGCCCGCATCCCGGATTA
>JAFGPO010000122.1 GCA_016936155.1 Caldifarciminota bacterium
AGATTCAATACTTTTAATTTACAAATGTATTCCCAAATCGTTTTAAACCGAAAATTAATTTCTAGTTTCAAGGGCGGACCCCGAATCTATGCTCTGAAAAATATACCCTCTCCCTGCTCAGGGAGAGGGTAAGGGTGTTCATCTTCGTAATCTGTTTTTTATCACCGCCTGTTGAAAATCTCGCCTGCCCCGTAGCGTATAGCATCGGGGAGTAAAACGAGAGGCTCAGTAGTACACATACGGGTAGAATGAAATTCATCGGACTTCCCGCTGCCGCATGGACACGGGTCATTGCGCCCGGGCGGATTATCGATTCTTGATGATTCGCCTTTTTTCATATGATCACGGTTTTTTAAAGGGCGGCTGTCTCAAAGAGGTTTGGCGCTCCAGTTACCTGGATCAGGACTCTTAAAGAGTACATTCCAACGCCCTGGCTTTTTGCAACCTCATAGCCAGTACTTGAATCGGAGCCCAGCCGCCCGATGTATTATAATGGCATTTTTCTGCCTGTCAACCGAATCGCCGACCCAATCGTGAAAAGAATCATGCAGCAATCCTGAACTTAATTACGACTGGTTTTCTACATCGCTATACGCCTTACGCCCTGCGCTTTACGCTTTACGCCTTTCTCCCTTCTTACCGCTTATTCCAATTTTGCCCACATCTGTGATATGGCATGCAAAATTGCCTGCAGTATGTCTCGAAAAAAGTGAGCGGCCCCGTGGCGCAGCATCGGGAAGAATCCCGCACCATCCCCCTCGCCTATATCCTCTCCCCCTTACCAAGGGGGAGAGGGCAGGGTGAGGGGGTAATGTGAAAATTCGACACCAGAAGAAGAACAAAGTGCGGGACTGCCTTCGGTTCGCGGTTTATTATCTCCGTGACATTTGTTTCATCTCTGCCATCAATCTGCAAAGCAGATATAGTGTGGAAAGTGGAGGACTGACCCCGCATTCGGGATCCCTTATCCGCGTCTCGCAGAGAAATACAACAATTACTCTTCGATTAAGTCCGCGATTTTTTGCGGACGCATCGAGAGTTCTTTTCAGGGTACGGAATTATGCGCGCTATAGATACTGTATTCGCCCGATTTATCGGGCATAGTCTAGTCTGGACACAGTCTGATGAACCTGTCCTGAGTGAAATTGAAGAATCAGACAACTACAAAAAAATGGATTTCTCGGTTTTCGTTCCTGCACGTTCCGCGATGTCTTTGCTGTTGCGCGTTTCGCAATTCGCCGCGCTTGGTTAGAGGTTTCTATTCTCCAATCGGCAAATCCGCAATTACCTGTAAAGGCAGGGTTTGCCGAGATTTAGGTCTCACGCTCAATTCCCGCAAAGCCTTGATATTATTGACTCCTAAGTCTCACTCCTCCCCCTTGCGGCGGAACGCCGCGCCGGTATCATGTAAAAGGAGGTGAAACATGCCGCCTGGTTTTCAGTACGTTCTTTATGCTGTTTTTTTTGTGATCGCAGTGGTGTTCTACATAATCATCGATGCCAGCACCCACTACTACGGCATGCCTAAAAACATCCCCTCTAACCGGCCAATGATCAAGGGGCCGGACACCGATATCAATATTGATGAATACATCCGCAAGGGAAAGATAAAGATCCCCCGGCAACTCCTGGATGACCTGCGGTCAATGAACCCTGCGATCACGGACGAGGACATCCTGTACTTCTGGATGAAAATGGATTTCAAATTCCTGCAAGAAAAATACCTTCTGACGCCGGACGAGATCGTCTGGCTGTACCTGCAGTGCAAGGGCGATGAACGCGAAACCGAGCGGAGCGAGCGCCTGAAACGCCTGGATAATGAATTCAGCCTCTGGAACACCCTGACCTTCGGCTTTTTCAAGGACTGAACATGAAAAAGTACCTGATCTGGAACACGCGGCCGTTCTATCCCCCAACGCGCAAGTGGGCGCTTGCATCCTATAAAGAACCCGCGATCCGGACCAGGGTCAAGATCAAAGCCTGGCTCAGCCGGATTGCCGATCTATTCGATGATGACTTCAAGCGCTGGCTTCGTGACCTCGCCCCGATCGTAATTTTTATACTCGCACTTATCGTGCCGTTCTTACCCAAACCCATTTTCAATGTTTGCTGCTACGTCCTCCTCCTGATCTTCGCGGGTTGGTTTTTCCTTTTGTCGGCCGCAATGCCGTTTGCATGCCTTGGGGTATTCATATATTTCTGTGTCGTATGTGCCCGGGAACTGGATCATCCGGATTGATTATACAGAACATAATTTCTCTTCTTTACTCTTCTGTTTTCGATTTGCGGAGTATGCAATAACGTTCCTTGGTGCGGGACTGCCTTCGGTTCGCGGTCAAAAAGGAGCGCTTCGCGCTTGCCGTAGAACGATCTAACCCTCAGCCCAACAACCCCATGGCGGTCCCGCCGACATTGAACACCAGATGCACAATGATCGCCGGGATCAAACTTCCGCTTCTTTCGCGCACATATCCAGCTACAATGCCCAATACGAAGCATGAAATAACAACGGCACCAACCATGCAGGCATTCATACCGGTTGTCAACAGCATGAGGTGTATGGCGCTGAAAAAGAACGTACTTGTCAATATTGGCAGGCTGATGTATTTCCCGATCACCTTGAATCCGTATTTCTTCAGCGGAGCAAGGAATCCCTGAATCAAGCCGCGCGTCAGGACCTCCTCACTGATGCTTGCCAGAAGCCAGACATACAGTATTGTTTCCCAGATAGAGTACTTGCTCGCAAAATGTTCGCCGCCTTTGATCGGGAAAATGGAATTCAGTACAGTCGCGGCAATGCCGGTGACTACCATCGTGACAACACCAATGATAAAACCCCACAGGATGATCTTTCCGTACTTAACGTTTTCACCCGGGGTAAAACCATAGCCGGTGAGCGTTCCCCTGTTTACGATAAGTATCATCACTATGCACAACGCAACAGTAAAGATACTTCGGGATAAACGCAGTATCCAGGACATCATGGTCGCGTCACCGGGAATCATCGTGGTAATCAACTGTTCAATATGACCGACGGCTTCGATAACGATCAAACCCATGACGATTGCAAAAACCATCCTCATCACCGGGTTTTTGAATAATCGCATGCCTGTATCCACCGTGGTCAATCTTACAGAATAGCACCACATTGTCAATCCCATCTTTCATGGTGTAGTTCCTGGTATTCGCAGCAAAGCGCACAGTAGCGTATAGCGCTCATTCCAAAATTACTTGAATATATAATCCACTGTAGTTTTGCGAATCCCGCACCATCCTCCTCCCCCTGCCCTCGATATCGAGTTTATCGAGATGATTTGACCGCATTTCCCCCAAAAACCAACAGCACATAGCAGGTTGGAATGTGCTTCACTCAGGGATTGACAGACGATGATTTCCGAGTAGTATGAAAAACGCCGTGTGAGAGAGAAATGACGGGTCTGCCGTCGATCTTACCGGTAAGTTAGTGTGTGGTCTCATAGAAGACTGAGCGCGGCATGCGACACTGCATACGCATCTCAATGCCCGGATTCTTGAAGCGACTGTTTTGACGATGGACATTGCTCAGCCGTGAGACCTTCCAAACGCAGATCATGTGCTCCCGAAAGAAGGAGGAAATGATGAATAGAGCAATTGTTTTCACGCTTGCCGTGCTGCTGGCGTTACCCTGCTTCGCGCAAGAATGGGTGGCGGTGTACGACGGCCCGGCCAGTTACGACGATGAAGCCCACGCGATTGCCGTGGATGGAGCCGGCAACCTTTACGTGACCGGCGAAAGCGAGGGCGCGGGTACCGAGCGCGACTATGCGACGATCAAGTATGGTCCGGCGGGTGACACGCTGTGGGTAAGGAGGTACGACGGCCCGGCCAGCGCCGATGATCTGGCGCAGGCGCTCGATATTGATGCCGCCGGCTATGTCTACGTGACCGGCAGCAGTTACGGTTCAGGCACATACCGGGACTATGCGACGATCAAGTACACTCCTGACGGTGACACGGTCTACGTAAGACGGTATCATGGTCCGGCCAATAATCACGACCTGGCATTTGCGATCGCCGCTGACGGAGCGGGCAACGCATATGTCACCGGACAAAGTTATGGATCAAACAACAACTACGACTATCTGACGATCAAGTACTATCCCAACGGTGATACGGCATGGGTAAGAAGTTACAATGGACCCAACAACTTCTATGATGAAGCATACGCGATCGCGGTGGACGGAGCGGGCAATGTCTATGCCGCGGGATGGAGCCTCAGCGGCGGCGGCGCGAGTTATGACTATGTGACCATCAAGTACAACTCGGCCGGGGACATGGTCTGGACCGGGATCTACAACGGTCCGGAAAGCTCCTCGGATTACGCAAATGCGGTCGTGGTGGACGACGAGTATGTATATGTGACCGGCAAGAGTTTCTATTCTGCCACCTCTTACGACTACGCCACGATCAAGTACCTGGCCGTGGGCGTGGCCGAAGGACCGGGATCTGAAATTGAACCCCCGAGGTTGGCGATCTATCCGAACCCGTCGTATTCCGCAGTCAGGGTCCGGTATTCATTGAGTAAGCCGGGCTGGGTGATCTTGAATATCTATGATGCATGTGGCCGCTTGGTAAAAACACTGGTCGATGGATCGAGAGCGGCCGGAAACCATACCGTACAGTGGGATGGTAATGACAATGCCGGCAAAGAAGTGACAGCCGGGATTTATTTCTCCCGCATCGAAGGAGGCGATTTCACGGCTGTAACCAAGCTGACCGTATTGAAGTAAGGAAACCAAGAGAAGGCATAGGTGACCCTAAATCTGGTCTTCAGTAATATTGGTATGTTATTTCTGCCAAACTGAACGGAATTATCCTCACCCCCATACAATCGCAGTGATATATTCTCACATAATGACGAATCATGTGACCATACTCGTTATAATTATACTCATCCGTGCTTGTCAAGCGGTTTTCTGTATAGTGTTTCTCATAGAATGGCTGGCCTCTGCGATCAGTCTCCTCAACAATGGACCACCCCGATCTCTTCTCAGCATAATCAAAATAATCGATCCGTTCTTTTTTCCCTTTTCGATCATAAATATATGTGCGTCGAGAAACCGGTTGATCATTTCTCGTATAATACTCCTCCCTGAGTTTACCTTGCTCATCATATGCATAAGCAGTTATTTCCTTGCCCAGCATTTCAGATGTGCTTGTTTCATACATAAGCCTGCCGCGATGGTCGTAAACATAAAGATCCGTGAAACGGTCCTTCATAGAATATGCTCCATGAAACCGCTCCTCTATTCGACCCTTTGAATTGTATTTGTAGAATGTTTCCGATAAAATCTTGCCATCCGCATGAGTGGTCTTCTCGTAGCATAGTTGTTGCCTGCCATTATAACCATAGTCTATGTAATAGCATAAAACACCGTGTGATCTAAAAACCCTTTCTTTGCGCAGTCTTCCGCCAATATATACATACTTATTCTGCATAATGGTTTTTCTCTCAAGATTTTCATGTTGATAATAGGTTTTCTTCCCGGCTTTGTCATACTTTGTAATCTCAATGTCACGCCTGGACAGAATTTTGCCATCAATGTAATATCGTATTTCTCTTTTCTGTTTCATCCCTTTCATGCGTCCCTTCGAGCAATCTGTATTAATATAAGCCATTTAATAAACGTATATACTATTATACGGATTTTCGCCTAAAAACTTCAATGCTTTTACTCGAAATTTCAAGACTTCAAAAATTGATTGCACTTTTCTGCCCTTATAAGCACAAAATCACACCCCTAACGCCCGCGCCAGCCTTTTGTCACTCCCGCCCCGTATCAAGTACGCGATAAACTCCAGCGGAATCCAGTACTGCTTTTTGTCATTCCGGACTGTAATCCTGAACAAATGGGGACAGGCACCAATTTCATAAGAATTTCGCTGACCCCATAGCTTCGTGTTCTCTGCTCTATTCTTTCCCCTCGTACAATAATTTTATCTCTTCCTGAGTCAAGACACGATCGTAGATCCTCACATCATCGATCATCCCGGCAAAGAATTCTCCGTATGATGGATTCATACCGATGTAGGTGGTATCATGACCGGTTTCACAGCTGCCCGTGGTTTCAAACACGGCATCATTCACATAGAATTTCACCGTGCTTTCATTCTGGTTGTACACTGCTGCGATAAAGACCCATTTCCCTTCCGTCACCGGATAAAAACCCAGCACTTCCCCGCTCCCGCAGAACACTGACCAACCATGGCCGCCGCCGCGATCGTCTATCCCTATTGACCGGTCAAAACCTCCGTTGTCATGAGAAACAACCTGGCGGATCGGCGAACTCTCCGACGCGTTTGCCCAGGCGACCAGCGTGACCACCGGCATTTTCTCGGGATTGATATTGATCGGTATCGCGATGAAGTCATTCTCCCCGTCGAATTGATACGCGCTGTTCGCGTTGCCGAACCGGTCGGTCGCAAGAACAGGACCATCGACTGATCCATGATGACCGCCCCACGCATCATTCGCAGTGCCGTTGAACGGGTAATACGCAACACCACCCGGGATTGAAACCTGTTGCTTTGAACCCGGAACAGTTTCTTCTTTCGGCCCGCCGCACTGAGTCATGGTGATCGCTGACAAAGATGCCAGAAATACCAATGTCTTTGTCTTGATATTCATATCATACCTCCCTACCATATACTAATCATAATTCTATTCAATACAACACTTATTCCAAATGGATGTGGTGCAAACCTGTATTCAAAACGGGATCAGCCCTCTGCCTACGGTTCGCGCCTTTTGTCACTCCCGCTCCTTTGCACCTCAGCTCCTCTGCTCAAATGGCAGTGTTGAGTGTTTGCTGTTAGTCTTTGTAATCGACGCCGCAGGCGTAGTGTTGAAAGTGGAGGGCTGATCCCTTAATTTTTTCCTACCCGCAATTTCATCCCCTAAAATTCCAGCTGAGCCTGTGGATGCTCCATTTTTATCCTTTTTTCCAGTAGATCAACAAATTCGGTCGCAACCCGGAGCGCATTTCGCGCCTCGGTTATAGATATAGAAGTGTCAACCTCGTAAGTGAATCTATTGCGCTTTCTGCGCATTCTATCGAAATAAGTAGCGATCGATTTGAAATCATTGCCTAAATAGCCGGAAATGAATTCCACGACCGTCTTATGCTGATAACGATCTGCCGGACGAAAGCCCTTTACGAGCAAAAGTGCTCTACGCACGCGCAGCATCGCAAGATAAGCGATGGTGTATGCGACTTCTGCATCAATTTCAAGATTCGCCTGCGCGGTTTTTAAATCCTTTCTTGCCCGTTTTACTAACTTCACCACGGCTTTTGGATTTGGACGCTGCTTCTTTAACAAACCCTGTGCCAAATATTCAACAATAAGGTTTTCCCAGGTCATCTTGTTTCCCGACTAGAAATATTTTCGGGTTGTCCATCACATCCAGGATAAAGGGATCTCTATTCCTTTTTTTCCTCTTGAATTCGTCTGAACTATAGATCGTGTAGTTTACCTCACGTTTTAACTTCTCCTCCAACACATGAATCTCTGAGTTCAGTTTCCGATCATCGACATTTCCAATGATCAACACGTCAATATCGCTGCCCGCCTTATCCTCATTTCGGGCATAAGAACCGTAGATGAAAGCGACTTCAATATCCTTGAAAGATTCCAAGGATTTTCTTATTGATCCTTGTATTCCTATTGTTTTAGCTACAATGCTCTTCAGTTCATCAAATAGCGGATAATGCCTGTTCAGGTAATAATAGGTCTGATTGCCTCTCTTTTCCGAAATATGCATACCTGCCTTTTCCAGATTGAGCAATTCCCGGCGAATCATGCTCACTGGAATATCCAAAATTCGCTCCAGTTCCCGCAGATAATACTTCTGCTCGGGATTGGTAAAATAGAGGCGAAACAACTCCTTGCGCGTTTTCGACTTAAAGATATTATAAATATCCATGTTGTAACCTATTTATATTACAATTGTAACTATTTTTGCTAACAAGTCAAGATTCAGGTTTGAATCCTACCTTGGCATAATCAACACCCCTGCGAACAGCGGAAATGTATAAAATTTCAAGCTTGCTGGTCGGAGATTTCGCCTGTTGTGAATCTCGAAACGCAGTAAGAGGCCCCGTAGCGTATAGCAGCGGGGAAGCATTGAGATGATTTGACGCCAATCCGTTTCCATCCCCCGGGTAATTCAAAATTCAGCTGGTCTATTGATCACCCGCATGTGCAGTATCCGGTCCACCCGGAACACCCTTTCTTCTTTCCTTTTATGACAGTACGCCGTCACGCCGATGAACGGCCTGTCCTTGTACACGTGCTCGCCGACATACGACGGCGTGATCATCCGGGTGCTCTTCTCGTCATTTGGTTTCAAATACACGATCTCAAGCGCGCTGCTGTTGTCGATCGCCTCCTGGATACGCGTAATCTTCTCGTCCAGCGGGATCTTCTTATCGGACAATGTATACTGGTACCGGGTAAGGAATTTCACGATCCGCCAATCCGTGAATATGTTGCCCTTTTTCACCGGCTTTTTCAGCACAATGCCCTGGAACGCCGTGCAGCGGCTGAGCGCCACGTACATCTGGCCGCCGGCAAACGTTCCCCTGCCGACGTCAATGATCACCCGGTCAAAGGTCTTGCCCTGGCTCTTGTGGATCGTGACGGCCCAGGCGAGTTTCAGCGGGTACTGGGTGAATGAACCGACGGTCTCGGTCTCGATCGTCCTGCTTTCTTCGTTGTACTGGAAATGGAAAATCTCCCAGGTAAATGGCAGCACCTTCTCGGCATCACCGCCGGCAAGACGCACGGACAGCTCCTCGCATCCCTTTTTCCGGTTGAACCGGATATTGGTGACCGTTCCAAGGGTGCCGTTGACCCATCTGCCTTGCTTGTCATTGTTCAACATCATGACCTGGGCGCCGGTTTTGAGGTTGAGCTCGAAGTCCGTCGGGTACGAATGTTCATCGAACGCGCCCGTGATGCCGGCATGCCATGTATACATTCTGCCTTTCAGTCCCTCCAGGTGCTTTGTATTGATCTGGTATGCGGTCTTGTTATACGGCGTGAGGTAGACGACATACGCGGAGGCGGTTTTCGGGGAAAACTCGGCGCCCACCCGGGTGTTCAGCAGCGTGAGATGATCATCAGTGACCGTGTTGTTGCGGATAACATTCAGCAGATCGATGAAACTTTCATCCTTTTGCCGGTATACTTTTTCCAGTTCGATGAATTCCATGGTCAAGCGCTTGAATACACGGCTGTCAAAGAAGTACTCGCTCGCATAATGATCCTTGAATATTTTCTTCTCCTTTGACGTGACGACCGGCGGCAGCTGGTACAAATCGCCGATCAAGATCATCTGCACGCCTCCGAACGGCCGGGTCTTCTTGTTACGGCAATGCCGCAGCATGTGGTCCATGCAATCGAGCAGATCGGCGCGGACCATCGAGATCTCATCGATCACGATCGCATCCAATTCTTTAATGAGTTTGGTTCTTTTTCGCGGCGGTGCGGGCAGGTTCTGGAGCGTGACATCCGGTTTGAATCCGAAAAACGAATGGATCGTCTCGCCCTGCACATTGAGCGCGGCGACGCCGGTCGGCGCCAGCACCACGATCTTCTTTTTCGTGACCGACCGAAAATAACTCAGGAGCGTGGACTTGCCGGTGCCGGCCTTGCCCGTGACGAAAATGTGCTTGTCCGTATGTTCCATCACATCAAGGGCTTTTTTGAACTGCTCGTTGATATCGATCTTCATCCGTGCTGGAATGCCGGATATCTATTCTCTCCGGTATGCCGACATGTCCTTTTCCTCAAAAACCATCATTGTACCTTTTTTCTTATCCGCCTTTTTCCTGGTCATCAAATGCCTATAACATACATTCATAATCAAGCATAATAATCGAATTGTCCTCTTTGTCAAACAGTAGTGCAGTGTGTGCGTGCGGCCTTTGCGTATCACCGCGCGAAATGCCAGGCATCCCGGAGCTTTTCATGAACGTAATAGTGACACAATCCCGAACTCATCCCGAACCCAAACCCGAACTACCGGATGTGTTGTTTTACGCATCCCGCGCCTTACGTTACATCTCTGCAATCAACCTTGCATCTAAGTATAATTTCTAGTTTCCGGGGCTGACCCCCACATCTTTCCTTGCCTTCGACGGGGAATCTATTCGCCATCGTTGACTGATGGCCTTAATTGATTATAAATCTACAGTTTTGCCTTTAGATTTTATTTCGTCAGCGAGGAACGCACCTTGCTGAGTATTTCGATACTCGGTTTCAGTATA
>JAFGPO010000123.1 GCA_016936155.1 Caldifarciminota bacterium
AAGACCACCGCGACCGGTTCAATGGTTCAAGTTTCAGGGATTAGTGATTTTGTGCTGAACGGTATTCAGGCCGGAGTATTCACTATGCAGCTCGTTCTGCAGGACCGGCAATGTATCGGCGTGTTCGATCTTCCGCACGATGTGACCAAAGAAGCGTACCGCCTGCTCGGATTGCGTTCGGCCGGGATCACGCGTATAAAAACAGAGGGATTCGAATATCCCCTTGGCAACGTGATCAATCAAGGCACGGATGATCAGGATATCAGCACATCGACCAGGGCATACAGTGATATTGGGTGTGCCGCGATATCCCTTGGTATTGCCGAGGCGTGCTGTGATACGGCGCTTGCGTATTCCAAGGAACGAAAGCAATTCAACCGGGCGATCTGTGAATTCCCGATGATCCGGGAAATGCTCGTCGATATGAGAATACGTACGGATACGGCCCGTCTTTTGGTGTACAATGCAGCCCAGAGTTTTGATCGCAACGAGAAGTTCGAAAGAGCAGCCCACAGTGCCCGGCTCTTTGCTGATGCAACCGCGGTTTTTTCCGGCACGACATCTGTCCAGGTTCATGGCGGCTACGGTTATACAAAAGACTATCCAGTGGAAAGATTTTTCCGGGACGCAAAAGCGGTCCAGGCGATCGGTTGTCCCGATTACGAGATCAAGGAACAGATCGCAAAGGAGTTACTATCATGATACTTGATGATACCTATGAAAAATTCCGTTCCCGAGTAAGGGATTTTGCGGAAAAAGAAGTAGCGCCAAGGGCGCCGGAATTGGATCGTAATGATGAATTCCCCTGGGATCTCGTAAAGCGGATGAGCGAATTGAAGCTGCTCGCCCTCTATGTTCCGCCCGAGTATGGTGGTGCAGGCCTTGACGTGTTAACCTATGCGATCGCGGTCGAAGAGGTCGGACGGGTATGTGGTTCAACCGGGATATTTTTAGCAGCGCATTCATCGCTTGGTGTCTGGCCACTATTTGTTACCGGCAATGAAGAACAAAAACAAAAATACCTTATTCCCATGGCAAAGGGAGAGAAGATCGGATCGTTCGGTTTGACCGAGCCGAACGCAGGAAGCGACGCCGCCGGGACTCAGACCATTGCAAGGCTTGAAGGTGATCACTATGTCATCAATGGTGCAAAGCGGTTCATCACTTCAGGAGGAGTAGCCGATATCATCGTGTTCACCGCGACAAAAGATCCCGCACTTGGGTATCCGGGGATCAGTGCTTTCATCGTTGAAAAGGGGACACGCGGCTTCACCGCGGGCAAAGAAGAAGATAAGATGGGCCTGCGGGGATCGATCACGTCAGAACTGATCTTTGAGGATTGTCATATATCAAAAGAGAATCTGCTGGGCAAGGAAGGTGAGGGATTCAAAGTATTTATGGAGACACTTGACGGCGGCAGGATATCGATCGGTGCACTGGCACTGGGGATTGCGCAGGGTGCTTTGGATGCATCTATACATTTTGTCAAAAATGAGAGCGCAGCAGGGAAGCCTTTATCCAAGATGCAGTGGATCCAGTCGAGGATCGCAGACATGGCGACCGAGGTCGAGGCCGCCCGTCTTTTAATCTATCAAGCAGCACAGTTAAAGGATCAGGAACGACCGTATACCCGTGAAGCGGCTATGGCCAAGTACTATGCATCGAAGATCGGTATGAACGCGACGACAATGGCGATCGATATTCACGGCATGCTGGGATTGACTAAAGGGTATCCAGTTGAACGGTTCATGCGCGATGAAAAACTGATGGAGATCGGTGAGGGCACGTCTGAGGTGCAGAAGATTGTCATCGCCCGTCAGGTACTAGGAAAGTAGGACTGTTTGATGCGCACGGATCATATTCGATTCATGCGGATATTGCCTTCACAATATCTCTTTGTATCCCGGGTAATCAGTCTGCATCTGATTCCCGAAGGGAATGGAGGATGATATGAATTTTGACCTTACCAATGATCAGAAGATGCTGCAGGATCAGGTACGTAAATTCGCTGCTGCGGAATTGGCTCCCGCCGCGGCTGAAATTGATAAGACCGGTGAATTCCCATGGAAGAATCTGAAAAAAATGGCTGGTCTCGGTGTTCTCGGGATGATCGTACCCGAAGAATACGGGGGTGCGGGATTTGATTTTGTCGCGCTCGCGATCGCAATCGAGGAGATATCCAGAGTGTGCGCATCGACTGGAGTGATCGTGGCGGTCAATAATACGCTTGCATCCTACCCGATCCTGACCTTTGGCAATGAAGAGCAGAAGAAGAAATACCTTCCACTGCTTGCAAGCGGGGAGAAAATTGGTGCGATCGGTATTACCGAACCGAATGCCGGATCTGATGTTGCCGGGATGGAAACATCCGCTCGTTTGGAAGGCGACCACTACGTGCTCAACGGCTGCAAGCGTTTCATCACGAACGGCGGCGAGGCCGGCATATTCGTTGTGTTCGGGTACACGAACAGGGACCTGAAACACAAGGGGATGAGCGCGTTCATCGTGGAGCGGGATTATCCCGGATTCTCGCTGGGAAAACATGAGGATCTCATGGGCATACGGGCGACCGCGAACTGTGAGTTGATATTCGAAGATGTAAAGGTACCCAAGGCGAATCTGTTGGGTAATGAAGGCGATGGCTTCAAGATCTGCATGAATACGCTTGATGCTTCACGCATCGATATCGGTGCCCAGGCGGTCGGTATCGCGCAGGGGGCTCTTGATGAGGCCGTTAAATATTCAAAAGAGCGGAAGGCGTTTGGACAGCCGATATGCGACTTCCAGATGATCGAGAACATGTTCGCGGAAATGGCATCAAAGATCCAGGCTGCCCGGATGCTTGTATATTATGCAGCTTTCCTTAAAGATAAAGGTGTCAAGCGTATCCCCAAGGAAGCCGCGATGGCTAAATTCTACGCATCGGACATCACGGTTGAGGTGACGCGCATGGCTTTGCAGATTCATGGGGGATACGGTTATACGAAAGACTACCCGGTCGAGCGTATGTACCGCGACGCGAAGATCCTTGAACTGTACGAAGGCACATCCGAGGTCCAGAAGATCGTGATCGCAAGAGAACTGCTGAAGTAAATACGAAGCACTAAATCTTAAATTCTCAACAATGCCAGGGTATAGAAGACAAGCATATCAGGAAACCAGAATATCAGGAATCCTTCGGATTCGATTACAGTGATTAACAGAAAGATTACAACGATAGTATCCCCTGATAACCTGGGGTGCTGGTACCCTGCATGCTGATGTTCTGATGTCCTGATGCGCGTTTTTGAATTATTGGATATTAGAATTTAGAATTTTCCAAGGAAGGAGGTACTTTGGATATCGTTGTTTGTATCAAACGCGTTCCGCAAACCGCGGAAGCGGACGTTAAGGTCGATAGTTCGGGTAAGGACATCATCAAGGACCGTTTGACCTTCGATATGAATGAATCTGACGCCTACGCTCTGGAAGAAGCCATTCTGCTTAAGGAGAAATTCGGGGGAACGTTGACCGCAGTCTCATTCGGTCCAGTGGAAGCTGAGGATACGCTGCGGATCGCTCTGGCAAAGGGTGCGGATAATGCGGTCAGGATCAAAGAAGAAGATTTCCCGGGACTGGATGGATGTGCCACTGCTCACGTATTGGCCGCAACTATCAAGGATATAAAACATGACGTCCTTTTCACCGGGTGTCTTGCCACGGATGATTACTACTCGCAGGTGGGAGCCACGCTCGCTGAAGTGCTTGGCATACCTCATGCCACGTTGGTAACGAAGATCGATATCGCCGATGCAACAGCACATACCTATCGCGAACTGGAAGGAGGATTGCTCGAGCACCTTGAGATCACTCTGCCCGCGCTGTTTACGATCCAGACCGGCATCAACGAGCCGCGATACGCTTCACTGATCGCCATCCGCCGGGCTGCAAAAAAAGAGATCCAACTGGTCGGTAAGGAAACGACCGCACCGGAAACCATAGTAACCCAGTCGACATTAGAAGAGCTCTATACGCCACCAGTGGGGAAGCGCGCCGAGATCCTCACAGGCAGCATGGATGAGATAAGCGCGAAATTCGGTAACGTCGTGAAAGAAAAGGGATTGCTGTAAGGAGGCATCATGGCAGAGATCTTTGCTCTTGTCGAACACCGCCAGGGAACGATCCGTGATATCACATTCGAGCTCCTCGCGTGCGGCAGGGAACTCGCTGAGGCACGCAATACGCAGCTAACTGCCGTGTTGCTTGGAAGCGATACCGGGTCCATGGTCGATCTGATCAAGACCAAGGCACACAAAGTGCTCGTTGTCGACAACCCTGTGTACAAGGAATTTAATGCGGAGGCTTACCAGATCACGTTACACGACCTGATCAAAAAACATGCACCGGTCCTTACATTGATCGGGCATACTGCGTACGGATACGACCTCTGTGCACCATTAGCAACCCAGCTGGATTTCCCGTTCACGACCGACTGTCTGGAAATAACATTCGCCGGCGACCAACTTAGGGTAATCCGGCAAATGTATAATGGAAAATTGAATGCGCGGGTAACCCTGCGCGCTCATTCTTCGTATATGGTGAGCGTACGCAGCGGATGTTATCCTCCTCAGGAGAGCGCGTTCGATGCGCAGATCGAAACGGTCGACGCATCGCTTGCCGCGCAACCCGAGTACCGCAAATTCCTCGAATTCATTGAAGCGGTCGCAGGGGAGATCGATATTACGAAAGCGGATATTGTGATCAGCATCGGGCGCGGCATCAAGGAACAAGCGAATATCGCTCTGGCCGAGGATTTCGCCGGCGCAATTGGGGGCGTGGTTGCCTGTTCCCGTCCGATCGTTGATGCAGGATGGTTGCCCAAGGACCGGCAGGTCGGTTCATCCGGGAAAACGGTAAAACCGAAATTGTATATCGCGCTGGGGATTTCAGGAGCTTTCCAGCATGTCGTGGGTATGAAAAGCGCGGATACGATCATCGCGGTGAACAAGGATGCTAATGCACCGATTTTCAATGAAGCTGATTATGGCATTGTCGATGATCTCTTCAAGGTAGTGCCCGCACTCAAGAACAGGATCGTGGAGTTAAAGCAGACAAAAGGATGATGTAATGAAAAATGTGATCAGGCTGAATTTCGAGATCCGCGAAGCGATCATCGAATCAGGCGGGCAGGATGCGATCAAGTGCTACCAGTGCGGACGGTGTATGGCTGCCTGTCCCTTGAATCTGCTTGAAAGTATTAATTATACTACCTACCGTTTCTGTCAGCGAATCCGTTTGGGTGCGATCATTGATGGCGAGAACAAAGAGGATATCGCCGACGATACGAACGACGTGTTCCGTTGTGTCGGCTGTGACTGTTGCAAGAATGAGTGCCCGCGGGGCGTTGGTCTATCCGATGTTCTGCGCGCGGTTCGCCGTATCCTTGTTGATTATGATTCCTATCCGAATGAATTAAAAGGCGTGATCTCCCGTTTGTACAACACGGGAAACCCGTTTGGGGAAGCGGCTGAGCAACGCAATGCCTGGGCGTTGGATTTTCAAGTACCGCGTTTCGACGGATCATATGACTACCTCTATTTCGCATGCTGCCTGCCCTCGTATGACAGTCGTTGCCAGGAGGTCGCGCGCGCGACCGCCAGCTTGCTTAACAAAGCCCGCGTGAGTTTCGGCGTGCTTGGCGAGCAGGAATTTTGCTGCGGCGAAGCGGTGCGCCGGGTCGGGGCAGAAAAGGTTTTCCAGACCGCGCTCAAGAGTAATATCGAAGCATTCAGGAAGAACCACGTTTCTAAGATTTTGACCACGTCACCTCATTGTTTTTTGACCTTCACACGGGACTACAAGGAACTTTATCCTCGATTAGAGGCTATTCATGCGACGCAGTTGTTCCATGCGCTTATCAAAGGGAAAAAGCTTGTTCCTAAAAAGCCATTTAATAAAACGGTTGTGTATCACGACCCCTGTACGCTGGGACGTCAAATGGGTGTATACGACGAACCGCGTGCGATCCTCCAGAGCATTCCGGGATTACAACTGGTGGAGGTA
Source organism: Caldifarciminota bacterium (assembly GCA_016936155.1). Classification (GTDB taxonomy): domain Bacteria; phylum Hydrothermota; class Tepidihabitantia; order SM23-42; family SM23-42; genus JAFGPO01. Next base: position 6,043 of record JAFGPO010000123.1, read on the forward strand.
CCGGTCTACAACCGTGAATCCAGCGTCTGTTGCGGTGGGGGTGCTATGGGTCTGTGGCTTGACTGGCCGCAGGGTGAGCGCCTGGCGGATGTGCGTGTTGAGCAGATCCTCGCGACCGGCGCTGATGCGGTCGCAGTCGCCTGCCCTTTTTGTTTAAACATGCTTGAGGAAACCATGAAGTCGATGAATGCTCATATTGAGGTACTGGATATCGCGGAGATCCTTTGGTCATCCATAAGCGAAAGGCCGGCTAAGTAGATTTATGAAATTAACTGATATCATCAAGGACGTGTTAGTGAAACAGGATGCGGTCATGCATCCACGTCCATATTATAACCACTCGGTATCATTCAAGAATACTGTATCGTCTGAAGAACGAGCGGAGATGCTCGAACGGGTCGGGCTGAATGTCTTTTTCTTCCCGAGCGCGATGATAACCGGCTGCGACCTGCTGTCGGATTCCGGTGTAACGAGCATGACCGATGAGCAGTGGGCCGCCCTGCACAAGGGCGATGAAGCATACGGATCGAATCGCGGGTACTACCTGCTCAAGGATCGTGTGCGGGAGATCTTCGGTGAAGGTTTCTTCAATGATCCCGGGGAGGGAATGCCCAATGCCTTCTTGTTCCATCAGGGTCGCGCCTGCGAGAATGCCCTTTTTACTCACCTCGGGAAGACAGGGAAGGCACTTTTGATCCCGAGCAATGGGCATTTCGACACCACGCAGGCGAATATCATGGCGAACAGGATCACGCCGGTCAATCTTTTTTCACCGGCACTTACCAGTGGCCGACCGGACGAGATGTTCAAGGGCGACATAGACATTACGGAATTAAAGAAACTGCTCGGGTCATCCCATGAGCATATGCCTCTTGTATACTTGACCATCACCAACAACACCGGCGGTGGACAGCCAGTATCCATGAAAAATATCGAAGAAGTCGCGCAACTCGTCCACCACTATGGTATTCCGCTCTTTTTTGATGCCTGCCGTTTTGCTGAGAATGCATGGTTCATTAAGCACCATGAGCCCGGGTATGACAAGAAGAGTATCAAAGCGATTGTAACAAAGATATTTTCATTCGCCGACGGTTTTACGATCAGTTTTAAAAAGGATGGGTTGGTTAACATGGGCGGCGGGATGTTCTTTAAGAACGACGGTCTCTTCGTTAAAAAATTTCCCCGCATGCCGGAGAACATCCTTGATCATCAAATACTGACTGAAGGACATCCAACCTATGGAGGGATGTCGGGGCGTGATATCATGGCCCTCTATATTGGCCTGCATACTGTTATGCGGGAAGACTATCTGACCTACCGGATCAGACAGGTCCGGGATTTCGGTGACGCGATGCATGCCCAGGGTCTGCCGGTCCTGACACCGATCGGCGGTCATGCGGTGTATCTGGATGTTAATAAATTCTTTGATGGTACTGCGATGAAGCCCGATGGTTTTGGCGGTATTGGCCTGTGTGCAGTGCTGCTCGCTGCATACGGACACCGGGCGTGCGAGCTGGGGTATTTTACTTTTGGTCAATACGACCAGGAAAAGAAAGAGGAGATTTTCCCGCGGGTCAATTTCGTGCGTTTTGCCGTGCCCCGTTTACGATATGAAAAACAGGATCTTGATGCGGTGGTTGCATCATTGGTCTCGCTGCATGAGAGTAGGGGAAAAATACCGCCAGTGGAGGTAACGTACGGACGAGAGCTTGCTCTCCGGCACTTCAAAGCGCGTTTTCGATTCAAAAAATAGGATCTTGGTATGAACAAAAAAGATTTCATCCGCGAGATCATTGAAGAGGATCTACGTACCGGCAAACACAGGATGGTATGCACCCGGTTCCCTCCTGAGCCTAACGGGTATCTGCACATCGGACATGCAAAAGCAGTTTGTTTGGATTTCGGTGTTGCCCAGGAATACGGCGGCGCGTGCAATCTGCGTTTTGATGATTCCAATCCAACCAAGGAAAAACAGGAATATATCGATGCGATCAAGGCGGACATACGATGGCTTGGTTACGATTGGGGGGATCATGAGTATTATGCGTCGGATTATTTTATCCAGCTTTATGAATGGGCACTACAGCTCATAAAGAAGGGAAAGGCCTATGTTGATGATTTGAGCGCGGAGCAGATACGGGAGTACCGCGGCACGTTGATTGAGCCTGGTACGCCGAGCCCTTTCCGTGACCGGAGCATCGAGGAGAACCTTGATCTGTTCGAACGCATGAAAAACGGCGAATTCCCGGATGGGGCAAAAGTCCTGCGTGCCAAGATCGATATGGCAGCCGGGAATATGAACATGCGTGATCCGGTCATGTACCGGATCATCCACACTGCCCACCATCGCCAGGGCGATGCCTGGTGTATTTACCCGACGTATGACTGGACGCACGGGCAATCTGATTCCATCGAACGTATCACCCATTCGCTCTGTTCCATAGAGTTCGAGGATCACCGACCGCTCTATGACTGGTTTCTTGAACAGCTGGGCGTATACCATCCGCGTCAGATAGAATTTGCGCGCCTCAACATCACCTACATCCTGACAAGCACACGCAAACTGCGGCGCATTGTTGAACAGGGGCATGTAAGGGGATGGGACGATCCGCGTATGCCAACGCTTGCCGGGTTGCGGCGGCGGGGGTACACACCAGCCTCGATACGTGATTTTTGCGGCCGTATCAGTATTGCAAAAGCAGCTACGACTATTGATATCGCGCTGCTCGAACACTGTCTGCGCGAAGATCTGAACAAACATGCATCACGCGTCATGGCGGTGATCGATCCGGTGAAATTGGTGATCGATAACTATCCGGAACACCAGGTCGAGGAACTGGATGCGATCAATAATCCGGAGGATCCATCCGCCGGCACGCGCAAGGTACCGTTTTCGCGCGTCCTGTATATTGAACGTGACGATTTCCGCGAGGACGCGCCCAGGAAATTCTACCGCCTTACGCCCGGGCGTGAAGTGCGGTTACGCTATGCATATTTCGTTAAGTGTGTGGATGTCATCAGGGATAACAAAGGGATCATCAGCGAGATACACTGTACCTATGATCCTGCCACCCGTGGTGGTGACGCCCCGGATGGCCGTAAAGTAAAGGCAACACTGCACTGGGTATCAGCGCACCATGCACGACAGATCGAAGTCCGCCTCTTTGAACATCTTTTCATCCGGGAAGACCCAAATGAAGCGGGAGAGGGACAGGATTTCATGACCAATATCAATCCGCAGAGCATTGAAGCCCGCACCGAGTGCTACATTGAACCGGGAGTAATGCCGGTCACGCCTGGCGATACCTATCAGTTCGAACGGTTAGGGTATTTCACTGCGGATCAAGATACGCATCCAGACCGGGTCGTTTTCAATCGGAGTGTTACGCTGCGTGATACATGGGCAAAAGTACAACAGCAAAGGGATAAGGCCTTATGACCCGGGAAGCAATGAAACGATTGCGGAGCGGGGACAAGCGGACGATCGCTCAGTTCATTACACGGGTCGAGAATGACCAAGATCATGCGGTCATGGAGGCTATTTTCCCGTTCACTGGCGGCGCGTACCATATCGGGATCACCGGGCCTCCTGGTGCGGGAAAATCCACGCTTGTCAATGCGCTCGCCAAAGTGCTTCTGGAGAAAAAGAAAAAAGTCGGTATCATCGCGGTCGATCCCACCTCCCCTTTTTCTGGCGGTGCTTTGCTTGGCGATCGAGTCCGGATGAACGATCTCGCCCTGCACAAGGATGTGTATATCCGCAGCATGGCTTCGCGTGGCAGCCTGGGCGGCTTGGCGCTCAAGACCAAGGATGCCCTCATGGTCCTTGATGCGGCAGGCATGGATTATACGATCATCGAGACGATCGGTGTCGGCCAGGTGGAATTGGATATTGCGCAGGTGTGTGATACGACGATCGTCGTACTCGTGCCTGAATCCGGCGACAGTATCCAGGCGATGAAAGCCGGACTTCTTGAGATCGCCGATATCCTTGTTATCAACAAATCGGATCGACCGGGGAGCGATCGATTGTTGACCGAACTCAAGTTCGCCCTGGAAATGCGTGAACAGGAAAGCGGCTGGCACTACCCGATACTGCAGACCGTTGCCCTGGAGCACCGTGGCGTTAGTACCCTGGTGACAACGATCGAGGAACATGAAAAGTACCTCACAACGAGCAAACGCCTTGAACAAATGCGAAAGCTGCAATTGATGAGGCGCATCAAGGAGCTTATCGAACACAGGATCAGGGATCACGTTGAGAGGTTGGTTTCGCATACTGGCGATCTGAATACAGTGATCGATCTGGTGTACCGGCGGAAAAAGAATCCATTCCGTATTGCTGATTTGATCGCACGTAAGATCCTTGCGAGCCGGAGATAGGGGGGTTAATGAAAAAAGATATATGGGAGCAGAAGTTAAGGACCTGTAAGGAGCGGGAATTCAAATTCACTACCGTTTCTGGAATACCGGTTAAGACACTCTATACCCCTGATGATATTGAAGGATTCGATTACCATCATGACCTTGGATATCCGGGTGAATTTCCATTTACGCGTGGCGTATACACGAATATGTACCGTGGGCGTTTATGGACGATGCGCCAATTCTCAGGGTTTGGTACACCCAAGGATACGAATAAACGGTACAAGTATTTGTTGCAGCACGGTCAGACAGGCCTATCAGTGGCGTTCGATTTTCCAACCCTCTATGGGCGCGATTCAGATGACCCGTTCTCCCGCGGCGAGGTGGGCAAGTGCGGAGTGGCGATCGATACGCTCCGCGACATGGAGATACTCTTTCACGGTATTCCGCTTGAACAGATTTCGACATCCATGACCATTAATCCACCGGCCGCAATGCTTCTCGCGATGTATATCGCGGTCGGGGAAAAACAGGGTGTACCGAAGAAAGCTCTCATGGGGACGATTCAGAACGATATGCTCAAGGAGTACCAGGCTCAAAAGACATGGATATACCCGCCCGAACCATCCATGCGTATCATCACGGACACAATGTCCTACTGCGCAAAAGAAGTTCCGAAATGGAATACGATATCGATATCCGGCTACCATATCCGGGAAGCGGGTTCGACCGCTCTGCAAGAACTTGCGTTCACGCTGAAGAATGGATTCACCTATGTTGAGTACGGGATGAAAAAGGGCCTGGATATCGATACCTTCGCGCCACGTCTGTCGTTTTTCTTTAATTCTCACCTTGATTTCTTCGAAGAGGTCGCGAAGTACCGTGCTGCGCGTCGGATCTGGGCGCGCATAATGCAGGATCGTTACAATGCCCAGAGTCCCCGTTCCTATCTCATGCGGTTTCACACCCAGACTGCTGGTTGCACCCTGACCGCCCAGCAACCGGAAAATAACATCATGAGGACCGCATTCCAGGCATTGGCGGCAGTCCTGGGTGGAACCCAAAGTCTCCATACGAATTCAATGGACGAGACCTATGCCCTGCCGACCGAGAAAGCGGTCAAGATCGCTTTGCGCACGCAGCAACTCATTGCTTTTGAGACCGGTGCGGGAAATACGATCGATCCACTCGGTGGTTCATACTTTATCGAGGCATTGACTGATGAGCTTGAAAAAGGTGCCTATAAATATTTTGAGAGGATCGATAAACTTGGCGGAGTGGTGAAGGCGATCGAAAAGGGATTCTTCCAGAAAGAGATCTCACGGAGTGCGTATGAGTATCAGAAAAAACTCGAGCGAAAAGAGAAATATCATGTTGGTGTGAATATTTTTCAGGAGGATACGAAATCTGATATGGAGATCCTTAAGATCTCGAAAGAAGTTGAGCGGGCTCAGATCGCATCCTTGCGGCGCGTCAAGCAGGAGCGAAATTCCCGGAAGGTGAAAGAAAGCCTGAAGTCCCTGCGTAAGGGAGCAGCCGATGGTTCCAATCTTATGCCCCTGATACTCGAGTGTGTACGTGCATACGCGACCCTTGGCGAGATGTGCGAAATGCTCAAAGAGGAATTCGGCGAATACCAGGAGCCAATAATTTTCTGATGAAGATCTGGATTCATACGGATAATTGCGGATGCATACAGATACCATATCCGTTTGACTTATATATTATCTGTTTGAATCTATTTCTTTGAAGAAGAAAGGGGGTAGTATGTCCAAAAAGATCCGTATCCTGGTCGGCAAACCCGGTCTTGACGGGCATGACCGGGGGGCAAAGGTCGTTGCTGCTGCCCTGCGTGATGCAGGTATGGAGGTCATTTACACCGGATTGCACCAGACATGCGAGTCGATCGTAGAAGCCGCTATCCAGGAGGACGTGGATGTCATCGGTCTCTCGATCCTTTCAGGAGCGCATATGACCATTTTCCCGAGAGTGCTGGAACTCTTAAGAAAAAAGAGGGCATCATCGATTATCGTCATCGGCGGTGGGATTATCCCGGCTGATGACATGAAAAAATTAGAGAACAAGGGGGTAAAAAAGCTGTTCGGTCCCGGCACCCCGACCGGTGATATTATCAGTTGGATACAAAGCGCGGTTGCAGGTGAACATAAGGTCATACCTTCGCGGAAAAAGGCAGTGAAACGGTCAGTCCGTTCTAAAAGGCGGACGGTTGCGAAAAAACGCAAAAAGAGCAAACGATAGACTTTTTTTCATGAAAACATCGGGGTTTCCATTCGGATCGTTAACCTTTCATCTCATCTGTGAAGGTACGTTCTGGCTTGATGGCGGTGCTATGTTCGGCGTAGTACCCAAGGTTCTTTGGCATAAGCTTAATCCGGCGGATGACATGAACAGGATCAAGCTGGCATTGAATTGTCTGGTCGTGGAGCACCCGGATGGTGTCGTGCTCGTTGATACCGGTATCGGAGAAGGACTTAAGGAGCGTTTCTTAGAAATGTATAAGGTGGAAAAAAAACGTACATTGAAAGAATGTCTTGCTGAACACGGGATCGCACCTGAAGACGTAAGCTTTGTCATCAATACCCATCTCCATTTTGATCATTGTGGTGGCAATACGGTAAGAGTTGATAGAAAATGGCGACCGACTTTTCCGAATGCCCGTTATATCGTGCAAAAACTCGAGTGGGAGGACGCAGTGGATCCGAACGAAAGAACGCAGGCAAGTTATCTTAAGGAGACTTTTTCCCCGATCGAGCAAGCCGGTCAACTCGATCTGGTCTCGGAAGAGCATGAGGTTCTTCCCGGGATCAAGGTAGTGAGGACCAATGGCCACACACGCGGGCATCAATCGGTGCTCATTGAATGTGAAGGAAGGAAGGCACTGTACCTTGGCGATCTGATTCCAACAACATCTCATATCAAGATCCCCTATACAATGGGATACGATCTCTATCCGATGGATCTCGTCGAAACGAAAAAACGGCTTTTGAAGCAAGCGGTGGCCGAAAATTGGTTATTGATATTTGAACATGATCCTTTACGACCGTTCGGCTACGTGGGCGAGGAGGATGGACGGTTTGTGATCAAGCCATTTCCGCAGAGCAATGTTTCCGGAGAAAAAAATGAAGACCAAGGATAAAATCAAGCATTTACAGGAACTCAACGCGCAGGCTGAATCGGGTGGCGGCGAAAAGAGGATCGCTGTGCAGCATGAAAAAGGCCGCCTCACGGCACGGGAACGCATCGAGTATCTCCTTGATAAAGGGACATTCCGCGAGACGGACAAGTTCGTTACGCACCGGTGCACGGATTTCAATATGGGCGAGACGAAAATCCCTGGCGATGGTGTCGTGGCCGGCTATGGCCGGATCAATGGCCGGTCCGTGTGCATCTTTGCCGAGGATTTCACGGTTTTCGGAGGATCGCTCTCCAAAGCATATGCAGAGAAGATCTGCAAGATCCAGGATATGGCCGTTAAAATGGGCTGCCCGATCATTGGTTTGAAGGATTCTGGCGGCGCCCGTATCCAGGAGGGCGTTGATAGCCTCGCCGGTTACACGGATGTGTTCCTGCGCAACGTTCTCACGGCAGGTGTTGTGCCGCAGATCTCCGCGATCATGGGTCCGTGCGCAGGGGGTGCTGTTTATTCACCGGCAATGACCGATTTCGTGATCATGGTCCATGGTTCGTTCATGTTCCTCACGGGTCCGGATGTCGTGAAAGCGGCGACACATGAAGATGTGACTTTTGATGAATTGGGTGGTGCGATGGTCCATAACGAAAAATCAGGTGTTGCGCATTTCGCGGTGAATAACGAGCTCGAATGCCTCGATTTGATCAAAGATCTGCTGTCCTACATGCCCCAGAATAATATGGAAGATCCGCCTCATCGTGCCTGTTCGGATGACGTCAATCGCATGGATGACCCATTGGATGCGATCATCCCGGACAGTCCGAACAAGCCTTACGACATGCACGAGGTGATTAAACGCGTGGTCGACAACAGTACGTTCCTCGAGGTTCACAGGTACTATGCGATGAATCTGATCGCTGGTTTCGCGCGCTTAGACGGGCGACCGGTCGGTATCGTTGCGAACCAGCCTGCGGTTCTTGCCGGTGTGCTGGATATTAATTCATCGATGAAGGGCGCACGCTTCGTGCGTTTCTGTGACTGTTTCAATATCCCGATCGTGACCTTCGTGGATGTTCCAGGGTTTCTGCCGGGAACCGCCCAGGAATGGGGCGGCGTGATCAAGAACGGGGCAAAGCTCCTCTATGCATTCTGCGAGGCTACTGTTCCGCGGATTACCGTAATCACCCGTAAGGCGTACGGCGGGGCTTATTGCGTCATGAGTTCAAAACATACCCGCGCGGACATCAATTACGCCTGGCCCAGCGCTGAGATCGCGGTCATGGGACCTGATGGTGCGGTCAAAATACTCTACCGGAAGCAGATTAAAGAAGCCGCAGATCCGAAGCAGATCGAAAAGCAGCTCATCAACGAATACACCGATAAATTCGCCAATCCATTCGTTACCGCGAGTAAAGGGTATATCGATGCGGTCATCATGCCGTCAGCGACCCGTCCGCGTATCATCGAAGCTCTTGCTATGATCGAGAACAAGCGGGACTCCAATCTGCCAAGAAAACATGGGAATATACCCCTCTAGTGAAATTCGAAATTCTAAACAATATCGAATGACCAAAATACCAAACACGAAACATTTTGAACATTGGAATTTAGGTTTTGTTTCGGAATAAATTTTCCGCCAGAGGCGGATCAGCCTCAGGCGGACGATAGTAGGATGTAGAGTTTATAGAATTATGTTTAAGAAAATTCTGGTTGCTAATCGGGGTGAGATCGCGGTACGTGTGTTGCGCGCATGCCGCGAAATGGGTATCGCATCGGTTACCGTATATTCGGATGCTGACCAGACCGCACTTCATACGCTGTATGCCGATGAGGTATACCATATCGGTGAAGCACCCGCATCGGAGAGTTACCTGTGCATCGAGAAGATAATCGACGTCGCGAAGCGCTCTGGAGCCGAAGCTGTTCATCCCGGGTATGGATTTCTTGCTGAAAATACCGGCTTTGCCCGCGCTTGTGAAGAAGCGGGTATCGCGTTTATCGGTCCCACGTCCCGGGCAATCGAATTGCTCGGCGACAAGATCGCTTCAAAAAGGACAATGACCAAAGCGCATATTCCAATCATCCCGGGGAGCGAAGGCCCGGTGTGCGACGAAGCACAGGCGATAAAGATCGCCCAAGGGATCGGATTTCCGGTTCTCATCAAAGCGGCAGGCGGAGGCGGAGGCAAAGGCATGCGGATCGTACGCTCCCGCGAGGAAATGCCGGGTGCGATGAAACAGGCGACGAGCGAAGCCCGTTCGGCATTCGGTGATCCAACGATCTTTATTGAAAAATTCCTCGAAGCACCCCGGCACGTTGAATTCCAGATACTTGCCGACACGCATGGCAATGTTGTGCATTTATTCGAACGCGAATGTTCGGTTCAACGGCGTCATCAGAAATTGATCGAGGAATCTCCCTCTGCGATTATGACCCATGAGTTACGGCAGGAAATGGGCGAAGCGGCTGTCAAGGCAGTCAAAGCATCTGATTACACGAACGCAGGCACAGTTGAATTCATGGTCGATAAGAACAAGAAATTCTACTTTCTTGAGATGAATACACGGTTACAGGTCGAGCACCCGGTGACCGAATTGATCACCGGGATAGATATTGTCAGAGAGCAGTTGAAAATTGCCGCCGGTGAAAAGTTGACCCTTAATCAGAAAGACATAAAAATGACCGGATCAGCGATCGAATGCCGGATATCAGCAGAGGATCCAGAGAACAATTTCGCTCCCTCCACCGGGATGATCGTCCGATACAGCACTCCGGGCGGGATAGGAGTGCGGGTGGATGATGGTGTGTACGAGGGATTTACAGTCCCGATCCACTATGATCCGCTTATTGCGAAACTGCTGGTGTGGGCGCCCACCCGGCAGGACGCGATCGCGCGTATGAAACGCGCGTTGAGGGAATACACGATACACGGGATCAAAACATCGATCCCGTTCCATACGGTAGTGATGAACAATGAGCGATTTGTCACCGGGAATTATGATACAACGTTTATTGATACGGTGCTTGGAACAGTAGCGTATCAAAAAAAGCACCACACAGCGGCTGCAGTCGCTGCAGTTCTCGCATCGGTCATGAGAGAACAGGGAGCGGTGGCCACTACTAAAAGTGCCAAAATCGCGGATAATCCTTGGAAAATGGCTGGACGGCGATCCATGATGAGGAGGAAGTAGAATGGCGTATGCTGTGGAGGTCGATGATAGAGAGTTCCGGATCGGTGTGCGTGCTGGAGCATCGGGATTCATCGTGGAGGTGGATGGCATTGAACACATGGTTAAGATCGTCGACCGTTCACAACACGGGTTCACCATGATCATGGATCAACAACCTTATACGATCGTGAGTGACGCGGGTGATCAGTTTGTGGTCAATGACGAGCCGTTCATGGTCAGCGTCGCGGACGAACAGGTTCAGAAGATCATGGTCGCGAATCCCGATACATATGTAAAAAAGGAACTTGTCATCAAAGCTCCAATGCCCGGTCTCGTGCTCGAGGTGATGGTCGCCGAAGGCGACCGTGTAATCTGTGGACAAGGTCTTTTCATCGTTGAGGCAATGAAAATGCAGAATGAAATGAAAACCCCGCGCGAGGGGATCGTGAAGCAGATACTCGTGGATAAGGGGCAAACAGTCAACAGCGGAGACACGCTCGTTACAATCGAGTGAGAAATTCCAAGCACGAAATCCTAGATTCTAAACAATATCCAAGCACCAAATTCAAAACAATCATTTTTTGGGAGCATTCGAATTTAGAATATGTTTAGGATTGGATTTTCCGCCGAAGGCGGATCAGCCTCAGGCTGAAGAAATTAAAATTTAGAATTTTCTATGTTGGGTAAACCTAACGACATTAAAGACATAGTTTATGACCGGGACCTCGGTGATCCCGGGGAATACCCTTTTACCCGTGGCGTGTATCCAACCATGTATACCGGGCGCCTCTGGACGATGCGTCAGTATGCCGGCTATGCGATTGCGGAGGAGTCGAACAAACGATACCGTTATCTGCTCAAGCAAGGACAGACCGGATTGTCGGTTGCCTTTGATCTCCCCACCCAGATGGGGTATGATTCAGACCATGCTTTTTCTCAAGGGGAAGTGGGCAAGTGCGGTGTCGCGATCGATACCCTCGAGGATATGGAAACGTTATTCGAATCCATACCGCTTGATCGGGTGAGCACGAGCATGACGATCAATGCAACGGCCGCGATCCTGCTTGCCATGTATATCGTGGTTGCAGAAAAACAGGGAGTTGCGCAGGAGGCGTTATCCGGTACCGTACAGAATGATATCCTTAAGGAGTATGTTGCGCGCGGTACATATATCTATCCGCCCGAAGCATCGATCCGACTCACCATCGATATCATGGCGTACTGCAGTACGCATCTGCCCAAATGGAACACGATTTCGGTATCCGGGTATCACATACGGGAAGCCGGAGCAACTGCGGTGCAGGAGCTTGCATTCACCCTTGCCCACGGGATCGCATATGTTCACCATGCAATCGAACAGGGGCACCTTGATGTCGATTCGTTCGCCCCGCGGATATCTTTTTTCTTTAATGCCCACAACACATTTTTTGAAGAGATAGCGAAATTCCGGGCCGCCCGCCGGTTGTGGGCGCGCATCATGAGAGAACGGTTCCGCGCGAAGGACCCACGGTCCTGGATGCTGCGTTTCCACACCCAGACTGCGGGATGTACGCTGACTGCTCAGGAGCCACAAAACAACGCGATACGCGTTGCGTTCCAGGCGTTGAGTGCGGTGCTCGGTGGAACGCAGAGCCTGCATACGAACTCCCGGGATGAAGCACTCGGCCTGCCGACCGAGGGAGCGGTACAGCTTGCCCTGCGTACCCAGCAGATAATCGCTTATGAGAGCGGGGTTCCGTCGGTCATCGACCCGCTCGGCGGATCCTACTATATTGAACAGCTGACGAATGACATTGAACAGCGTGTGCAGGAATATCTCAGTGCAATCGATGACATGGGTGGTGCGCTGAAAGCGATAGAAAATGGATTTTTCCAAAAGGAGATCCATAAGAGCGCCTATGAATATCAACAGGCTATTGAGCAAGGCAGGGTGAATGTGATAGGCGTCAACAAGTTTGCTGGTAACGCAGAGGAAAAACGATTTTCTAATTTGAAGGTGTCATCCTCTGCGATCACGAAACAGATCATGCGGTTGCGCCGTATCAAACGTGCACGGGATAACGGAAAGGTTGTTGGGTTTTTACGCGCGCTTAAGGATGCAGCTGCTGCGCGTTCCAATATCATGCCCGCGATCATCGATTGTGTTCGGTGTCATGCAACGATCGGTGAGATAAGCGACGCGCTGCGTGAAGTTTTTGGTGAATACAAGGAGAAGAATATCTTTTGATCTGCCTGCCCGCAGATCGGATTTGGATAGGTGCAGTATCCGTGTGAATTAATGCACATCCGTTTACATCTGCTTTTTCTGCAGGAAAAAGAAAGGAGTGTTGTATGATCTTCGGTATTCCGCGGGAAATACCGCCGTTCAAAGATACCCCTGAGTATCGGGTCGGGTTTTCACCGATGGCCGCGAAGGAACTCATTCTTCGTGGCGCTCAGTTCTATGTTGAGACGAAAGCCGGTGAGGGAGCCGGATTCTCAGATGATGACTATACAGAGGCTGGTGCGACGATCGTGTATACGAAGGATGAAGCGTACCGGCGCGCGGACGTGGTTCTGAAAGTGCGGCGTCCACAGCAGGAAGAGTATCAGTATATGAAAGACGGACAGGTGATCATGGGATTCATACATATGGTCACGGCACGTAAGGAGTTTTTTAAGATCATTCAGGAGAAAAAGTTGACGCTTTTCGGGTATGAGATCATGCAAAATGCAAGCGGACAACTGCCAGTCGTAATACCGATAAGCGAAGTGGCCGGCAAACTATCGGTTCAGATCGCGGGCCGGTTACTCGAATCCCCGGGCGGCGGTCGTGGGATTCTGCTTGGAGGTATTGCCGGGATCCCGCCTGCGGAGGTCGTTATTCTGGGGGCCGGTACTCTGGGGTGCCATGCAGCAAAGGCGTTCTCACAGCTCGGAGCCAACGTCTACCTGCTTGATATCATACGTGATCGACTCGATAATATCGTGAGTCAATCTCCAGGGAGCCGGATCACGACCATGTTCTCGACCAAACATAATATCGAAAAGATCCTGAAATTCGCGGATGTTGTTATCTGTGCAGTGCTTGAACCGGGAAGACGTTCACCGGTATTGATCACAGAAGAAATGGTGAAATCGATGAGACGCGGTGCTGTTCTGCTGGATTTTTCGATCGATCAGGGCGGGTGTTCGGAAACGTCCAAGATATCGCCAAGCGGCAAGTTTATCTACACGGTGCATGGTGTGATTCATTTCTGCATGGCGAATGCGACTACTCTGGTCGCACGGACTGCGACCCACACGATCAGTTCTGCGATCTATCCTTTTTTGAAATTGATAACCGAGAAAGGACTGGATGTTTCACTGAAGAGCAGTATTGCACTTAAGAACGGCCTTTATGCTGAGCAAGGGGTGATCAAAGAGGAGTATCTGCCATGAGCTGGTTCGATAACTACAAAAAGAAACGGTGTTCGATCGATGAAGCGGTATCGGTCATCAAGAGCAACGACCGTATCTATATCAGCGGCAACGCGGCGTCCCCAATTCACCTCATGCAGGCGCTCGCGCAGCAGAAGGACCGACTTTGTGATGTCGAAATCACCCATGTTCTTCTATTTGGCGATGATCCTCTATCCAAGCCAGGTATGGAAGGCCACTTCCGGCATAACTCGCTCTTTGTCGGACCGGCTGACCGGAAAGCGGTCAACGAAGGCAATGCGGATTATATCCCCGTGTTCCTCTACGAGATTCCAAGTTTGTTCCACCAGGGATTGCTGCCCCTGGATGTCGCGCTGATCCATGTATCACCACCGGATGAGCATGGGTTCATGAGTTATGGCGTAGAGTGTCTGGCGACCAAGGCAGCAGCCGAGACCGCGAAAATAGTTGTCGCACAAGTCAATGAGGAAATGCCGCGGACATTGGGTGATTCCTTCATCCATGCTTCGCGCGTTCACAAGGTCGTCGAGACCGCAAATCCCCTGCCTGAGCTTGAACCGATCCCCTTCACTGAGGTGGAAAAGAGGATCGGCGGGAATATCGCCAGTCTGGTCGAGGATGGTTCGACGCTCCAATTGGGCATCGGGGGGATTCCGAATGCAGCCTTGAAAGCGATGTTCGATAAACGGGATCTCGGTGTTCACACCGAGATGGTTTCCGATAGCATAATGGAAGCGATCGAAGCCGGCGTGATCACGGGTGCGAAGAAAACACTTCATAGCAACAAAGTGATCGCGACTTTCTACCTTGGAACCAAAAAGTTGTACGAATTCATCGACAATAATCCGACGTTCGAGACCCATCCCACCGACTACACGAACCACCCGTTTGTCGTCGGTCAGAACGATAAAATGGTTGCGATCAACTCGGCGATCGAAGTGGATTTGACCGGACAGGTGTGTTCAGATTCGATCGGGACCAGGATTTATTCCGGTTTCGGCGGTCAGGTCGATTTTATCCGGGGTGCCACCCAGTCCAAGGGTGGAAAACCGATCATCGCGTTACCGTCAACTGCGAAAGGCGATACGATATCAAAGATCGTGCCGACGCTCCAGGTTGGCGCCGGTGTTGTGACCACGCGGGCAGACGTCCACTATGTTGTGACCGAGCATGGCGTTGCATATCTTCATGGCAAGAACCTACGCCAGCGTGCTGAAGCACTTATTTCGATCGCGCATCCGAATTTCCAGCAGATGCTCGAGGACGAAGCGAAGAAGAGGAAGTTGCTGTAACATAATGAAACTGGAGCACATCGGCATTGCGGTAAAGAGCATCGATAAGCGGCTTGCCGTATGGCAGGGAGTACTCGGATTTTCACTGTTGTACGTCAAAGAAGTGCCGGAGCAGAAAGTGAAAGTCGCGGTTCTCGATTGCCATGGTATTCATATCGAACTGCTCGAAGCGATGGATGAGCAAAGTGCGGTCCGGTCTTTTATCGACAAGAGAGGCGAAGGTGTCCACCACCTGTGTTTCAAAGTCGATGATATCGAGCATGCGCTCGCGATGATGAAGCACGAGAAGGTGAAACTGATCGATGAAACAGCGAGAACCGGAGCTTCGGGAAAGAAGATCGCCTTTATCCATCCAAAGAACCTGGGCGGGGTACTCATCGAACTCACCGAGTGAGACGCAAGACCCGTTTTTATGATTTTAGAGAGTAAGGAGGTATAATGCATATTGAGTCAAAGATTGTACACGGTGGGCAACATCCGGATAAAGTCACCGGCGCTTTAGCACCGCCGATCTATCAGACATCGACCTTTGCATTCCATGACGCTGATCATGGTGCGCGTTTGTTCAAACAGGAAGAATCAGGATATATTTACACACGTTTGAGCAATCCGACGATCGACCTGCTCGCGCAAAAGATCGCATTACTGGAATCGACTGAAGCGGGTGTTGTGTTCGCTTCGGGCCTTGCCGCGATCTTCAATATTATCGTGACATGCGCAGCAACGGGCGAGCACATCATATCCGATGATACCATTTATGGCGGAACGTTCGCCATGTTCAAGAGTGTCCTTCCTCGACTCGGTATCGATGTTACGTTTATCAATACCGCTGATATTTCGAGACTCCAGGCAGCCATCACACCAAAGACAAAACTTGTGTTTACGGAAACGCCTGCTAATCCGACGCTGAAGATCGTGGACATTGCGGCTTGCGCAAAGGTGTGTAAGGAAAAGAACATTCCGCTGTGCGTTGACAACACGTTTGCCACTCCCTACTTGCAGCGACCGATGGAACTCGGGGCGGATATCGTGGTCCACTCCATGACTAAATACTTCAGCGGGCACGGTGACATCATCGGCGGTGTGATCGTCGGGGGCAAAGAGTTAATGCATCGTGCGTGGGATATTGCCAAGGAGATCGGCGGCTGCAATTCGCCATTCAATGCGTGGCTTGTGCTGAGAGGTCTTAAGACCCTTGCGGTACGCATGGACCGGCACTGTGAGACCGCCCAGAAGATTGCAGAGCACCTGGCCGGTCATAAGAAGGTCGAACACGTGTACTATCCTGGTCTGCCGTCCCACCCGGGTCACGATATCGCGAAAAAACAGATGAGCGGGTTTGGCGGTATGATCGGATTCGATGTCACGGGAGGCAAGGAAGCGGGCAAGGTCCTGATGAATTCGTTGCGGCTGTGTACGCTCGCGGTCAGTCTTGGTGACGTTGATACGCTCATCGAGCATCCCGCTTCAATGACCCATTCGACCTATTGCGATGGGGATCTTGAAAAATGTGGGATCAAACCCGGTTTCGTAAGGATCTCCGTTGGTCTGGAACACGTTGATGATCTTGTTGAGGATCTGGAACAAGCACTATCAAAACTTTAGTTTTGATGATATGCAAACCGATTATTGCGGATGCAAACGGATCAAATATCTGTTCAAATCTATGACAATCCGTCTGAAGCTACTTTTTCAATAGGAAAAAGGAAGGAGTAACTATGGTTGGAATCGTTGGCTATGGGTCTTACCTGCCGCGATACCGGATCAAGGTGGAGGAGATCGCTCACCAGTGGGGGCGTGATGCGAACGTCGTTAAGCGGGGACTCATGCTTCAGGAAAAGACCGTCCCGGGCATGGATGAGGATACGATAACGATCTCCGTGGAAGCAGCAAAGAACGCGTTGCGACGCGCCGGTATTGATCCCATTGAGATCGGATCGGTCTATGTCGGTTCTGAGTCCCATCCCTATGCAGTGAAACCTTCGGGTACGGTGGTTGCAGAAGCCCTTGGCATTGTGCCTGATGTTCATGTCGCCGACTTTGAATTCGCCTGTAAGGCTGGTACCGAAGCGATGTTCGTTGCTTACAGCCAGGTGAAAGCCGGGGTGGTCAAGTATGCACTGGCGATCGGTGCGGATACATCGCAAGGCGCACCCGGCGATGCTCTTGAATTCAGCGCATCCGCTGGTGGGTCGGCATTCATTTTTGGTGAGGGAAATGTCGTTGCCGAGGTGCTGGAGACCTATTCGTATACGACTGATACGCCTGACTTCTGGCGTCGCGAAGGTGCATTCTACCCGCTCCACGGGGGCCGGTTCACGGGCGAACCCGCGTACTTCAAGCATGTGTTAGGGGCTGGTTCGACGATACTGAAAAAGAGCGGCTACAAAGCGAGTGATTTTGCCTACGCCATATTCCATATGCCGAATGGTAAGTTCCCGTTAACCGCCGGGAAGGAACTCGGATTCACAAAGGAACAGTTGGAACCGGGATGGATCGTCCCGCTGATGGGTAACACCTATTCTGGTTCATCCCCGACCGGATTCTCGGCGACCCTTGATGTGGCGAAGCCGGATGAGCTTATTTTCCTCGTTTCCTTCGGTTCCGGTGCGGGAAGTGATGCATTTATTTTCAAGGTGACGCAGCGGATCGATGAAGTGCGGGACAAAGCTGATAAACTCAAAGGCATGCTTGAAGGTAAGCGTTTCTATCTCGATTACGGACAATACGCGAAATACCGCGGCAAGATAATAATGGCTGAACACTGAAAACACAGAAATAAATGAAAAGTACACTGAGGGCACAGAATTTGAAAAAGCAGAATAAGCAGACCAAAACGTCTGTTGATCTACCTTAAGGCAACGGGCAAGAAGGTGGGTTTACTGATAAATTTTGCGAAGCCAAGAATAGCTATCAGACGCTTTGTTCTATGATCCAAATCAGTGATGTTGGATTCAGTGTTTTCTGTGTTTTTTGCATCCAGTGTTATTTCAATTCTGTGGATTCTGTGGCTAAGGAGGTTAATTATGCGTGATATTGCAGTTATCGGAATCGGCATGACACAATTCGGGGAATTGTGGCAGCAGTCCCTGCGCGATCTGTTCGTTGAGGCGGCACTGAAAGCGATCGACGATGCGGGTGTCGATCATATCGATTCCATGTACGTCGGATCAATGGCACCTGGACTTTTCGTCGGGCAGGAACATATCAGTGCACTCATGGCGGATTACCTGGGTGTTGCGCCCATCCCCGCGGTCCGTGTCGAATCAGCATGCTGTTCCGGTGGTATGGCGCTCCGGCTTGGATTTTTTGAGGTTGCTTCGGGACACAGCGATATCGTGCTTGTCGGCGGCGTTGAGAAAATGAATGATGGGGCGGATGTGACGTATGCGCTGGCGACCGCTGCGGATCAGGAATATGAAGTATATAACGGGATTACGTTTCCCGGCCTGTATGCGTTGATCGCCCGCGCTCACATGCACACGTATGGGACGACTCATGAACAGCTTGCGGCAGTATCCGTGAAGAATCATAAACATGGTGCTCTCAACCCACACGCGCAGTTTCCGCGGGAAGTTTCACTCGATCAAGTATTGAAAGCAACAGTCATCGCTGATCCCTTGACGATACTGGAGTGTTCACCGGTATCTGACGGCGCGGCATGTGCGGTTATCGCACCGGTCGAGATCGCTAAAAAGCTTGGTAAACCGGTCATTAAGATCATCGGTACTGGTGCGGCAACTGATACGATCGCGCTTCATGCCCGCGCGGAGATAACGACATTGACCGCGGTCAAACATGCAGGTGCCGCAGCGTTCAAGATGGCAGGCATTGGGCCAAAGGATGTCGATGTTGCGGAAGTCCACGACTGTTTTTCGATCGCGGAGATCTGTATCATCGAGGACCTGGGATTCACCGAGAAAGGGAAGGGCGGTAAATTCACTGAGGACGGACATACTGCGCTCAGCGGGGAGATTCCAGTCAATACGTCTGGCGGTTTGAAGTCAAAGGGACATCCAGTAGGCGCTACCGGAATCGCGCAGGTTGTCGAACTCACTGAACAATTACGCGGTACAGCCGGTAAACGCCAGGTCAAGGATGCGAAGATCGCGCTTGCGCAGAACATGGGTGGGTCCGGAGCGTCCTCAGTCGTCCACATCTTCAAGGCTGAGTGACGACGATAGGTAACGCAGTTTGAGAGTAACTATATGAGATTCTCCAGCAGAAATCCAAAGCACGAAATCCGAAATTCTAAACAAATCCTAATGACCAAAATTTCAATTTCAAAAAGGTGTTGTTTGGTATTTTGGATTTTGATATTGTCCAGTATTTCGATATTAGGATTTAGGATTTGCCGACTGAAAGGAGGCCTATATGCCCTCTCCACGATATAGAAGGGAAATGCCACAGCGTTATCGTCTCGAGGCATCAGAGTGCAAGAATTGCGGTAAGAAATTTTTCCCCCCGCGTTTAGTGTGCCCGGCCTGTGGATCAAAAACATTCGAAAGAACGAAATTATCCGAAAATGGGACGATCGTAACGTTCACGACCGTGCGGGTCGCACCTGATAACTTTGCCGCACAAGTACCGTATAATGTGGCGATAGTCGAGACTGATAATGGCGTGCGCGTGACCACGCAGGTGGTCGATTGTAAGCCTGAGGATCTAAAGATCGGGCTTAAGGTCAGGTTCATGTTCCGGAAAATATACACGGAAGGTCATACCGGCATCATTTGTTATGGGTACAAGGCCGTACCCATATAAATAATAAATTCTAAATTCGAAATCCGAAATTCTGGACAATATCAAATATTCACATGCAACAACAAATCATTGAAGACATTTAGTATGGCGCATCGGAATTTTGAATTTGTTTGGGAATGGATTTCCCGCCCAAGGCGGATCAGCCTCAGGCTGAAGAATCTGGGATTTGGAAGGATATTATGTATAGAATAGAATCCAAAATAAACACATCGAGTGCTGATTTCAAAGAAAATGAGCGGGTTATGGAAAAAGCCGTTGCAGTGCTCAAAGAAAGGCTGGCCACGGTCCGCAAGGGTGGTCCGGACTATATGCATAAAAAGCACACTGAGCGCGGCAAGTTATTCGTGCGCGAGCGGTTACAGCACCTCCTGGATCCAGATACGCCATTCCTCGAGTTCAACCAGCTCGCCGCATGGGATATGTACGACAACGCACATCCCTCCGCTGCAATCATAACCGGGGTCGGGATCATTCATGGCAGAGAGGTGATGATCATTGCCCACGACGCCACGGTGAAAGGCGGGACCTACATTCCGGAAACCATTAAGAAGCACATACGGGCACAGGAGATCGCGATGGAAAATCGACTGCCCTGTATTTACCTGGTGGATTCCGGAGGAATCTTCTTGCCATGGCAGGTCGGGACTTTCCCGGATCGGTTCCATTTTGGGAGGATATTTTATAATCAGGCACGCATGTCAGCGGATAATATACCGCAGATCTCGGTGGTAATGGGGTTCTGTACAGCAGGCGGAGCCTACCAGCCGGCAATGAGCGATGAGGTGGTGATCGTTAAGGACGTGGGTACGATCTATATTGGCGGTCCTCCTTTAGTCAAGGCCGCAACCGGTGAGGTGGTGACAGAAGAGGAACTCGGCGGAGCAGATGTCCATTGTCGGATCTCAGGAGTGGCTGATCATTATGCAGTGAACGACGAGCATGCCATTGAGATCACCCGTAATATCGTTGAAAATCTAGGACGACAACCAAAATATCACCTGGAGCGCCAGCACCCTGCAGAGCCTTTCTATGATCCGCGCGAATTGTATGGTATCATCCCGGCCGATCTGAAAAAGACCTTTGACATGAGGGAAGTCATTGCGCGTATCGTCGATCAGAGTGAATTTCATGAATTCAAAGAACTGTATGGCCCAACGATCGTGTGTGGATTTTCCCGCATCATGGGTTATCCGATCGGTATCCTCGCGAACAATGGCGTGCTTTTCTCGGAGTCCTCACAGAAAGGCGCACACTTCGTTACGATGTGTTCAGTCCGTAAGATCCCGCTTCTTTTTCTTCAAAATATCACCGGATTCATCGTGGGCAAGCGGTATGAACATGGCGGTATTGCCAAGGACGGCGCAAAGTTGGTCCATGCGGTCGCGAATGCTCAGGTGCCGAAATTCACGATCATTATCGGCGGCTCGTATGGCGCTGGCAACTATGGCATGTGCGGCCGGGCATATGATCCGCGTCTCTTATGGATGTGGCCTACATCAAGGATCTGCGTGATGGGCGGCGAGCAGGCAGCTGGCGTATTGACGGATATCCGCGTACGCGCGCTAAAGAAAGAGGGTAAGGATCCAACTGAACAGGAGATTGAGGAAATAAGAAAACCGATCCTTGAAAAGTATGATACAGAATCAAGCGCGTACTATTCGACCGCCCGGCTCTGGGATGACGGGATCATCGATCCGCTCGATACCCGGACTGTTCTGGGTTTATCCATATCCATGGCATTGAACGCACCGATACCCGATCACAAATTCGGCGTGTTCCGAATGTAGCCACCTGAAGGTGGAAATTCTAAGCACGAAATCCGAAACAATATCAAATGACCGAAATTCAAAACGTAATTCAGTATGATCTCGAAGAAAGGACCTATCTCTTTGCTCAACGGGTTATCGATTTCCTGAACAAGCAGCCAAAGAATATAGCGAACCTTGAAATCAGCAGACAATTAGTGAGATCGTCAGGCTCAGTTGGTGCGAATTATATTGAAGCAAATGAGTCTTTGAGTAAAAAAGACTTCATTGTGCGGATAAAAATATGTCGTAAGGAGTCAAAGGAAAGTCGTTATTGGTTAAGACTTCTGAAAGCTCGCGATAATGTTGAGGAGAACGTGAAAACGCAATTAATACAAGAGGCAACAGAACTGATGAAGATATTCGGTTCAATTCTCGTCAAGATCAAGTAACAAACATCTTTTAAATATTTGAATTTTGAATTTGTTTAGGATTTCGGTATTCGAATTTCGGATTTACTGATTGGGGGTGGGATGACTAAGATAAAATTTAAGGGAATAGTCAAAAAACTCAAAGAACCGTGGCAGCCAAAAGATATTGCATACATAAATGATACTGCTCTGCGCGTGGCGAAAATCGATGGGGAATACCACTGGCATACGCATCGCGCTGAGGATGAATTCTTTTATGTGCTAAAGGGTAATATTTATATTGATACCGAGTCCGAGAGCGTCGAATTGAATGAAGGTG
The DNA here is from genome assembly GCA_016936155.1 of Caldifarciminota bacterium. Lineage (GTDB taxonomy): Bacteria > Hydrothermota > Tepidihabitantia > SM23-42 > SM23-42 > JAFGPO01. The sequence continues at coordinate 28,700 of JAFGPO010000123.1, forward strand.
AGGGTTTTGTTGTCAAAAAAGGAGTAAGACACCGATCGCGCGCAAAAAAACCGGCGTGGGTTTTGCTGGTCGAGCCGGTCAAGACGAAAACCAAAGGTGAAGAAAGCGGTTAACACTAACATAGGTAATGGCGATCTTGAGTAAGAAATCCGTTTCGGTGAGATGCGCGCACCTGCTTCCGCTAAAACGGCAACGACGATCCTTCACAAACATCGGGAACCTTAGACGAGTGTGAAAAACAGACCGAAGACCATGAACTCACACGAAGTTATACATATTATTATCAGTCGACTGAAAGCAGTCACCAGCGTTGAAGGTGCCTTCATTTCAGGGTCGTTAGTCAATCAGCATCAAGATGAGTTCTCGGATATTGATTCGGGTATTGTGTTAGCGAATAGCGTCAAATCTTTTCGCGAGGTATTCTCTCTGTGGTATGTGTGATTTTGGGAGCAAGGCAAGGATTATACCCGAAATAATGGCCATTTGAATTTTGAAAAGAGGTAGCGGATGCGCGTATTAGTCACCGGCGGCGCCGGCTTTCTGGGCATTAACATGATCAGGAAACTGCTTGAAAACATGGTGAAAGACATCATTGTCCTGGATATGGCGGATTTTGACTATCCGGAAAAGGATAGCATCTTATTTGTGCAAGGCGATATTCGGGATAAAATGAAAGTCGAAGAGGCGATGCAGGGTGTTACGCACGTTATCCATACCGCAGCGGCATTGCCTTTGTACTCAAAAAAGGACATCATGACCACGGATGTTGATGGTACCCGTAACCTGCTCGACGCTGCGGAAAAACATAAGGTCGAGCGGTTTGTCCATGTTTCTTCCACTGCGGTGTACGGCATCCCGGACCACCATCCGATCTATGAGGATGACAAACTTGACGGGGTTGGACCCTATGGGCAGGCAAAGATCCTGGCTGAGGAAGTCTGTCTTGAGTTTCGTGCTAAAGGGATGATCGTGCCTATTGTCCGGCCGAAATTGTTTATCGGGCCGGAACGGCTCGGCGTATTCGCACTCTTTTACGATTGGGCAAAGGACGGCAAAAACTTCCCGATGATCGGCTCGGGCAAGAACCGTTATCAACTGCTGGATGTCGAGGATCTGGCGGATTTCATCTGGCTTTGCATGACCGGTGATGCAGAATCGGCGAACGACACATTCAATATCGGAGCCAATGACTTTACTACCATGAAAGAAAACTATCAGGCGGTGCTGGACTTTGCCGGTCACGACAAAAAAATAATCGGGTTTCCCGCCCTCCCCGTTATCCTGGCATTACGCATTCTTGAATTCCTGCACCTTTCCCCGCTCTATAAATGGGTATATGAAACTACCGGTCAGGATTCTTTTGTTGCTACTGAAAAGGCAGAAAAAGTCTTCGGCTTCGAGCCCAGGTATTCGAACAAGGACGCCTTGATCCGTAACTATCAATGGTATTCGGATAATCTCGATAAAATCGAGAATTCATCCGGTATTTCGCACCGCGTGCCCTGGAAACAGGGGATACTGGGTCTGATAAAAATGTTTTTTTAAGGGAGGAACGGATAATACAGATAAAGTTAGCAGTTTGTCTGATTTTGACGATGTTTTTCTCAGAGTCCCTTTTTGCGATGAAACCGCTGCGGCAGTATCCGTGTATACCTTCGGATTTTGGGATTCAATACCGCGTAGTTTCTTTCACTGCGGAAGACGGCATTTGTTTGAAAGGATGGCTGTATCCGGCTCAGGATACCGCGGGTATCGCCAATGATCTTGTCGGTAGAATGATGGTCGTACCGGATAGCCTGAAAAGAGCATTAGCCGATTATGATTATGCTGACGGTCCCAAGCCGACCATAATCATCTGCGGCGGCGATGCCGGGAATATGGCTTTTTCGATATTCTATGCGTATCATTATTTTACCAAAGGCTATACTGTTCTCACGTTCGATTGGCGGGGATTCGGCGCAAGCGACCCATGGGATATTGCCGAAGACGATCTTTGCTGTACGGAATTTCTTATTGATTATGCCGCGGCCATCGATTTTATAAAAACCCAACCCGAGGTTGATTCGGAAAAAATTGGCTTGATGGGTTTTTCCACGGGCGCCTATCTTTCCTTTGCCATGATCGCCCAACGGAACGATATCGCGGCGTATGTTGGCCGGGCTTTGATCACTTCACTCGGTGATTTGGTCACGAATCTGCAAAAGGTTGATCCGGACAGGAACTTTACGATTCCTGAAGACTATCCGGATAGTCTTCTTCCCATCGAATCAGCCGATGAGGTAACCACCCCGGTTTTCTTGATCGTGGGCGAGAAAGACGAGCGAACCCCGGTGTGGATGTCGCAAGCAGTATATGATAAATTGCCGGGACCGAAAGAACTCTGGATCGTTCCGGAGGCTGAACATGGCGGTAAAAATGGACCCGAGATGATATCCTATCCCGAGTTTTTCACGAAAACACTCATCTTTTACGAAAGATATTTTTGCCGAAATCATTAGGAGATTGAATGGCTGATTTTATTTCTGCTCCATCTCTTGAGGAATGGAAAAGATTGTATGCATCGGCGATAGAATTCAAACGCATGGCACCATGGAAATGGATAGCCGATACCGAGATCTTCGGGGTTCAGAATCCGCTTGACGGCGAAATTGGGTATTGCTGTGTTCTGGGCAATGCTGAGGAATTCTTTGGACTTGCCGTGTATCTCGGCACCAAAGGACTTGCCGGATATCTTGATCTTCTGTCCGGCAAAGCGAACAGTAAAATCGATGTTTTTGAAATATTGGTTTCCAAATTATGTTTGGTGGCATCATTTGAAAGTAAATCAATGTTGACAAAAGAAGATCTGGCAGTTATCAAGAAGCTTGGATTATCCTTCAAAGGTCGCTATGTCTGGCCTCAATTTCGCTTCTATGAACCGGGATATTTCCCCTGGTATTTGAACCAGGAGCAGGTTATTTTTTTGACCCATTGCCTGAATCAGGCAATGGAGGTTGCGCTGCGGGTGAGAGAAGATCCGGATTTGATTGTTCCAAAATCGAGTGATGTCTATTTCGTGCGGGCATTGACCGGGCAAGGTAATGACCTTGTATGGAGCGATACGCGGCAAAAACCGCAGGAATTAAAGGAAATCGTAAAGGTTAGTTATGATCTCGCGGCACGTTTGAAAGGAATTGAAACTTCTTTATCCCGCACCGATATGAAATGGGAGATCGATACCTTTTTCATGCCGATGCCGGTGAAAGAAAAAAAGGGACGGCCGTATTATCCCCTGGTGTTTCTCTGTATTGATAAAACCAGTGATTTTATCGTAGGGGTTCATCTTGCTCACCGTGCCCGTTACGAGATGGATTTTGTCGATTTTTTTGTAGACATTATCAAAGAGCATAAAATACTGCCAAGGAGAATTTTGGCGAAGAAACAGGAACTGATAAATTTTCTCGAACCGCTGCTTGAACGTTTTTCGATCGAACCGGAGATAGTCACCAAATTCACCGTGTTAGATAAGGCGCAAAGAGCCATATTTCAGGAGATTGCCAAAGGCGGAATCCAGTCGTGAGTGTTCTTTTGAGCAACAGATTTTACATAAGAGGTGAGAAAAAAAATGAACTCAAACAAGATTGAAACTTTAACCTATAATGTTGAGAACAAGGTCGCCCGGGTCACGCTTAACCGTCCGGATGTGCATAATGCCTTCAATGATATCATGATAAGGGAATTGATGACGGTCTTTGACGATATCGCACCACATTCCGGCATCCGGGTGGTTGTTATAACCGGCGCCGGCAAATCATTTTGCGCCGGCGCGGACCTGAACTGGATGCGCCGGGTCAAGGATTATTCCTATGAGCAGAATCTCAAAGAATCCCTCGAACTTGCGGAAATGTTCCATAAAATATATACGTCGCCCAAGTTGACCATCGCGCGCGTGAATGGTACCGCGATCGGCGGCGGCACCGGACTGGTCGCGGTATGCGATCTTGTCATCGCCGCGGAACAGGCGAAGTTCAGTTTCAGCGAGGTGAAATTGGGCTTGATACCGGCGGCGATATCGCCTTATGTGGTGAAAAAATGCGGGGAGGGCAAATGTCGTGAATTCTTCCTGACCGGCGAGCGTCTGACCGCGGATAAGGCCCGGGCCGCGGGGCTGGTGAACAAGGTGGTGCCGCTTGAGGATCTTGATAAAAGCGTTGATGAACTGATCGATACTTTGGTGTCAAGCGGTCCTGAGGCGATCGAGAGTTGCAAGACACTATTGAGTAGTGTTCCCGGGATGCCTTTACACGACGCCAAAAAATATACCGCCGAGGTGATCGCAAAACTGCGGATCTCTGATGAAGGGCAAGAAGGCATGGCGGCATTCTTCGAAAAGAGAAAACCCAGATGGGCAAAATAGCCTATCCGCTTGACAGAATATCAATAAGCGACTCTTGAGCCATTGTAGTCACTTGATATATCAAGTTGAGCCATTGTAGTTGCTCGATCTGTCAAGTTAAGCCATTGTAGTCACTTGATTTATCAAGTTAAGTTATTGTAGTTGCTTGATTTATCAAGTTAAGCCATTGTAGTTGCTTGATTTATCAAGTTGAAGCATTGTAGTTGCTTGATTTATCAAGTTGAGCCATTGTAGTTGCTTGATTTATCAAGCATTTTACAACCCAATGACCTGGGCATTTACAATTATTTGACAATTGATTATTAGCAAAAGCAGTAGGACGTGTACGGAAAACATGAATTGGCAAATTAATTCCGATATCCCCCGGAATTTGGTTGTATATCCGAACTTGAGTTCCGATATAAACGAGTTAGGCGTAATTTTCTCGGGCTCGCTAAACCAATACCTTTTTATACAATCTAATCGTAATCAAACCACTATGGACTTAAACAAAGACGCTTACGGCCAAGAAGTATGGGCATTTTTTCAAGGCAAAGAATCATATGAAGTCGTTGAAAGAGATGATGGCTTTATCGGATTGTCAGGAGGTGCACCGGCTTATTTTGCGGATTTTAAGGATTGGCCAAAAATTGAGAAGCAAGCAATCAAATTAGCCAGAGGTAAAATCCTTGATGTCGGCGCTGGGGCTGGACGCAATTCTCTTTATTTGCAGAAGAAAGGTTTTGATGTAATTGCCATAGACAATTCACCACTCGCTATCAAAGTCTGCAAAAAGCGTGGCGTAAAGAAAGCCAAAGTCTTACCTATTGAAAAAATCAGCATATTCAAGCCAAATACCTTTGATACAGTTCTTATGTTCGGCAATAACTTCGGATTATTCGGCAGTTACAAGAAAGCCAAAACCTTACTTAAAAAACTTCATAAAATAACCAGCCCCAGCGCCTTAATACTTGCTGAAAGCAACGATGTTTACAAGACTGATGATCCGGTTCACCTCCAGTATCATAAATTCAATGTAAAAAGAGGAAGAATGCCCGGGCAACTTCGCATCAGAATCAGGTTTAAGAAATATATTGGTGATTGGTTTGATTACTTACTTGTTTCGAAAGACCAGATGAAAGATATTCTAAAAGGTACTGGTTGGAAAGTCAGAAAGTTCATTGATTCTGATAAGTCTATTTACATAGCAGTTATTGAAAAATAATGAACGCTCGCCCGAGAAAACTTGCTCCGCTAACGCTCCGCACCACGCTGCGCTCTCACTCCACTACGTTCCGTTCGGACGCCTAACAAGGGATATACGGTTCAGCCCTCGGCTCGTGTTTCACCCAAATTTTTCTTCCACTTCGCTCCAGAAAAACTTCGTATATCCCTGACGTTACTAGCAATTATAAAGAGCCAACGAAACAGAGATTATTAATGAAATAAAGGAGAATAAAAATGCAGAAAATTTTGATTATCATCAATGACGCACCCTATGGGACTGAGAAAGCATACAACGCTTTGAGAATGGCTATGACACTTCAAAAAGAACACGGTGACAATGTGGAAATGAAAATTTTCCTACTCGCAGACGCTGTTTTTTGCGGTTTGCCAAACCAAAACACACCAAATGGTTATTACAACATTGAAAGAATGTTAAAGGTTGTTATTAGAAACGGTGGAGAAACAAAAAGTTGTGTGGGGTGTTCAGAAGCACGTGGAATTGACAAAATCCCTTTCATTGAAGGTGTAAAATTGAGTAATATGAAAGAATTTGCTCAATGGACTGTTGAGTGCGATAAAGTTCTAACATTCTAAAAATGAACGTCAATCCATTTGACATATTCACTGACGAATACGAAAATTGGTTTAAGGAAAATGAATTAATCTTTCAATCAGAATTACTTGCATTAAAACAAGTTATCCCAATTGGTAAAGAAGGAATTGAGATTGGGATTGGAAGCGGAATATTTGCAGAGAAGTTAGACATAAAATTTGGCATTGATCCATCAGAGAAAATGTTGAATTATGCTACACAAAGAAATTTGAAAGTAAAAAAAGGTTTCGCTGAAAATTTACCATATCCTGATAATAGTTTTGACTTTGCTGCTTTCATAACATCTATTTGCTTTGTTGATAATCCGGAAAAAGCAATAAAAGAAGCACATAGGATTATCAAAGACAAAGGCGATTTAATTATTGCTTTTATCGACAAAGAAAGCTCATTAGGAAAATCGCTTGAACTGGAAAAAAAAGACAGCAAATTTTATAGGCATGCCAAATTCTATTCAGTCAGCGAATTGACTTCAATGATTGTAAATAACCTTTTTGAAATAACTGATATTATACAAACACTTACAGAAATAAATTTAAAAATTCCTAAAAATCCAATGAAAGGACACGGAAAAGGAAGTTTCGTTTTGATTAAAGGGAGAAAGAAATAACATGCTGGTAACAAAGGCTAAAATCAAGCGGGCGGAAAGTGCTGATTTGAAGAGTATTGCGTCTAATAAACTTCATAGTAATTTGACAGTGATGTGCTCCGAAATGCCCGCCAAATTTTAGCCCCAGCCGTTACCGGTAAGATTTTGGAGAAGTAAAGAATGATAAGAACAGAAGCCCTGTCGATTCTTAGATTAGGCAGCCATGAAGAGCAACCTTTGCT
>JAFGPO010000124.1 GCA_016936155.1 Caldifarciminota bacterium
CAATCCCCCAGGTCAACAAACTCATTATCCGGAACCGGCTGATTGCCGGACAACGGTATGGTCTGCACGCTATCACGAATTCTCATCAGTTCCAACGACGGCTCAGCGGTATTAATCGAACGCATAAAGGTATAGAGGTCATTGACCATAGACTTCAATGCAAGTATGGAAATTGAACTGTAGACAACCGGCTGTACATTTGTGTAATGTTCAATCGTCGTCGTGACAATTATCTGCGCCAGGCTTGCTGCGGACATACTCGGGCTGCTCGTTAACGAATCAACGATCATATCATACCGGTACCCACCGACCGGACACACGCTCTGTGGTCCAACCATAACGAGCGCGAGATCGCGCAGTTCATATGCGACCTCGATCTGCTGCATGAGACAGGCATCGAATGCCACACAATCGACGGTTTCATTCGTGCGATCACATGCCGTACTGATCGCCTTTCTCAAATCGCCGCTCGCAATGCTCATCCGGGTGCCGCTCGATCCGTCGTATCCGAATGTCCCCTGCGGCATCATGGTCCAGCCGGTACCATGGTCCCACAGGACCACGCAATATCTATCAGCTGGATACGCCTGAATGCCCCATTCGATAAAATCAGCGAGTGTTTTCCAGTCGCACATATCGATCACACCCAGATTCTGTTCCTCCTGGACCGTACCCGGAAGCACGTACACGCGCCGGGCGCCAATCGTCGGTTTGTCAATCTGCACTACCATTGCTACATCATCTGTTGAACCGACTTTCTGTAACTCAACCATATCCGAATCAGCCCATTGCGCCAGGTCATTATCCGCGATCATGTACACGAACATACTCCATTCGCGCGCCGAGGACACGGCTATCAACAAAAATAAACAAAGACAGATTTTTTGCATCGAGGTATTGTAAGGAGAAACAGGAGTAAAGTCAACGGATTGAACAACATTGCGGATTTTCATGTTAGAGAAAACATATGCTTACAAGACAGACAAAACGCGGAATGCGAAACAGGAAACACATAATAGCATCGCATATCATATTATCAGTGGATCAGTGAACAGGATATCAGGCTATCAGCATATTAGGACAAAATCTGATACTCTGGGTTGCGGATATCCTTCCTGCTGGTATCCTGATCCGCTGATATGCTGATGTATACCTATAATTTATATGTTATGTTCTCGACATTATGGCATAATTGCGCTTTTCCCGGTCACCGCGCCGGTAGGAGAAGAAAAATTCCGGGTGACACTTGGTGCACAGATCAAGGTCAGCAATAAGCGCCGCCTGACCGAGATCCTGGATCACCGCTTTTTTTAGATCAAGGAAGTAGCATCCGTCGTGCTCTTTGACCGCGGCAGGATATTCCTCGGTAAACCGCCCCGTCACATCCTGTTTCACCTCGTAACATTCCGGACCGATGCATGCCCCGAGCACATAGCGATATGTTCTCATTATACGCCGTGCTTTACGCGCAATGCCACCCAGGATGCCGCGCCACCCGCAGTGAATGATACACATCGCTGTATTGTTGTACATATACACAGGGAGGCAATCGGCGACCTTTATGCCCATTGTTTTCTTCAAATCACGGGTCAGGAGTCCGTCGCCGATGCGCGAATCGTCTTCATCGAGGTCAATGATCGTTGCTGAATGAATCTGTTTGAGAAATGTCGGTGAGTATATCTTCACGCAGCGTTCCTGATCGGCACCAACCGAGAATTTCATGGTGTATGGTGCGTCAATGAATTCAAAATAAGTGCACCCACTTACCTTTTTCAGAATCCAGTTTGTATTATCCATCCAAAGCGATCATTGCTGATCATGCGCAATGCTCATGCTTTTTACCTTGAGCATTATCTTGTTTTTTCCAAAAAACGAATCTTCGGAAATAGAATATAAACAATCGATGCGTGTTTTTCCTGGTTCTATCTTCAAAATGCTGTCGGCCTGCCGGAAAGCAAGTGCTTGAAATACTGTGTCTTTGTCGCGCAGAGCGAATTTAAGATGATTTGATCCGACCACCCGTGGAACCCCTACGATCTCTAAATTTTTGCCCAGGAAAACCGCCTGAGGGTTCGCCATGCCGGTGGGTTCGAAATATTTCAAGAAAAACACGATCTCTTTTGTTATCTGCGTCAACCGAAGTTCAAGATCAAAATGCGTGATTCGTTTGAACAGAGATTCTTCAAGAACGCTTGCCGATGCATTCAGCGCCTGACGCAGTTTATCCACGTTGTCACGGGGCAGTTCAAGCCCTGCAGCCTGCGTATGCCCGCCGAAGCGTGTAATCATCGAGCTGTGTTCGGCAAGTGCCGCGGTGATATCAAGGCCGGGGATCGAACGACCGGACCCTTTCGCCCGTTGCTCATTAAGCGTTAAAAGAATCGCTGGTTTATAGTATGTTTCAGTGATGCGCGACGCGACGATCCCGACAATACCTTCATGCCAGTTCTCCTGAGCAGCAACAATGATCCTGTCTTTTTCATAACCACGCTGCTCTATTATACCGGTAGCATCCTGAAAGATCGCATCTTCGATCGTCTGACGTTCAATATTATCTTTGCTGAGCCGCCTTGCATGCTCCTGGGCAACCGCTTGATCCTCGGTCAACAGTAACTCCAGGGCATCCTGGGCACTGCGCATTCGACCGCAGGCATTGATCCTCGGACCGATAATGAACCCGAGGTGGTACGCAGCGAGTCCGCGTCTCAATCCCGCTTCTTTCAACAACGCCCGCAATCCCTTTTTTTCACTGTTCTGGATCCTTTTTATCCCGTACATCGCAAGAACACGGTTCTCATCGACGAGCGAAACTACATCCACGACCGTGCCGAGTGCGACAAGATCAAGATCTTCCTGCAATTCATCAAGGGGCATGTCAAGACTGCTGTACAAGGCTTGAAGGAACTTGTAAGCGACCCCGACACCGGCCAGGTCCTGGAACGGATACGTGCTGCCGGGCAGCTTGGGATCTATCAAGGCACATGCATCGGGCAGAACCGGTAGCGGCTTGTGATGATCGCATACGATAACATCGATCCCGTGCTGCGCCGCCGTGGCAACCGTGTTTATTGCGGTTATTCCGCAATCGACCGTGAAGATCACCGTACATCCCTGCTCATAGGCGTGTTCTACGCCGGTTTCAGACACTCCATACCCTTCTTCAAGGCGGTTCGGGATATAGGACACTGTCGGTATCCCGAGTTTCTGGAAATTACGGACCAGCAATGCCGTACCGGTTATACCGTCAGTATCATAATCACCGTGAACGAGTACTTTTTCATTGCCCGAAAGCGCCTGGAGCATGCGATCGACCGCCTTTTCCATATTCGGCATGAGGAACGGATCGTACAGGTCGCTCAACTGGGGCGCGAAATATCGCTCGATTCTTTCCGGCGTATCATGACCGCGCAGAGCAAGGATCTGCACGATCTCCCTGGGTACGGTTTTTCCCCGGATCACGAGATCGGTTAATGAAGGATCGACATCACGCGCTTTCCACTCGGTCATTCTTTTTCACTCCTTTCTAGAATGGAGTTGAAATTCGACATACTCATTACGGGATGACCCGTAAGCCGGGTTCTGTTTTAGATAGCCATTTATCTTGACCTGATATCACTACCAGGCTCTGCGCGACCTACCCGTCCCTGAAAGCGGGCCGCTTCATGCGGGACTGCTTGGTTTTGCTTCGGATGGGGTTTGCCGTGCCTCTGATGTCGCCATCAGAGCGGTGGGCTCTTACCCCGCCGTTTCACCTTTACCCCGCACCTTTTTTGTCATACAAGGCTATTGCGTATGCGCCTCTTCAACTGACCAAGCGCTTGTCCATAATGCTTGAGTCTCCTCTCCCGTAACAGAACATCTTTACGCGCCTTGTAAGCTTCATAATAAACCAGATCCCAGACATCATCGCTGCTATTATGTTCACGAAATCTCCTCTTGAGATCCTTCGTACACCCGATATAGATAGAACCATCCTTACGTTCTTTCAGAATGTAAACATAATACACAACCACAACTCCTCTCTAGATCTCACATGACAAAGAAGGTGCGGGGCGGCTATCCGGTCACCCCATGGTCAATTATAGCAGAAAGGAAAAGGGTGTCAATAATGCGCGCTGATATTCAGGAAATACGTTCGTCCAGGCATGGGGTAATCGAGATCGTCAATTGAATAACCGAATTGAGTGGCATAGTCCGTATTAAGAGCATTTTTGACTCCCGCGGTCAATAAGATCGATGTGCCAAAGGTTTTGGTTACCGACGCATTGAAAAGCATATACGCATCAATGATCTTCTCGTCCATGGATACCGCAGGGGAGCGGTCGTAATTCGTATAATAGTTGCGTGTTTCACTGACATACATTTCGCTCAGGTCGATATCAAAGGAGCACGGCGCATGGAGGTGCTGGGTGAATTTAAGGGTATATCGAGGAATATATGCGGCGTCCCGTTCGATTTCCTGGATAATCGTAAGACTAGTATCAGCAACATAATCATAAAAATCATACACGATCTCATCGTTCATCTGGATTGCTGTCACGTAGGTTCCCTGCAGGGCAAGATCAACAAAGCGGGTCAATCTTCCCTGGTATTCACAATCAAGGCCGATGATCGAAAGTTCATTGATGTTCTGCGGCATCCACATGCCGCCGGTGTCCGGCATCCAGGCAATACGGTCTTTTATATCGTGCATGAACAGAGACACTGCACCGAACATCGCGTGCAAAGGCGCTGCTTCCACCCTCATTTCATACACCCACCCATATTCAGGTGTCAAGCCGCGATTGCCTGACAACGGCCAGTAAAGGTCATTGAGACCCGGGGCGCGGAACGTCCTGCCCACCGATGCTTTCAGTACAAGCTTCGGTTGCACGATAGTGATGAATCCAATGCTCGGCGAAAGGAACGTGCCGTATTCACCATGGTAATCCAGTCTCAGACTGGGTACAAAACTGACGATATCGCCAATATCTTTCTTTGCCTGGCACCAGCCACCGAACGTATACACTGAAGCATCCCATGTTGTATCCCCTGACTGCTCGGACGCTGTTTGGGTATTCAAGGAATCAATGCGCGCATCGATTCCCACTGACAGGTCAAGACCTGAAAACCGTGCCAGCACCATGGTATTGTATCCACCTGAATACGTGAGATAGGTGTGGTCCTCGATGATCGTGTCGCCTATCCAGCCGGCATACTGCGTATGGAATTTGCTGTTGCGTCGGTCTCCGTACAACCGTTGTTCCCACTGTAGCCGCTCGGATACGTTCCAGACAAACTTGATATTACCGAGAAGAGCCGCATCATCCTGGTGGTCATACAGTGACGTTGCCGTGCTGTCGCCGAACACCGGCACTGGATGAAGACTGTCACTATACGGCATAGGACCTGGAATGCCATAATCCTTGTCATCATACGCCATGTGAGCTTTGAGCGCTACTCTGTCGGTTTGATAGCCTATGGTGCCTTGAATGTCGTACTTTGCAAGTTCGCTGTTACTTCGATGCCCCAGCGATGTACGATAGGCAGCTGATAAACCCAGCTGCCAATCCTGGAACGGCAGACCTGCGGCCAATCCGACATACCTGTTCTGGAACAACGTGTCGAACGTGGTGGTGAACGGCGCCGCATTGATCCATATTTCGGGTTTGGTGTACTCTTTATCCGTGATGACATTGACCACGCCCCCGAGCGTGTTTGCGCCGTAGATGCTTGAAACCGGTCCCTTCACGACCTCAATGCGTTCGATCGAATTCACGTCAATGGCGCTGATATCCGCCATGCCCGTGGTCGCCATGTTGACGGGCTGTCCATTGACCAACACCAGAGTACCGCTCGACGGCACGCCGCGCAGCATCAGGCTCGTTGCCGCACCCGGTGTGCCGTAATCTTTGACATCAAGACCAGCTGTCCCCTGGAGTACTTCCGTAATATCCAGGGCGCGCAGAGCATCGATATCCGCTCGGTCAATCACCATGGTCGCGACTGCAACATTCTGCAGCGCCAAGGGATACCGCGTTGCGGTTACGACGATCTCGTCCATTTCATAGATCTGTTGATTGACCAGCAGCAACAGAAGTATTGAAGGAATCATTATGACCTCCTTTCGTCCGAAGGATCCCTTTTTGGCGCTGATGAATAGGTCTCCTGGCTTATCCGGCTCTGACCAGCCTTCCCACCCGGATATTTAGGCTTCCGGAGCAGTGGCTTTATGTGACCAGAGTTCTACACGGAATCACAGTGGCGGCGACCGCGACCGATTTCCACGGCACTTCCCTTTGATCCATCAGCAGGGAAGTATAGTTACGCCAGAACGATATGTCAATAGAAGTTGCTAAGACGCGAACCGTAAGCAGACAGTAGGAAGAATATCAGCGCCCCAGATTTCAAGATTTAACCCTGATGTGCTGATAGTCTGATA
>JAFGPO010000125.1 GCA_016936155.1 Caldifarciminota bacterium
TACGATCAAAGCCCTCGTATCCGCAATGGAGGCGAAGGACCAGTATACCCGTGGCCACTCTGAGCGGGTGCGCCAGTATGCCCTGAAAATCGCCCGGCAATTAGAACTTAATGAAAAACAAATGAAAGAATTGAACTATGCTGGATACCTCCATGATATCGGCAAGATCGGGATCAAGGATACCTTGCTCTGCAAAGTCGAGCCATTGACCAAGGAGGAATACGAGCTTATCAAACGGCACCCGGAGATCGGGAATGGTATCCTGAAGGATATCAAGCACCTTTCCTCGACCTGTGCGATTATTCGTTGTGAACACGAGCGCTACGACGGCAACGGATATCCGAATGGTCTTAAGAAAAATGAAATACCCATCGGTGCGCGTGTCATCGCAGTCGCGGATGCCTACGATGCCATGACCACAGACCGCCCGTATCGCAAAGCGATCACAAAAAGTCAGGCGGTCAAAATACTGAAAAACGAGTCTGCGAAACAGTTCGATCCATATGTAGTAAAGGCCTTTCTCAAGATTCTGAAATAGCCGAAAGAGTAACACCCTCCATTATTGACCTACCCCTGAAAATAACTACAATGTTTTATGGAACAAAAAGAACTGTTTGAACTAATAAAAAAATTAACTGAAGGATATAAAGGTGAAGAAGAAACAGGTAAACGCCTGCTATGGCTTGAGCAGCTTTTGAATTCATATAAGCGTTACCTCCCCGCGCGCATTGTGGAGAGGATAAAACTCGACCCGTCGGCGAAAAAGATCGAAGGAGAACGCAGGAACATAACCGTCGCATTCGCTGACCTGTCTGGATTCACATCATTGTCCGAAACCATGGATGCCGAGGATATTGCGAATATCATCAATGACTTTTTCACACGGATGCTCAAAATCGTGTTCAAGTACGAGGGCAGTGTGGACAAATTCCTGGGCGATGCGCTCATGGTCATCTTTGGTGCACCGGTCGCGCACCACGACGATCCTGAACGCGCGGTAAGGGCAGCATTGGAAATGCAGCAAGAAATGCAGCAGTTCAATGAAAAACATCACTTTGACCAGCCTCTCGCAATGAGCGTTGGTATCAACACCGGTCCCGCCGTAGCCCTCAACGTCGGTTCTGAGATGCGCATGGAATACACGGTGATCGGCGATACCGTTAATCTCTCGGCGCGTCTTGAAAAGGTGGCGCAAGCCGGCGAGATCATTATCAGTAAATACACATATCAACATATCGCGGATGTCGTTGAAGCGGACAAACGTCCATCCGTACGCGTCAAAGGAAAACGCAAACCGATCCAGATATACCTGGTCAAGGGCATGCAGGAGCACTACCGGCTGCCTGACATCACAACGCTCAAGCTCATTGGCCGGGACGATGAGGTGCGGACAATAACCTCTTTGCTCGACCGGGCGGCACGGCGCATGCCGGCAGTCGTAGGTATCGTTGGAGAACCAGGCTCAGGCAAAACCCGCCTTGGGATCGAAACCGCAGTATTGGCAAAAGAACGCGGGTTCACGCGGTTGAACGCACGCTGCATGCCGTACACGACCAATACACCGTATGTCGCGGTCACGCATCTCTTGAATGATCTCTTTGCCATCAAACGGGATGCAAACGAGGAAGAAAAGAAACTCGTTATCAGCATGAAATTGAAAGCCATAGGTCTGGAGCTCGATTCTTCATTGCCGTATATCGGCGTGCTCTACGGGATCCAGTTCCCTCAATTACAGGGGATCCCGCCTGATGAACTGAAAAAACGAATCTTTGATACCGTACGACAGGTTATTATAAAGAACAGCGAGCGCGCACCGATCCTTATCCGTGTGGAAGACCTGCAATGGTGCGATCCAACAAGTAGTGAACTGCTGGGATGTATACTCGATGATATGTCAGAGAAAGCACTCATGTTCCTTTTCGAGTACAGGTCTGACTATACATTCCCCTGGCTGAAGCATCCGAATTACAAAAACATCGCGCTGAAGAATTTCATCGAAGCACAGGTAAAAAATTATGCAACACAAGTTTTGAATGTAGATGAAGTGGACGCACTCATACCAAAGACGATATTCGATAAATCCCAGGGTAATCCCCTGTTCGTTCAGGAAATCGTAAAATACCTCTTGAAAAAAGGCGGTATCCGCCGCTACAAAGGCAAGGCAATCGTGACGAATCGGTTTAAAAAATTGGAGATCGCGGAATCGATTTCCGACGTGATCCTCGCGCAGATTGACCGCATGAGCGAATCGGAACGGCATGTACTCCAGCACGCATCGGTGATCGGCAAGGTATTCTCGCCCGCACTGCTGGCGCGCGTATTGCATACGCCCATGGAAGCGCTCCAGGCGGATCTCGACCGCCTTGAGCATTTTGAAGGTATCCTGACATCGTCTCAAGAAGATGATACACGAACGTACGAGTTCATTGCTCCGACAACCTATGAAGTCACGTACGGTTCCTTATTGAAGAACCGCCGGCGCGAGCTCCATACCGTCATCGGGAATATGATCGAGCAGGATCATGGGGAACGCGCGCCCGAGGTCTTCGAACAGCTGGCATACCATTTTGCCCGTTCCACGAACAAAGGCAAGGGCATCCACTTCTCGAAGCTCGCTGCCGAAAAATCGTATTTTCTCTTTGCCCTCAAGGAATCCGTTGCTTTCTTCCAGCAGACCTCGGATCTCCTTGGGAAGAAAGACCTGAGCACCGAGGAAACGCAGATCCAGATGGAGGTGCTGCGGCGCCAGAGCCTTGTGCTGAAGATACTGGGCGATTTCGAACATGCGCTCCAGGACCAGAAACGTTCGCTGCGCCTGGCAGTAAAACTCGACTCGCCTGAAGACGAAGCAAGGGCATGCATCAACATCGGTAGTTTCTACCAGGAAATGGGCACTCCGGAAAAGGGTCTCAATTATTTCACCCGGGCCCGCCGCATCGCGAAGAAAAGCGGTGATGTCGCATCACAGACCATGGCAGTAAATAATCTCGGCAACCATTACCTGCGCACCGGAGACCTTGATAGCGCACGTTCGTATTATTCTGAAGTCATCAACCTCAGCACGCAGTCCGGCGACAAGCGCATGTTTGCCTTTGCCAACCAGAATCTTGCGCACGTTGCCGTGGCAAAAGGCGATCTCCCCACTGGTCTGGAATTTTACAAAAAAGCGCATACGGGATTCACTGAGATCGGCGAAAAGGACAGTGTCGCGCGTATCCTCAACGATATCGGCATGCTCAATATCCAGCTCGGGAATATCGACGCGGCAATGCAAAAACTCAATGAAAGCATGGAACTTGCTGCCAAGATCGGTCACAAGGAAGTTGAATCCCTGGCACAAGGAAACATAGGACTTGTTTTCGCACAGACGTGGCGGCTTGATAAAGCACATGAGAAGTTCTCCCAGGCTCTGACGATCGCCCAGATGATCGGACATTCGCGTCAGGCAATGGGCATGACGATCAACCTTGGCGATATCCACCTATTCCGTGGCAACCTGCAACAAGCGCTCGATTACCACGAAAAGGCCTATGAACTGGCGCAACAGGTCAAAGATCCGATAAACCAGGCACTTGCCCAGCGATCAATAGCCTGGGATATGTTTTACACGGGCAATTTTTTCAAAGCGATACAGATGTTTGGCCAGAGCCAGGAAGCATTCCAGACGAGCGGTGACCGGAGAAATGGCGTGCTTTCCATGCTCGGCCAGGCAGCCACGCGCGCGCATCTGGGCAGCCATGAGGAGGTACTTGGTATGCTCAAGGGGCTCGAAGAAAAAGCGCGAGGAATGAACGATCTCGAGATCCTCGCGAATGTCCTCGATATCAAAGCGGACTGTCTCATTGCATTGGGAAAGTACAAAGATGCGCGCAGTACTCTGGAAGAACTGCCGGATCTCTGCCGCAAGATCGGAAATAAACGCATGTATGCGTGGATCCTGGCAAAGCAGGCGTACATCGCCTTATGTGAGAACAGCATTGCCGGTGCCGGCGAATCCATGAACAAGAGCATGGCGCTCGCCGGCGAGATCGGGGACACGATCCTCTTCCTCCATAACAGCATCACAAATGCTCTCCTTGCATCCCGTCAGGAGAATTACACGGACAGCCTTAATACCCTTATGGAGATAACAGAACAAGCGCGTTCATGCGGAGCCCAGGAGTACCTGGCAAAGGCATTATGGTTCACGTCTCAAGTCTTCAAGAAGTTAGGCAAGACAGAAGAACAAAAAAAATATATTGGTGAGTACAAAAAAGTAATTGACAACCTGACGCGCGACTATGAGGAACCACAAAAAACCATGTTCCTGAAGACTGTCGAAACAGAACTATAGGATCTCTATACATGCAAACGGGCGGTCACAAAGGCCGCCCGTTCTGTTTTTACTCTTTTTTTACCGTATATAAATGACCTTTTCCATGACCGTCTGTTTGTCAGTGACCAGTTCACAGAAATAGATACCCCGCGCAACCTGCTTGCTGCGATCATCCTTCCCATCCCATGTGATCTTCAGTATTGAACTGTTACTATACTGTTCGAGATCGAAATTACGCACCACTCGCCCGGTCACGTCAAAAATACGAAGCGTTGCATGTTCACTGGATGCGACAAGACTTTGGTTCAGCAAAAGATCGATCGTGTTTCTGAAGGGATTCGGCATTGCAAGCAGTGTCTTACCGAACATCTCGGGATCAGGCGTGGACTGTTGCTCCGCGATACCAATGATACCCGCTGTGTATTTAGGAACCATGTCTTCCACCAGCCTGGTCCATCGGTAGTACTGTGTTATTGTACCAATGCCGATCGGATTGAATGGCGGGTATATGTGTGTGCGCAGGTTATTGCTTTCGTTCTGTATCGTCACCACCATCTCGAATTGATTGGATGTGCTGTATCCGCTGAAATCCGTAAAGGGAATGCTTATTTCAGTATATTCATAACCATTGAGGACATTATCTTCGGAATAGCTCCCATGAAACGTCCTCGCAGTCCAGATATCCCTGCTATCCTTGCCCGTACATTGGTAAAGCAGACAGCTGTTATATGTTTCAAGGATAAGACAGTAGTCTGGACGGAATTCTCCGGACGCAGCGTGGAATGGTGCGCAATTCAAAGTCGTGCCATGGTAAGGATACGTGCTATCCGCTCCGGAACCATTGGAGATATCAAAATATATCAACAAATCACCGCCTGAATCAAAACTCTGACCGGCAAGTCCGATATAGAATGAATCATAATCCCATGAAACGAACAATGAGTCATCCCCGGTTAGGTGAGGATACCTATGAAGAAACTCATACCGGCGCGAAAAATCCCGCACGTAATTACCGCCGATCAGAATATTGTGAGGAGTCACCGAATCCCCTTTTACGCGCATGAGCGGCTCAGCACCGAGGGCATTGATCAAGCCATGGTCATCCTCAACTTTCAGCGTAAAGACCAGGGTATCCATGGGTGGGAGACCCGTGCATATTTTGCTTACAGGATCATCAACATTACCCGGGGTGGTCCATGTCTGGTAGTATTCCTCGGCAGCGTCATACGCTGCTTCTGACGTCATCTTGGTCCGGGAGAACTTCAATTCGTATCCATCGTTAACCGGATCATTAAGGCTGTCATCGCATACGATGGTCCAGAAGAGTTCCACCTCTCCTTCGTTCAAATACATGGTGTCTGCTTCCAGATCAACAATCGGTTCTGGCTGGACCTCTAACCCCATATGCCCCAGACAACGGCGGTAGAATTCGGCATACGTATGCGGGTGTATTGTCCCGGTCATTGCACTCGGGATAAAACTGTTGTAGATAGTGGAGTAATGGTACCGTCCATCATCCCATGCCATACTATAGCCGATCGAGTAGCCGGCATACCATTCGCCAACCGGGAATTCTACATCCAGGATGATGCGACCATCATCTGACAAATAAGAAAGTGAATCCGGATAATTGTCTGGTAAATCCTTGTATGCATATGGCAGCCGCATATCCTTTGCTATCTCATGACCGAGCAGGGTATCGATATTCCCGTCTGTATACGGTCCGCCATCACCCAGATACTTCGCGCCGAATTTCATGAAGAATACGGTGGTATCATACATATAGCCGAAATCATTACCGTCGACCATGATCGGCCCGCCGTCGCCTGTGGTTTCCACGTAATTGCTCAGGTCAACGCGTTCAGCCTGCGTGATCGTGCCGGCGGATGAAAAGATGGTCCGATACCCAAGATCCAGGAAAATACCGTCATAATCAGATAAAGCCTTACCCTGTTTGTACGGCAACGTATCCGCGCACTCGATAACATACTGGCCATTGGTATTCAGTTCCATGAGTTGGTCGACGACCGCGAAATCAAGGTCAACATACTGCGGCGGTCCTTCAGGGATCGGATCCTCGTTCCAATCCGGGGTTGCCGGATTATCGTAGTTCTCATTGTCAAAGTACCAGCACTTGCGACCGCCCACTCCAGTATCAGGGTCCGTAGGTACGAGGGGAATGTCATGGCTACCTAATGCACTAAGACCAGTTTCAGTATCGTCTCTTTTGAAATTCCTCAAAAATACATCAGGATGATACCTGTTGTTATACCAGCATGACCATACAATGCTCACGATATCACCCCATCTGGCTGCTGCATACGGTTGTCTCTGATTACCAATATTTTGCTCGGGAATGTCGAAAGGCTGAAAAGATCCTTGATCTTTAAACACAAGGCCTCTTGCATTCCAATCCGCACCCATATCTTCTTCCCACACAACCAAAAAGTAGGAAAAATCACCACCTGTATACGGAAACATAGCAACACGGGGATTCGCTTGATTGTTCTTTCCATCCCGTTCTACTTCAAAAGGGTCACCGACAAAATTGCACCCGCCTCCATCGATCTCTATTCTTTGCCCGAATATCCTGTTCAATCCCAAATAGTTGTCAACCCATACAACGACCATGTGTCCAGCTTCATTGACCGCGACATCAGGATCCCACTCGTCCTTCTCTGATCCCCCGCTGTAATAGCTTACCTTGAATCGATCGATCGCGATGTTCCCGTCCGGTTTGAAAGACTGGCCGTAAATGGAACGCGCGGTACTACCTTCATAATCTTCATACACAACCAATCCGCCCTTTTCACAATATGCGACATTCGATAATGGAACACCTGCCGTGATCTGGACTTTCTCGCACACCTCATTCATTTTCACTTCGCTGCCGCCTTCATCGTAGATCTTACACAGAATCGAAGGCTCAGGCCCTCCCCGATAGCTTGTCCAGGAGATCGCGTACCACCCATCAGCCTTGCTGGAAATCGACGGAAATTTTTGCGACATTTCATGGGCATAGACAAGATACGGCTCTTTCTCCTTCATCTTCGCGAATATCACGCTTGGTTTCTGCTCAGGATTAAAAAGCGATTCTTCCCATACACTGATGAAATAGTTTTTGGTATTGCACGATATATCTGCGTTGTGTTGCTGGAGTCTATTATACTCATCAATGCTGATGGAAAAATTTTTACCGACCAGCATTTTTTCCATATTATATTCCTGACCGTACACATCATAATCACCCCAGCGCGCGTCATCCCAGGATGCATAGCCGTGCCCGTTGTCAAGCAGCCCTACAACAGGATTATCCTGATTCGATTTACCCCGGTCATTATCCCAGACAAACAGGCGCTGCGCATCCTGTTGGGCAAAGAACAAAACAGGGACATATAAAATGAATAGTGCACCATACATATATTTTTTCATAAATCCTCCATGGGTCAAAACCCTTTTCCACCTTCCTACACTTAAGTCTTGTTAATACGTCCAAAAACGTATTTACAATTATAAGAATATATTCTGGGATGTCAAGGACTAAAACGTGCGCGATAATCCAAGGCATACAAACAAGGCTTTTCAAGGCAGGGGAAGACATCCCCTGCGGTTTAGGACACTTCGTTTCAATAGAGACGAAGCTATGCTTCGCGGTATAGACTGCTTCGTAGCAATCACAAGAATATTAAAAGGCAGCAGAAGCGGAATGCGGATTGCGGAACAATCGAAGAACGAAAATCGGTATAGGAATCTGGAGTTTGAGGCTGTATACGGCCGATTTATCGGACCTCAAACCTGTAGTTGCCCGATTTATAGGGCAGTCTGATGAATCAGACAATTACAAGAAGAGAGATTTTGGTTGTGAAACGGCGTTCATTTACAGCGAAGCGTTTTTTTACAGCACCGCTGTTTTTGCGGTGCATCTTCCCTCTTGACATTTGCCAGATATTCATTATAATGAATATGTAAACAAATGTTTACTCTGGAGTTTACCCGAAAATAGAATATGGATTGAGCTTGTGGAAGCTGGAATATAAGGATAAAAAGAGAGGCTTTTATGGGAAAAAAGGATACGAAAAGCAGGATCCTCAAGGCGATCGAGCATTTTATCGACGACCAGGGATACCCCCCTTCAATACGGGAAATAGCCCGAAAAATCGGTCTTAAAAGCACCAAGGCGGTCAAAGTACACCTCGACACCCTTGCCCAGCAGGGGTTGATCGAGAAAGTCGCGGGCCAGGCGCGCGGCATCCGCATCAAACCAAAACTCATGCCGATCGTAGGCCGGGTCGCGGCCGGCCTGCCCAACCTCGCTTTTGAAGAGATCGAAGGCCATTTCAACCCGACCCAGTGGCGCAACTGCTTTCTCTTGAAAGTACAGGGCGACAGCATGATCGGCGCCCATATCTTTGACGGCGATCTGGTCGTGGTCAAACCAGAAAAAGAGGCGCTGAACAACGAGATCGTGGTCGCGATTCTTGAAGGTGAAACGACTGTGAAGCGCCTGATAAAAAACGGGACTTCGCCCCTCCTGAAACCAGAGAACGATTCCTACCCTGTTATCACCGGGCGCTTCGAGATCATCGGTAAAGTCATCGGCGTGATACGGACAGTATGAACAACGTAAGGCATCGTGCGTAATGTGTAAAGCGAACAACCACAATTACCTGATTACCCAATTACCTAATAACGAAACCAACGAACTCAACGAGAATAATGCTGGATTCCGGATCAAGTCCGGAATGACACAAAATATACGCCTTACGCTCTACGCCCTACGCATTACGCCTTATGTTTTATCTCTCGGCTTACTGCTTAGTGCCTATTCCAATTTTGCCCACATCTATGATGTGGTTTGCAAAATTGAGAATCCCGCGCTCTGTATGCGGGACGGTTTGCGCTTTTTCTATTGCTCGACGAGCCGTAACCGCTCGCATAGCGAGCCTATACCGACGCGAAGTGTCCTTAACCGCGATGCCGTTTCGCTATTCCCCGGGTCTTAGGTATGTTTCTCTGCGCTGATCTGGACGCATTCTTTGTCTCGGTAGAGCAGGTATTGGATCCATCGCTCATCGGCAAACCGGTCGTGGTCGGCGGCAAGCCGGACCAACGGGGCGTTGTTGCATCGGCATCGTATGAGGCGCGTGCATTCGGCATACGCTCCGGCATGCCCACTGCCCAGGCATACCGGCTGTGCCCGCACGCGCTCTTTGTGGGAGGCAACTTCGGACAGTACACCCTGTACTCACGAAAGTTCTGCGATATCCTCCACATTTATTCTCCGGATGTCGCGATGGCATCGATCGATGAGGCATATCTTAATATCAACGGCACGGAACGGCTCTTGGGCCCGCCCATGGATCTGGCTTGGAAATTAAAGAACGAAGTACGCGAAAAATTGCATCTCCCGCTCTCTATCGGTGTTGCCCGGACAAAAGTCTTTTCAAAGATCGCATGTGATCGATCAAAACCAGACGGCCTGCTCATGATCACCGAGGATAACGAAATCCCTTTTCTCTCCCCCTTATCCGTAAGGGTTTTGCCCGGGATCGGACCGAAGCACATGGACGTGCTCAACAATCTGAATATCAGAACGGTTGAGGAATTGCTCGCTGCGCCTGAGTGGGTCCTCAGCACCGCGCTCGGTAACTACGCGAAGGTATTGCAGTTCCTGCTCCACGGAGGCGATTTCAACAGCCACGACCATACCAAATCGATCAGCCGGGAAACAACGCTCGCCGAAGACACCTTTGACCGGGAACTCGTGTACGCGCTCTTCCTTCACCTCATTGAACGGGGGTGTTCAACCCTTCGCGAGAAAAAGCTGCTTGCCAAGACCCTGACCGTCAAGATACGGTACAGCGATTTCAAGACCGTGTCGAAACGGACCATGATACCGACGGTCAATGCCCAGCAGATAATTTTCGAACGCGGCATACCCATGCTCAACAGCCTCCTGGCCGAGAAAAAACGCGTTCGATTGATCGGCATCGCCCTTTCGAACCTGACCCATGATGGTTTGCAACCCTCGCTGTTTGCGGTCCGGATGAACCGTATCAACCGTTTGAACGCGGCGCTTGATAACGTGCGCGGCAAATTCGGGTTCAGTTCCCTGTCCCCGGCACAGGTTTTCGCGATCAAGGACAGGAAAAACAACAACTACCATGAAGAGAGCAAATACTAAATCTGAAATTCTAAATCCTAAACAAATTCCAAATACCAATTTTCAAAATAAAAAAAGATCAGGAATCTTTCGCCTTACGCCCTACGCCCTACGCTTTACGCATTGTCCCTCGGTTCGCGGTTTTTATCTGATCTGCCGATCTGCTGCTATCCTGCATGCTGATTGCCTGATATGCTGATATGCGTCCGAGTTATACCCCTCTTTTTTTTCACAGCAATTACGGGCAGGGCGGTTCGCGTTTCTCCACGCTTTTTGAACATCTAAAAAAATACGCGATTCAGGCGTGCGGGATCGTTGACGAAAATTTCTTCGGTCTCGCCGAATTCCTCGAATACGCGCAGGCGTATGACATCCAGCCGATCATCGGCACCAGGATCACGCTCCCGATATCTTCTGTACAGCGTGCCCACGCCTATCTTCTGATCAAGAACGCACAAGGGTACCGCAACCTCTGCCAGATCATCACGGAACGCGCTTTTGGCAGTCTCGATCCTGACTCGCTCAGGCACCATGCCGACGGCCTCGTGCTCATATCGAATTCCCTTGTTCTGCTCGAAACGCTCAGGGATGCGTTCAGCGATATATACTACCTGCTGCTCCCTTTTCATGGTGTCACAAGCCGGCGTTTTCCCCTGATCGCCGCGCATAATATATACTACGTGACGCGGGATGACAGGATCCTGTACCGTCTCATGTGCGCGATAAAAGGACATGCGTGCGCATGCGCACGTGGCGCACCAGAACACCTTATGTCGCTCAGAGAATTCACCCGGGTCTATGGAGAAATGCCCGATGCAGTGCGCAATAATCAAAAGATGGCGGACCTGTGCACGTTCGTTCCCCGCAACCAGGGGTGGATATTCCCGCGCTCGAGTGATGATCTCGATCGTATTTTATGGCCACGGATGCACGGTCTCACGCCCATTGAACGCCGACGTATCGACCATGAATACCGTATCATATGCGAGACCGGGTTCGAGCCGTTCTTCTGTCTTGTCCACGCGCTCAAGGAATTCGCGCGCGCGCGCGGGATCGGCATCAACGTACGCGGCTCCGCTGCGTCATCCCTGATCCTGCACATTCTCGGGCTGTCCATCGCGCACCCGCTCCGCTACGATCTGCCATTCGAGCGCTTCCTGAACCCGCAGCGCACTGAACCACCGGACATCGATGTCGATGTGGAATTCAACCAGCGCGACGTGCTGATCAATGAGATATTCAACCGTTTCGGAAATGACCATGTCGCCCACGTATCGATCATCAACCGGTTCCGGCGGCGGGCGCGCTTCCACGATACGGCACGCGCCTACGGCATATCTCCACAGGAAATCAGGGGCATCGAACGCCATATCGGCGAACGTCTCGTCGCCAACATCTACACGCTTGCCGAGCGGATCACCGGATACCCACGCCACGTTTCATGCCATGCGAGCGGTATCGTGATCACTCCGGATCCGGTCACGACATACGCTCCGCTCTCCCCGAGTCCGGCTGGCCAGATCACCCACTTTGATAAAGATGGCATCGGGCATGTCGGGCTCGTGAAGATCGATATCCTCGGTGTCCGGGGATTCCCGGCTCTCTATCTGTCAAAAGATTCGGTCGATTTCGAGGATCCCCGTGTCTATGACATGATCGGCAAGGCGAACACGCTGGGCTGTTTTATGATCGAAAGCCCGCTCGTGCGGTACTTCCTGAAGCGCATACAGCCGAAAACGCTCATGGATATCGCGAATGCGATCGCGATCATCCGCCCGGGCCCAGCGCGCGGCGGCATGAAAGAACGTTTCCTGAAGCGCCTCAAAGGCGAAGAAAAGGTCACGTATCCGCATGCACACCTCGTTGCGGCGCTCCATGATACGCTCGGTATCCCGGTGTACCAGGAACAGATCCTGCAGATCGCCCATGATTTTGCTGGTTTCACGTTGAGCGACGGCGACATGCTGCGGCGAGCAATGACCAAAGAACGTAATGTCAATCGCATGAAAGAGATAGAAACGCTTTTCTTCTCAAAGGCGAAAACGCTTGGGTATACCCAACGAGAGATCATCACTGTGTGGGAGCGCATAAAATCCTTCTCATCATACGGATTCAACAAAGCGCACGCCATCACCTACGGAACGCTCGCTTATTTGTCAGCCTGCCAAAAACTCTACCAGCCGCATGAATTCTTCTGCCGGGTCATCAATAATAAGGGCGGATACTACACAACGTACGCGTATATCAACGAGGCGCGGCGATGGGGTATGCAGATCATGCCCCCGGACATCATGAAAAGCGACAGGGATTTCACGGTCCAGGGCAATGCCCTGGTAACCGGTCTGAGCGAGATCGCCACCCTTTCTCACGCGACGATCCAGCGCATCCTTGCGCTCCGGCCGTTCGCAAACGCCGAGGATCTCTTCTGCCGGGTACGCCCGTCGATCGATGAAGGAGTCGCGCTCATACGGTCAGGAGCCCTGGATACGTTCCGTGTGTCACGACCTGAACTGTACTTCACGCAACTCGTTGCGCGCACCGTGCCGGCAGCGCCGCTGCACATCCATGACCGGAAACCATCATTCAGCGATCTCGCACAGAACACCAAATACCACGACCAGTTCACAACGCTCAATTTCCTTCCCCAACACCACATCCTCGAGGTCTTCTGGCCAGAACGAACAACGCGGATCGCCCGATTGCAGCGAGGCACTCCCCTGTCGATCATCGGCACGCCGATCGTGCGCAGCGTGATACGCACGAAGAACAACAAGATCATGTCGTTCGTGACCATGGATGACGAAACTGGAGTCCTGGACGTTGTTATTTTCCCTAATGCGTACCGGCCATACATCACCGGGGCCGTAATGAAGTGCACAGGCAGGATCAATGACGAAACGCTCATTGCGGAACGATACAGCTGCAGTGAGATACGATACTAAGAACTGGGAAATAAGAACCAGGAACTTTCTACAGCAAACACTAAACGCTACACAGGCAGCGAAACAACATCGCGGTTTAAACTCATTACATGAGCGGTATAGGCTCGCTATGCGAGCGGTTATGGCTCTTCGAGCGGCAGAAAAAGCGCAAATCGTCCCGCATACAGAGCGCGGGATTCTCAATTTTGCAAACCA
>JAFGPO010000126.1 GCA_016936155.1 Caldifarciminota bacterium
GAATTCTTCCGGGATTTCTTCCCGGAGCAGTATTACCGGCAGCAGATCAAGAGCCTCGGTACCGGCATGATCATCACGGAAGACGGGTATATTCTGACGAACGAACATGTCGTTTCCAATGCAACGGATATTCATGTGTCTCTTCCGGACGGACGGAATTTCAGCGCTGAATTGGTTGCCGCCGACAGAACGATCGATCTTGCCCTGCTCAAGATCGAAGGAGAGGAATTCCCGCATGTCGTAATGGGTAATTCTGATGATATCATGATCGGTGAATGGGTGATCGCCCTGGGAAATCCTTTTGGTTTTTTACTCGAGGATACGAGCCCTACCGTGACTGTCGGTGTTGTATCCGCGCTCTACCGTTCGATCAAATCCACCCGGGATGAGCGTGTGTATAAAAATATGATCCAGACCGATGCCGCGATCAATCCCGGGAACTCTGGTGGACCGCTCGTCAATATCCTCGGCCAGGTGATCGGAATCAATACTTTTATCTTTACTTCAAGCGGTGGATCCGAGGGCATCGGCTTTGCACGCCCGGTGAGCATCGCCAAAAAGTTCATTGATGAAGCAAAGGAATTCGGCCGGGTGCGCTCTCCGTGGATCGGATTGTGGCTGCAGGATATAACTCCGGAGCTTGCCAAAACGCTGAATATCGAACCGATCGGCATACTTGTCACGAATATCGACGAAAAATCTCCGGCATCCGGAGCCGGGATCAAAGTAGGTGACCGCCTGACCAGGGCGAACGGGTCAATGATCCGGCGCGTCGCGGATTGGGAACGGCTCGTTGCCGGCGTTTTTGTCGGCGACACACTGCATATAGCCTATACACGGCTTACCAAACAGATGGAAACAAGTTTTATTGTCACGGAATACGTGGAATCGGAAGGCACGCGGCTGCAATTCGGTATTTTTGTCGAAAACATCAATTATTATCTGGCAAAAAAGTACAATCTTCCCTATGAGAGCGGTGTTGTCGTGACCAAGGTTGAAACCAATAGTGTGGGAAAACATTGCGGTCTTCTACCCGGGGATGTTGTTCTGGCTGTCGGTAATAAACGGATCTCGCAAAAGCAGCAATTTCAGGATGCACTCAAAGAAGTCCGTAAGACATATTTGATCATTGACCGGGGCGGCCTGATCCTGCAGATGTATTTCAGTATCTGACCTATGGAAAAGGGCATGAAGGATGAAGCAATTATGGGCGATCTTGGGCTGAAAGGAATACAGGAGGGATTGCTATGATAGATAGGTATCGCACAAAAGAGATCGCAGTGATCTTTGACGAAGAATTCAAATTCGACCGGTGGCTTTTTGTCGAACGGATCGTGGCCGAGGTCGAGGAGCAGGTTGGTATCATACCCGGAGGATTGAGCAAAAAGCTCAAGAAGATCAAGGTGAGTCCGGTGCGTATCGCCCGTATTGAAAAAACGACGAACCACGATGTGATCGCATTCTTACAAGCGGCACGGGAGAAACTCGGCTCGGTCGGTTCATGGATGCATTTTGGATTGACGTCTTATGACCTCGTCGACACCGCCTTTATCCTTTCGATCCGGGAGGCGCTTGATGTGATACTTCATGTCACCCGGAAAACCATGACTGTGCTTAAAAAACTCTCGGTAAAATACCGGAACACGCCGCAAATGGGACGGACCCATGGTGTGCACGCGCAGCCGATAACGTTTGGTTACAAGGCGGCATCGTGGTATGAAGAAACAAAACGCGCGTACGAACGCCTTGAGATCGCAAAAAAAGAGATGTCCTACGGGAAATTATCCGGTGCCGTCGGTACCTATACCATGCTCTCACCGGCGATCGAGCGGAAGGTCATGAAAAAATTGAAATTGCGTCCTGAACCAGTATCCACTCAGGTCCTGCCGCGCGACCGTTTCGCCTTTCTCGTGGCAATGCTCGCTCTGTATGCGTCCGCAATGGAACGGATCGCTACTGAGATCAGAAATCTCTCCCGTACCGAGATCGGTGAGGTCCTTGAACCGTTCACCAAAGGACAAAAGGGTTCATCGGCAATGCCTCATAAGAAAAACCCGATAACATGCGAACGAATTTGCGGATTAGCCCGTATCGTGCGCAGCATGCTCATTCCCGCCTATGAAAACATCTGTTTATGGCATGAAAGGGATATCACGAATTCATCGGCGGAACGGATCATCGTACCTGACATCTTCCACCTGGTCCACTACATGAGCAAAAAAACACTATGGGTCCTTGAAAACTTTACCGTGTACCCGGCTCGCATGATGAAGAATATCAAAGAAGGTTATGGTGTATACGCATCCCAGAATTTAATGAACAAACTGGTCGCCCGGGGAATGGACCGCACCACCGCATATACTCTGGTGCAGACCTTGAGTTTCAAGGCGGTTCATGACCGGCGTGACCTGCATGATTGTGCTGCTGATGATCCCCGGGTCCGGAGATTTCTAAACAAACGCGACCTGGTCCGCGTTTTCGATCTGAAGTGGTTCTTGAGGAACATCACATGATACGCCCAACGTCGCCTAGTAAATTCTAAATATAAACATAATAACCAAACAGCATATCAGCGGATCAGATACTATTATTCATCGAGCGAAGTCGAGCAGTACATCAGATATTGTATGGTCTTAGTTCAAAAGTCCCCAGGTCCATAGCTTCAATGTGTTTAGATCTGATACTCTGATTATCTGATCTGCTGCTTGCTGATACCCTGATATCCTGGTACGCTTGTTTTTTTATTAAAACCGTAGGGCGTTATGCAAGCGGCAGCGCGATCGTGAAAATCGAACCCGCATCGACCGTGCTCTCAAGGTTAATAGTGCCTTCATGGGCTTCAATTATATTCTGCGTGATCGCCAAACCCAGCCCGGTACCGCCCTTTTTCGTTGTAAAGAAAGGATCAAAGATCCGTTGTCGCAAACCTTCAGGAATACCCTTGCCGTGATCCTGTATAATGACAATCCCTTTCCGGTTTTCGATCCGGGTCGTGATCTCGATGGTCTGCTGTTTGTCACCGGCTTCGTAGGCATTGAGCACAAGATTGATAAAACACGCCTTTAATTTGTTCATATCGCCGAGCACGTGAAAATTCTCATCGATCCGTTTGATATTGATCTGTCCGTCTTCTATGCGCTGCATCACGTCAAGCAGGGCTTCGCTGATCACATCCTTAATCGCCAGGCGGTTCTTTTTTTTCGGCACGAATTGGGAGAAACTGAGAAAATCAGTAACGATCTCATTCAAGCGGATCGTCTCTTTCAAAGCCATGTCGATGAAATGTTTTGCTTCTTTATTCCTCTCCGCTTCACGTATGACCTCAAGTGATCCGCGGATCGATGCAAGCGGATTACGGATCTCGTGGGCGAGTGAACCGCTCAATTCCGCGAGTAGTTTCGTCTGCTGGGCGATGCGCGATCGTTCCTCGAGCGTTTTGATCTCAGTATAATCCTGCAGGATCCCCAGTCCAACCTCGGTCTTTGCGATCCGGGCACAATTGAAAACATAGTACCGGTCATCAGTCCGGATCTCGATCATATTTGTGATATTCTCTTCATTCAGGAACTTGGCGATGTGCAGGTGGACCTTTGCCCGCAATGGACCTTCCGGGATATTCGTATACAGTATCGTGCCATCGCCAGCGACCGTGATGATACCGGAAGGCAGGTTTCTGATGATCTCCTCGGTCGTCACCCGCAGGCGGGCGGCTTCTTCAGCACGTTTACGGTAGCGCTCTGACAACATTCCGCTGAGGATGCCGGCGAGCATAAAGAGCAGCCCGAAAATGTAGAACCGGTAGGCAACGAATTGCGTTACATTTTCTGTTCCCCGGGATTCGACAAGGAGCAATCCCAAAAATGCGACAACGCTGCCGAGGCTTATGACATATGCTCCGGTTCGGTAAAGGTAGAGCGACGAAATGATGATGAGTAATACGTACAGGAGGATGAACATGCTGTCGCTACTACC
>JAFGPO010000127.1 GCA_016936155.1 Caldifarciminota bacterium
AATCGCCATGGTGAGAGCCTTGCGTATCTCCTTATCCTTAAGGAAATCATGTTTCAAATTCCAGCCGATATAGGTATACGTGTTACCTGGTTTTGAATCGATCGTGAAATTATCATCCTGCTGCAACGCTTTAGCGCTTTCCGGAGTGAGTTTCAATACCATGTCGAGCGTACCCGCTTTGAAATCATCGACCATAGCAGTCACATCGCTGTAGTATCGTATGTGGATCTCGTCGAGCGGCGGTTTCCCCCGAAAATAATCAGTATTCGCCTCAAGCACGATCCCTGAGCCTACTCTCCAATCCTTTATTCTATAAGGACCATTACCGATCGGTGCCTGAGCAAACGCATCACCCTTTGTCTCATGTATGTGTTTTGGTACAGCCATGATATCGGAATCGGTCAGAATATCGGCGTAAACCTTATCAAAGGTGAACCGGATAGCATAAGGTCCAATGACCTCAACATCTTTGATAAAGCGCAAGCGCGCGATGTCAGGGTAATTGGTCTTTGGATCTTTCATCTGTTCGTATGTGTAGTAAACATCAGCAGCGGTCACAGGCTGACCATCCCACCACGTCACATCAGTACGCAGGTAGTAGGTGATTGAAGTCAAATCCTCGGAGAATTCCCATGATGATGCCAATTCCGGCTTCATTTTTCCGGTCTGGGGATCGATCTGATGGAGATGAAGGAATAAGAGATCGAGAACCTCGTTGGAACCGAACATCGAAGGACTGAGCGGCGAAATCGTCGCTGGCAGACTTGACGCTCCAATGACCAATGTCCCGCCTTGCTCACCAATAAGCTTTTCCTCCTGCTTTGCGCAGAAAATCACACACAGGAGCATGATCATAATAACTATACATGACCTTTTCATAATAGCCTCCTTAATATATATATACATTATAATGCAATGAATATTCCTGTCAAGAAGCAGAATCCTGTGGTCCCTTTCCAAAAAAGACCCTAAGGTGCGGCCAGGGTATCTCGATACCCTCTTTATCAAAGACTTTCTTCAAGCGTTTTCTCAACTCCCCCGTCACTTCCCACTGCATTGCAGGTAATGTATCGCCAAATATTTTGATCTCGATCCCGGAATCCGCCAATTTGTCGACACGCAGCACCTGTGGCGTATTAATGAATTTTCCACTCCACTCAGGTTCCTGAGCACACTGCGTACAGACCCGGTTGATGACGTCGATCACATGATCAAGATCCTCACCATACCCCACCGTTATATTCATATTCACACGTGAAAACTCTCGTGTGTAGTTGCTTGCCGTGGTGATCTCGCCGTTTGGGATATAATGGACGGTCCCATCGAGATCGCGCAAGATCGTTCGCCGTAGATTCACTTCTTCCACCAAACCGCTGATCCCAACGATCTTCACGACATCACCAATACTATATTGATTCTCCAAAAGAATGAATAATCCATTTATAAGGTCCTTGATCAAACTCTGCGCGCCAAACCCGACCGCTAATCCAACCACGCCAAGACTCACCAAAGCAGGGCCGATATTCACCCTGATCTCAGCAAGGATCATGAAGAGCACGATCAATCCGATCAATATCCCAACGGTATTCTGAAGCACCCGTGATAGAGTACGGCTGCGTTTCCGTATCTCCACATCAAGTTTATCCTTCATCCGTGTGGTGATCGTACGGAATATGATGCGGGGAACAAGATAGAGCATGAACAGATAGATGGCCAGACCCAACACGATAGTTATGCCGATTCTAATGCCGTGCAGATGTACCCATTCAATCATTGTTTCCTCCTGAACCACTCAATAACTTGTTTTATTCCCTGTTCAAGGCTTATTTCTGGTTGCCATTTCAATAATTCCTGCGCTTTTTGGATATCCGGTCTTCGCTTCTTCGGATCGCTTTCAGGCAACGGAAAGTAGGAATAACCGCTCCGGCTATCACAGAGTCGTTTAATAACCTCCGCAAGTTCCAGGATGGTATATTCGACCGGATTCCCGAGATTTACGGGTAATGAATAATCAAGGTCCACCATGCGCGTGATCGCCCGCACCATATCTGATATGTAACAGAAACTGCGGGTCTGTTGTCCCTTCCCGAATATCGGAAGCGGTTCATTACGCAAAGCAGCCGTGATCATAGCCGGGATCACCCGCCCATCCCCTTCTCGCATCCGTTCACCATACGTGTTGAATATCCTGACAATCCTCACTTTGATTCCGTACACGCGGTGATAAGCAAGGGTCAGCGCTTCGGCGAACCGTTTTCCTTCATCGTACACCGCACGAGTGCTGAGCACATTAACATTACCGGTATACTCTTCAGTTTGCGGATGCACGATCGGATCACCATACACCTCACTGGTCGACGCGAGTAAAAACACAGCCTGTTTCTCACGCGCCAGGGCCAACATGTTGTCGGTACCAAAGGACATCACGTGCAGCGTCTCGATCGGATACTTCTGGTAATCGAAGGGACTTGCGGGACAGGCAAAGTGCAGAATATAATCGACCGGACCATCAAGGCGGCGAACCCTACATACATCTTCACGCACCAATGTACAATGAACTTTACTTACAGAGTGCTCAATATTGCTTTCACGTCCGGTAATCAGATTGTCGATAATTACAACGTCAACGCCTTGTGCGACATAATGATCAACGAGATGCGATCCGATGAATCCAGCGCCACCGGTGATAATGATCCTCATCGACCGATCCCGGAATAAATGAATCCCCGGCTTCTCATTTCCTGGGGTTCGTAGACATTCCGCCCATCAAGAAACACGGGCTGCCGCATGATCCGCTTCAGCCGATCGAGATCCAGGCTACAAAATTCCTCCCATTCGGTAATCAACATGACACCATCAACATCCTGCGCGGTATCATAGGCATCCTTACAATAGGTGATATCGGGCATGATACGTTTTGCATTCTCCATAGCAACTGGATCATATGCTTTCACCGTAGCACCGCGCTTCTGTAATTCACTGATGATCTGTATCGAAGGAGCGTAGCGCATATCGTCCGTATTCGGCTTGAAAGCCAGACCGAAGATGCCGATGTGCTTACCCCGAAGGTTCCAGAGCATTTCTTCCATCTTGACCACCGCCCTGAGCATCTGATCCTGGTTGATTCCATCGACTGCTTTCATGAGCCCAAAATCATAACCCAGTTTACCTGCAATGCTTATGAAAGCCTTGATATCCTTTGGAAAACAGAATCCACCGAATCCGACCCCGGCGTTCAAAAATTCACGCCCGATGCGTCTGTCCATACCCACCCCATCCGCGACTTTTATCACATCCGCCCCTGAGCGTTCACAAATCACGGACAGAGCGTTCGCGAAAGATATTTTCATAGATAAAAATGCATTCGAGGCATGTTTAATGAGCTCGGCGCTTGCAATGTCAGTAACCACTTTGGGCGCGTCGATCGGCGCATAGAGCTCAAGGAGTTTCTCTCGCGCTCGCTCACTCTCGACGCCAAGCACGACCCGATCAGGGTGCAAAAAATCACCGATCGCTGAGCCCTCCCGTAGAAATTCGGGATTCGACGCAACATCGAACTCACTCGCATTCTTGTTGAACCGCTCGATCACCGTGCGTACCCACTTTCCGGTCTGCACCGGGACCGTGCTCTTCTCAATAATAACCCGGTAGTCCTTCATCGCGGCACCGATCTCTTCGGCGACTTTTTCAACGCTCGAAAGATCGGGTTCGCCGTCTTCTTTAGGGGGGGTGCCGACCGCAATGAACAAGAATAACGATCGTTCAACACCTTCGCGTATCGACGTGGAAAAAGTTAATCGTCCAGCCTTGACATTCTTGGCGATCAGTTCTTCAAGACCGGGTTCGTAGATAGGTATCCCGCCCTTGTTAAGTATATCGATCTTTTTCTTATCATTATCAACACATACCACCTCATGACCGATCTCAGCAAAACAGGTGCCGGATACGAGACCTACGTAACCGGTTCCGATCATGCATACCTTCATTTAACCTCCTTGCTGCGATCCGCAATCGCTGAATTCGATCCTTTGCGGAAAAATATGAACGACACTCCACCCAGCAGTGAAAGCGTGAAAATGAGGAAAAACGAGACCAGAGAAACTGCGATTGCGGTTTCCCCGTGCAGTCCCGCACGCTCAAACAATAACACATAAGAATATTCGCGAACTCCCAGCGCGTTCAATGAAACGGGTATCATGGAAATAACATTAATGATCGGAACATAAATGAAGAACGGAACGATGCTGATATCCATGTTCCCCATTCCCCGGATCACGAAGAAAGGCGCGATCGCAAGGAGCGCCTGGATGATCACTGAATGGATAACACAAAGTATGATAACGCTCCATGCTCCGCCAAAGTCGGTTGCCGCTTCATGCAGGTGATTCAACCGTTCTCCAAGCCGGAATACCCTGATCTTTCCGATCACCGGCGATATAGTGCTATAGGCCCGTTCAGAAAAGAATACATACGTGATCAGAATCACCGCGATGAGTCCGATAACGATAAAAGGAAGAAATTCGGTTTGATGCTTATCGATGATCAAAAACACAACGGCACCAAGCGCGAACATGAATAAACCGACAAATCCCAATATCCGATCGACAATAACCGTGGCGAACGCGTCGGCGCGCCGCTTCTCCATTGTATAGACAACGCGCATGACATCACCACCGACCGTGGTTGGTAATAAATTATTGAAGAAAAGAGCGATAAAATATATCACGATCGTCCGGGTGAACGGTATAGTAAATCGTTTGTGATCAAGGAGGACCTGCCAACGCCAGGCAGAGACTACGATAAAAAGCAGGTATGCTATACAAGCATAGCAGGTATACGGGAACGTCAACTGACGGATGTGCGTCAGTATCGTAGTAACATTGAAACGCCAGAGAAGCACAGCGATCAGACCTACACCAATAATGATGCGCAGTGGGGTCCAAAACTTTTTAAGGTTCTCTTTTTTCAAGTCTATCAAGGATCGCCCGTATTGATTCTCCGATCAATGCGAGCGAAAAGATAAGAATGCCGGATATGATAAAGAGTATGACAAGATAAAGAAGTGGACGGAATCCATACCCGAAGAACCGGAGGATAATGGATATAATTCCGACCGCCACTCCCAGAGCGATCGATGAAAATCCGATCGTCCCGAAGTAAAGCAATGGTTTTTTCATAAATGTCAGCTGGAATTTTACGGCCACAAGATCGAACACCCCGATCAAGATCCTCGACTTCTGTTGATACTTCGGTTTCCCGAATTTGCGGGGGCGGAGAGTGACCGGAGTCTCAGCGATCTTAAATCCAGCATCATGAGCAAGGGGAACAATAAAACGATGCCAGTCTTTGCGGAGTGCGATCTCATCAAGGATCTCTTTTTTGAACGCCTTGATCGAGTTCATATCATGGATGCGCAAACCAAAGAGCCGTCGTGCCCACGAATTGTAGATACTGGAAACGAATTTTTTATCATACTTCCCCTGTTTCCAGCCGGTTGCAATATCAGCACCCTTGTCGATCAAAGCGATAAGATCCGGGATCTCTTTTGGATCATATTGGAGATCCGCATCGAATACCACGACAACCTCACCCTGCGCAACCCGAGCACCGCTCAGGATCGCTTGTGTCTTGCCAAGATTCCTCTTATGCCGGACAACACGCAGATAAGGCCGTTTGTGCTCCTCGGCGATCGCCATGGTTCCATCTTCAGATCCATCATCGACGAGGATCACCTCATAGTTCTTATGTGACTTGATGAAGTCGTCGAATTCCTGGACAATATAGGGAATATTGACTGCTTCGTTGAAGGCGGGGATGATTACGGAAATTTTCATAGACATATATTATAGCGATACGACTCGCCGCGTCAACCCAGCACAGAACACTGATTGTGTGCCGGGATCATGCAACGATGTCGGTCATTGAAAACAAACCGCTCTTCTGCTTGACTATGAACCGTACCGCCTTTAGCGCACCAGCGGCAAAACAGCGACGGGATGTTGCATAATGACGCAGTTCCACGAATTCGCCGTTACCAAAGAATACTACTCTGTGTTCCCCAGCGACATCTCCACCCCGGACCGCATGCACGCATACTTCATCCGGGGAGCGTTCTCCCACCATACCGTCACGTCCATGCACTACCTGGAGGTGTGGCCTTTGTTTTTTTATAATGTCGACGATCGCACGCGCTGTCCCGGATGGAGCATCCTTTTTGTTCCTATGGTGGGTCTCGATCACTTCAATATCATACTGCTCAAGGACCTTAGCCGAGGAACTAACAAGTCCATATAAGTGATGAACACCAATGGACATATTCGGAGCCAGAAAGACCGGAAAGAGCCTCGCGAGATCCTCGATCGCTTTATGCTCATCCTTGGAAAAATGGGTCGTGCCGATGACAAAAGCTTTTTTATATTGACGGTTACTCTGGAGATGGTCGAGCGTGGACCGTGGATCGGTGAACTCAACGACACAATCCGCTTTTGGAAGTAACGATGCAAGATTATCGCTCACCGCAACGCTCTCGAGGATCTTCCCGACAATCGCATGCCCGGGTACCTCAATACCGCCGATAACTTCGATGCCCGGTGCATCATGCGCCAGGGCAAGGATCTCGCGACCCATACGTCCTGCAATGCCGCAAAGGATCGTGCGTATCATAGCTCTATCCCAAAATCGATGAGCGCTTTCTTCAATCTGGGTATATTGTCGGCGCTCATCTCCATTAACGGCAGGCGTGGCTTTCCAGCGGCCAGACCCATGAGATCCATGGCTTTCTTCACCGGGATCGGATTTGTCTCAAGGAACAGCGCCTTTATCACCGGGAAAAGACGCAAATGGATATCCCGCGCCTTTTTCGTCTTACCGTTGAGAAATTCTGCGCACATCAACGCGACTTCTCCTGGCAGGATATTAGCCGCAACCGATAT
This sequence comes from Caldifarciminota bacterium, assembly GCA_016936155.1. Taxonomy (GTDB): domain Bacteria; phylum Hydrothermota; class Tepidihabitantia; order SM23-42; family SM23-42; genus JAFGPO01. Next base: position 6,933 of record JAFGPO010000127.1, read on the forward strand.
AACGCCTTTTGCCCCGATCGCCATCATTGGGAAGGTCAAAGAATCATCACCCGAAAGGACGTCAAAACCATCACCACACAGCCGCACTACTTCGGATACCTGATCAAGAATCCCCGATGCTTCTTTCAATCCCTTGATCGTTGTGCAGTCCGCGGCAAGACGCGCGATCGTAGCCGGCAGGATATTGCATCCTGTCCTCCCTGGCACGTTATAGATGATGATCGGTAGGTCGCATCCTTCACTGACTGCCCGGTAGTGCTGGTAAAGACCTTCCTGTGTTGGTTTATTATAATATGGCGTTACGATCAAAACACCCTGTGCCCCATGCTTGGCCGCGGTTTCACAGAGCGCTATGGTTTTTGCCGTTGAATTAGTGCCGGCACCCGCAATAACCGGGACCTGACCTTTGGCTTCTTCGACTGCGATATCGATCACGCGCGTGAATTCTTCATTACTCAAGCTTGGACTTTCACCGGTCGTTGCACAGGCGACAATGCCGCTCGAATTCTTCCTGATCAAAAATTGTATGTTCTTTCGCAGTCCCTGTTCATCCAAATGATCGTTCTTGAATGGCGTCACGATCGCGACGTACGATCCTTGATACATTCTCACCTCCTCTGGATAGTAGATTCCAAACTCTAAACAAAAATGTAACAACAATCAATATATCAGCGGATCAGGATATTAGCATGCAGGATATCCGCCCACCAGCAGATCAAATTTTTGTATCTGATATTCTGATCTTCTGGTTTGCTTCTGATAACATCGAACATCCAAATCCCCACCCATCTTCTTTGAAGCCTTTTTCGCCCCTTGAGCCCTGTCCAGCCTTCCCTGCCTTTTCACGCCTTCTTTCCTCTTTTTAGTATCTCATGTATCCGTGTAAAATCATCGAGACTGTAATAGTGGATTATCACGGTCCCGCGATTGCGTTTCCATTCGATCGTCACTTTTGTATTGAGCAGCTTGGACAGCTCATCCTCGAGGATCAGTAAATTCGCTTCCTTTTGAGGCCCGGGTAAGATGCGGGGTTTGCTCTGCAGGCGGCTGATCAATGCTTCGGTCGCACGGACCGAGAGGTCCTCCTTGATGATGCGGTCGGCTACGTGGATCATCGCTGTTTCATCTTTGATGCCCAGAAGCGCACGGGCATGGCCGGAACTCAATTTGCCACTTGCCAGATACTGGCGGATTCGATCCGGAAGACCCAGTATCCTCATGACATTGGTGATTGTTGACCGGTCCTTGCCAACCAACTGAGCGATACGGTCGTGCGTCATGCCGAATTTGGTGTGCAGATCCGCATATGCACGTGCTTCTTCCACTGGATTCAGGTCTTTTCTATGGAGATTCTCAATGATACCAATCTCGAGCAATTCCTGATCTGTAAGATCCCGTATTACTACCGGGACCTCTTTGAGACCGGCTGTCTGAGCCGCGCGAAACCGTCGCTCCCCTGCCGCAAGGATATATTTCTTGCCGGATCGTTTCACAATAAGCGGTTCAATAACTCCTTTTTCCTTGATCGACGTTACGAGATCCCTGACATCTTCTTCAGTAATCTTGGTCCTCGGCTGATAAGGATTCGGTGTGATATCATACACAGAAACCAAGCTGTAACCTTCGTACAGCGGCTTATCATCATGCCCAGGAATGAGCGCTTCGATCCCTTTTCCTAATGCTCTTTTACGCATGATTTATGATCTCCCTTGTTACGTTCAGGTAGGCCTGAGCGCCTGACGATGATATTTGATAGTGTATGACCGATTTACCGTATGATGGTGATTCAGCGATCCTGACCGATCGTGGAATCACCGTTTTAAAAACAACGTTTGGAAAATGTTTTTGTATGTCTTCAACAACATCTTTTGCAAGATTAAGCCGCGCATCATACATGGTCAGCAATATCCCCTCGATAATCAGGTGAGGATTGAGACTCTGTTTGATCGCCTTGACGGTTTTCAGCAGCTTTTCCAGCCCTTCCAGGGCATAGTATTCGCATTGTATAGGAATGATCACGCTATCGCTCGCCACAAGCGCGTTGAGCGTCAGAATACCAAGCGATGGAGGACAATCGATAATCACGTAATCATACTCGGGATCAACGATCTTTAGTATCTTAGCAAGATGGCGCTCGCGTTCTTCAGTCTCGACCAGCTCGATCTCTGCTCCTGCCAGATCCGGCGTCGAAGGAAGCACTGCAAGACGCGGCCACTTGGTTTTGATCACAGCCTCTTTTGCGGTATGCGGTTCGAACAAACAATTATAGATCGAGTGGCTCAGGGTCCGGTAATCGATACCACATCCGCTCGTTGCATTGGCCTGAGGGTCGATATCGATTAAAAGGACGTTCTTTTCTGCGAGGGAAAGACCCACGGCGATATTGATCGCACTTGCCGTCTTACCCACCCCGCCTTTCTGGTTGCATAAAGCAATCTTTTTCACATGCTATTGTAGTAAAAAAACCTCCAAAGTCAACAGAAAAGGCGGTAAAATCGGCTTTTCCAGCCGTTGACACGTACTTTTATCCATGTACAATCAGAAAAAGGAGGTCACATGGCACTTGCCCCGGGCATGTTTATGAAACAAGCAATACCGAAAATAAAAAGACAGGTTGGTGGTGAAACAGCACTATGTGCAACGAGCGGCGGCGTTGACTCGATGGTCTGCGCATTCCTCGCCCACCGGGCGATTGGGAAACGACTGATCGCATTGTTCATCGACGATGGACTCATGAGGGAAAACGAGGCAAAGGTTGTATCGCGGACCCTGCGGAAACACGGTGTGAGGACCGTGGTCATGCCTGTGGCAAAGGACTTTTTTAAGGCGCTGAAAGGGAAAACCGATCCTGAGGATATGCGCAAAGCCTTTAGAGATACATTCTACCGGACACTCGGCAAAGCGGTTCGGAAGTATCGTGCCTCATATCTCATCCAGGGGACGATCGCAGCCGATATAAAGGAAACAAAGGGCAGGATAAAATCACAGCATAACGTCCTTTCACAAATCGGGATCGATCCGAGAAAATACGGTCTTTCCATAATCGAGCCATTGGTAACGCTTTATAAACCAGGAGTAAGGAAGGTCGGCAAAGCACTGGGGCTGCCAAGATCCATATATGAACGAATGCCCTTCCCAGGACCGGGATTGGCAACGCGTGTTGTCGGAGAAGTGACGCCGGAACGGGTCAGGATCGTCCGTAAGGCAACTGCGATCGTGGAAAGCGGGATGAAACGATTCAAACCTTTTCAGACCTTTGCCGTACTCTTGAATGACCGCGCGACCGGGATTAAAAAAGGCAAACGGGCATTTGGGAATATTATCGTAATACGAAGCGTGGAATCCAAGAATGCCCTCACTGCATTTCCCACCAAAGTACCGTATACCGTGCTTGAAAAAATCCAGAAGAAGATATGCCGCGAGATCCCTCAGGTCACCAAGGTGCTCTACGACCTCTCCCCTAAACCGCCGAGTACGATAGAATACATATGACCTCAGAAGGCGTGGGAAAATCCGAATATCGAAATACGAAATTCTAAACAAAATTCTAGTATCGAAATCACAAATATTAAAAAGTATATCAGGACACCAGATGATCAGCGAACAGAATATCAGCTCATCAGCATATCAGGATTCTGTCTGATGTTCCAGGTGCTGGTATCCTGCATGCTGATGTCCTGATCCGCTGATATGTTTTCTAACATGACATGAGAGGACTATGAGACGACAGGAGGGCTATTAAGGCTGAGGAGAAGTTTGGGTTGTGAGGTTGATCTAATAAACGCTTTACGCCAGACGCATTACGCCCTGCGCTTTACGCTACTGATAGTATCCAACGATTCGCGGGCGACCGCATCAAGACAGAGTGGTGATCGTCCAAAACGTACAAACCGCGCTGCGCCGGCTAATGCGATCATCACGCCGTTGTCTGTACAATGGAGTATCTCAGGAATATACAGAGTGATTGCAGTACGCCGGGCAAGTTCACTGAACTTTTCCCGCAAACGCGCATTGGCAGAAACGCCGCCAACAATGCCGAGATTTTTGATCCTGGTGTGCACCACCGCGTACTCGACCACTTCGACGAGATGATCGAGTGCAGCTTCCTGAAAAGCAGCAGCCACATCTTCCCTGCTGTACTCCGGATTTTCCCTTGTATAATACAGGACCGCGGTCTTCAAACCGGCATAGCTGAAGTGAAACGGCTTTGGTCTGGGAACCGGCAGCGATACTGTGCTCTGTGATCCTTGTACCGCATGTTTCTCGATATACGGTCCACCCGGGTAGGGCAATCCCATGATCTTGGCAACTTTGTCGAACGCCTCACCGCACGCGTCGTCCAGTGTCCTGCCCAATGTCTCATACTCAAATTCGTTGTTGATCCGAATGATCTCAGTGTGCCCGCCGGATACGATGAGCACGAGCATCGGGTATGGCATGTCTTTACGAACTTCATGGAGTGCATAGACATGTCCCTCAAGGTGATTTACACCGATGTATGGTTTACAAAGGCTGATCGACAGTGATTTGGCGAACGACAATCCAACAAGCAGGGCGCCGACAAGACCCGGTCCATAAGTGGCGGCGATCAGATCAACATCTTTCGCATCAAGGTGCGCGATTTCAAGGGCTATTTTTGTCAGAGGAACGATCACTTTGATATGATTGCGCGCGGCGAGCTCTGGAACAACGCCACCGTATTTTGAATGTGCAACTTGTGATGATACGACATTTGCAAGCACCGTATCGTCATCGAGCACACCGATCGCGGTCTCATCACACGATGTCTCGATCCCGAGCGTTATCATGCCACATTGTAGCCATATTCACCCAACAATCAATATAGGAACCGAATAAGGCAGGAGGGAGCGACTAATTGAAATTCTAAACACCAAACAGAAGCGTATCAGGATACCACGGAATCAGCACGCAGCACACCAGCGTATCAGAATATCAGATAAAAAATAGGTCTGCTCGTGTGCTGATCTCCTGCATGCCGATGTCCTGATTTACTGACAGGCTTCTTTGCTCAGGCGTTTGAAGGCTCAAGAAGACATGGAACAGAAGGTTTACCATGTGGTCCAGCATTCATAATAATAACCGGTCGTCCGTTTAAATATCATTGACTCAGTGCATAGAATGTATACACTTTCTCCATGGTCATAGTATTATTGCTCCTCGCCCTTGCGCCATGCTTGTTTCTGCTCTGGTATTTCTACCACCGCGATAAATATGAACCAGAGCCCAAAAAAAATATCTTCAAGATATTCCTGCTTGGCGCGGTGATGGTGATCCCGGCGGGCTTGCTTGAACTCGGGATCGGAGCTGGTGTTGATGCGATAGCCGGCGGTATTGCCCACGCTTTTATCATGTCCTTTTTCGTGATCGCTCCGATCGAAGAACTTTTGAAGTTCTTTGCGGTAAAACAATGGATCTACCGCTCATTGGAATTCGATGAGATCATGGACGGTATCGTGTATACAGTGGCGGCTTCTTTAGGATTTGCGACCGTTGAGAATCTCCTCTATGTGTTCCAGCATGGCGTGCAGGTCGGGATCGCTCGGGCATTCCTTGCCGTACCAGGACACGCGTTCTTCGGCGCGGTCATGGGATATTGCATCGGACGCGCAAAATTCGACAAGGAAAAAGAAGGTTCACTGCTGTTCAAAGGTATCCTTTTAGCGGTGGTTCTCCATGGACTCTATGATTTCCTGCTCTTGACTCAGACCATTCTTGCGGTGCTTGTCATAATCCTCATCATTATCCTTGGACTCTTTGTGCGTAAGAATCTTAAAAAGGCAGAAAATCAAAGCAAAAACCGGATAATCGCAGAAGCAGCAGCGACGGCCGCAGTAGTGAACAAAGAACTGCATGAACAACCCACTAAACCCGATACACCTCCTGGGGACGACCAACCTGCGGCTTGACAACAAAGGGAGATTAAGTACAATAGATCATGTTTAGATTCAGTAAATCCATCATTGGAGCATTGGTTGCGGGCATTCTTGGTCTTTTATTTGCGACCGTCGGGTTCTGGCGAACTCTGATGATCATATTCCTTATTGTGCTGGGATACCTGATCGGCTCCTATCTGGACTCGCGCAAAAAAGAAGAAGACTGAAAACGGTTTTCTGTAACGGTAGAATTAAAAAGGGGCGTACACTGTACGCCCCTTTTGATATCACGAATATTTCAGCCTAACGCACCAGTATCACTTTCTTCTGTGATTGGTAATCATCCGTCCTGATCGTAATGAAATACACACCAGCGGCTGCCACCCGTCCTAGATCATCATTGCCGTTCCACTCAACCGTATAACAACCAGGATCGATCGATCCTGAAACAAGAGCCTTGACCTGCCGCCCGCTTACATCGTAAATGGTGATCGCAACAGTAGCCTTTCGTGGCAGAGCATAGCTGATACCGGTTTGCCCTGCAAATGGATTTGGGAAAACACTGAACGAGTAACTTATCGGAGTAAAGACCTGAGGTTTCTCCTGTATACCAGTAGGTGATAACACAGTCTCATAACCACCCTTGATAACCGGACGGACGATGACGTTTTCAGCCTTTGCTGTAAATTCATTTCCTGTGAGGATATGATCGTTCAACCGTTGGTCACCGCTATAAACACTGTAGCCGATCACCGGTTCTTTAGTCTCTGCATTCCAGGTTAAAACACCCTTGTTCGTGCGTATTTCAGGAACGGGTTTTAAATTTATCCCCGTGATCGGCTGTATGTCCATGCCCTGATCGAGCTTTACGGTTTTGACATCATAGAACACCTCATCAGTAGTAGCAACCTCGATCAATACTACAACTTCTTCACCATCTTGCCAGGGTGTCATGAAGTTACCAACATCAAATGTCATTACGTAGAATGTTCCCTCACGGGCGATAATACTCCCGACAGTGTTCTCCGTCAAAACATCTTCCGGGTATCTGATCCTGTATGCCGTGAAGGAAATATGCAGAGTCCCTTCAAGGTTAAGCGTTGTATACACAGTATGCGAAATGCCTGCTTCACGATACGCTTGCGATGTTGATGCCCTCTTTTTTGGTGAATATACAGTTACATCTAAGTAATCGATCCCGCTTGAGTTGCTCACTGACGATGTCGGAGGAGTATCTGCCACACTCCATACAGGTATTCGGTCAGCATTTGTCAGAGTACCGAGGAAACAGACGACATCTCTATTTATTTTCTTGTCTCCTGAAAGTACGCTATCTGTAAGGCGATTCGTATATTCCGTTGGATCCCATACTGTATCAAGTACAGCAACGAACTCATATCCCCGACCAACAGTAATTGAATAATCAGTACCGTACCATTTTAACACTGGGTGGTAGATCCAACTTTCAAAAGTCTGGTCGTCCTTCAAATTCGTTACCTTCACGATAGCCTGACCATCTATGCTGTATTCGTCTGTAACATCACCTATTGTGCTATACGCTACGTTATATGGTATAGCTACCCAGTTTCTGTCTCCTACTGATCCAGTGTTCTCATTTAAAACAACTAATCCATCAGGATTATTCGAACCGGCCACAACGAGCGTGGAATCCTTGGCTCCGATCATTTCATATGCAGTTCCGGTATCAATAGTGAAGTCGGTTCCATACCACTTTAATACAGGGTGATAGATCAAGCTCTCGAACGTCTGATCATCCTTGAGGTTAGTGATCTTCAACAACGCTTCGCCCGCCGGACTTAAATCATCCGTCAATTCCGACGCGGTCGCATACTCGCTATGCCAGGGCAGGCTCACCCAGTTCCGGTCGCTCGTCGCACCCGCATTCTCGTTAAAAACCTTGTTAAACTTATACCCCATGTTCGATTTTTTACTCAGGTTGCCGGCGACGTCGACTGCTTTTACCAGATAGTAGTAGCTTGGAACAACGATGCTATTCGCGCCCGCGTCCGTGTACGTCGTATCCGGCTGCAATGTAATGCCAATGGAATCTGAATTCCCGGGGATGAATGCCGGGTCAGTGCTCCGGTACACGACATAGTAGTACATGGTCTCAGGATTGCCGAGTGTGTCCGTGGTGATCTTGTTCCAGGTCAATACCGCATCATTGCCGGATTTTGTGACGTAGATATACGGTGCCTCGGGCGGGAACGGTTCAGGCGGGTGCCAGAATCCGATCACGCCCTGGTAATCCGTATCTGCCACGCTCCCGATCGCGGTCTGGCTGATCGTTCCATTTAGGATATAATCAGTTGATGTCATCTTTCTTCCGCCGGAAGAAAGCACGTCTTTCTGAAGTACAAAATTTTGTGCAAATACCAATAAAGGGATCAACAATAAAATGGCTTTCCTCATATTACCTCCGCTAATTCACTAATAATGCTACCTATAATTCTCATATTGTCAAGACCACCCAGATATTCTGAATTTGAACGTGCCAATTCTACCTTTACGTGCGAGCTATGTCAAGAGATACGAAAAATGCTTCCCTGCTTCCTAACCCAGTGATATGGGTATGGGGATGAACGCCAGGATCAATATCAACAAGGGAATGATCGCCAGTAGTTTATCCCGTGTCGAGATCGGGGTCACTGCGTCCTGAATAACCGGATCGCGCCGTGCGAAGAAAAAGGCAAGACCTGCCCAGACAAACCACCCCGGCCACAGAAATCCCAGGGCGATAAGTCCGCCGATAATAGGATAGTAGCTGTATCTCCGCAAGCGGAGAAAAATGCTGTACGATATGTGTCCGCCATCGAGCTGACCGATCGGGATCAGGTTCATCGACGTGATAAGAAATCCGATCCACCCGGCAAGGGCGACCGGATGCAAAAACAGGTCATACCCTTCCGGGATATTCGGATGTATACAATTCACGAAAAAGTTGAAAAGAAGAGAATCACCCAAATGCAGGTATTCAACATCCACAGGTGTCCGGGAAATTTCAGAGAGCATTATCCCGACTATGGTCACAGGCACGGCAACGACGAACCCGGCTAAAGGACCGGCCATGCCCACCTGGAGAAGCGTTTTACGATCCGGGACTATGGATTTCATGCGAATGAGCGCACCAAATGTCCCGATAAAATGGATCGGTGCCGGAATGAAATACGGCAGGGTAGTGATCATGCCGGCGCGCCGGGACACAAAATAGTGGCCGAGTTCGTGGCATGTAAGGATCGCCATGAGCGAGAGCGAAAATGGCAAACCCAGAAGGATATCAGCTGGATTGGTGATTGGATTACCCCCGGCATTGAATGTTCCCACAAACATCGTCGAGACCACGGTGGCTAAAAACAATACAAGATGTAACCAATACTTGGGTTTATGCTCAACTTTTCTAAAAACTCCATATTGCACAACATGCAGGTCTTTATCCATATTAAAAATAGGTGTATATGGTGTATTATTAAAGTAATACTTTATGTCTAAAATAGTCCTCTCAATGGGTGAATTGAGAGTCCCGGTCACCTTGGTCATGGTCAAACCACGGACCACGCTATCGATACGCATTTTGCTTGCGAGAAAATCCGTTATCGAATCGGAGAGATCATCATATTCCTGCATTATCAAAGCCCTCCGAGTGACCACCCTTTCCATATGCATGTTTTTTCAAATGCAACAACAATACGAGTATATCTGACGGACTGATACCCTGAACACGCGATGCTTGATCGAGATTGCCTGGCTGCACTTCAGTCAATTTGCTCTTTGCCTCGTTCGATATGCCCCTTATTTCGCTGAACGGAAAACCTACCGGTATTACCACACGTTCCAATTCCCGTAATTTTTGTATCATATCGTTCTCACGTTCAATGTAGCCCTCATATTTCGACTCGATCTCGATGCGCCATCCAACAGTATGGTCAAGACGCAGATCGCCCATCTTACAGATGTCGGCAATATGGATACCTGGCCGTTTCAGGATATGCATAAGACTCTGTCCGCCCCGATTTTCAGGTACCGAGGCTTCTCCCCTCTTTATTAGAACAATGTTCGAAACCTCTGGTTTAATGAAAGTTGCGGTTAATTGCACCTTTATCTCGTCGATCTTCTGACGCTGGCTCTGAAACGGGTGATATTCCTCTGGTCGAACCAATCCATACTGTACTCCATATCCCATGAGCCGGTCCGCGACATTATCGATCCTCAGAATCAACCGGTGTTCTGCCAATGACGTGAACATGCGATACGGTTCAAGGGTATTCTTGGTGGTAAGATCATCGATCATGACCCCGATATACGCCTCGTAGCGCTTCAGAATAAAAGGATCAATCTTCCGTATATTGCACACCGCATTGATACCCGCGATCATACCCTGTGCCGCAGCCTCTTCGTATCCGGATGTCCCGTTGATCTGACCGGCACAAAATAAATTTTCGATCGCTTTGGTCTCAAGCGTGGGCTTGAGCTGTATCGGATATACAAAATCATACTCGACCGCATACCCGTACCGCGTGATTTCAACATGCTCCAGGCCCGGGATGGTATGCAGCATGTCGACCTGCACATCGCGTGGCAACGAAGTTGCCAGTCCATTAAGATAGTATTCATCCGATTCATGGCCTTCCGGTTCAATGAACACCATGTGCGAATCACGATCCTGGAATCTCTTGACCTTGGTTTCGATCGACGGGCAGTACCGTGGTCCTGTTCCGGTAATCTTGCCCGTGTATAATGGCGAACGGTCCAGATTCCTGCGTATGATCTCATGGGTTCTCTTGTTGGTATGGGTGATATAACATGGTACTTGTTCTTTCACCGGTTCCGCCGTACGGAACGAAAAGGTGAATGGTTCCTCATCACCATCCTGCCGGCGCAGGCCTGTGACGTCCACTGTCTGCTTCGCGATCCGGGGAGACGTGCCGGTTTTCAGGCGCCCCAGGTTTAAACCAAGCGCACGTAAGGACTCACTGAGATGCGAAGCGGAGGATTCATCAAGCCGTCCGCCCGGGAAACTTTCCATGCCGATGTGCAGGAGACCATTGAGAAACGTGCCGGTCGTGAGGATCACCGCAGCGGCTCTGTATTCACCATTGGCAGTGGTGCGCACGCCGACAATGCGGTGGTGCTCCACCACAAGGGCATCCACCTCTCCCTCCACGATCCTTATATTGGGTTCCGCCTGAATGACCTGTTGGGCACGCTGTGCGTACAATACCCGGTCATTCTGCGAGCGCGGCGACCACACGGCCGGCCCCTTGGATCGGTTGAGCATCCGCACCTGCACTGCCGTGGCATCAGCAAGCATGCCGATCTGACCGCCCAGGGAATCAATTTCCATCACAAGATGGCCTTTGGCAAGGCCGCCGATCGAAGGGTTGCACGACATATGACCGATCGTATCGAGGCTCAACGTAACCAGGAGAACACTGTGGCCCATGCGAGCCGGGGCAAGCGCGGCTTCGATCCCGGCATGTCCCCCCCCGATCACGATGATATCGTACTTCTCTGTCTGAAACATCCCCTTATACTACCCATCTCGTATTACAAATCAAGAGCAGTCATTGGTTATATCGCTGACCATAAACCCTACGCACTAAATACGAAACTCTCGACCCGGTCAAATACACTATGCACGTATATGCGAGATAGGGGGAATTGGGGTCAGCCCCCCACTTTCCACACTATTTTATCCACCGCATGCTTCATGCTTCTGTTCTTTCCAATCTGTCGCCAA
>JAFGPO010000128.1 GCA_016936155.1 Caldifarciminota bacterium
TACTATGATATGGAAACGATCGATGGTCTGACCGAAGGAGCATTCAATGAGGTGAGCGACATACCGACGGTCATCATCTATGATAATAAAGAAGAACTTGCCCGCTGGGTCAAAAAACCACCCGTGAGCGAGGAGTTCCTGCCGTATTTACTGTAATGCGATAACCACATAACGCTTTACATACACATCTTCTACAGATACAATACACACAAGGATCGAACATGGCATCTCGAACATTGGTGAAAAAACTCAAAAGAGTAGAGAGCCTTATCAAAACAAAACAACGTGTCATGGTCGCACTTTCCGGTGGCATTGATTCCAATCTCCTGCTCGCGATCGCACAGAGGATCATACCGGATCGCGTCCTCGCGATCACGGTTTCATCACCTTTTTGTGGTCCGGATGAAATAATGCAGGCACAACGGCTCGCACGCGAACTGGGCGTGAAACATATTGTCACGCAGGTATTGCTACTGCGGGACAAGAAAATAGCGGCAAACAACCGCGACCGCTGCTACCGGTGCAAGCGCCGCATGCTCAACCATATTCGATCGATCGCAAAAAAACATCAGGCTACGGTCATGGATGCGAGCAATTACAGCGACACAAGGGACTTCCGCCCCGGACTTCGCGCGCTCAAGGAGCTTAAGATCATCTCTCCGTTCATCGTTGCCCGAGTGACGAAACCCGAGATCCGCACGCTCGCAAAAAAGTACCGCCTTGCGGCATGGAACAAACCTGCGAACGCCTGTCTGGCAACGCGTATACCGTACGGCATCAGGATCACACCACGCATTCTAAAGCGGATCCACCAGGCTGAAACCTACCTTCATCATCTGGGTTTTTCGCTCGTACGGGTCCGGGACCACTCGCTAATCGTCCGGATCGAAATGCTCCCTGAGGATTTTCCGCGCTTTATTCGATTCCATGCAAAAATCGCACGCTATTTCAAACGATTGGGATTCAAATATCCGACACTCGATTTGCAGGGATACAGAACTGGAAGCCTTAACTAAGTCCATACGCTTAAGGGATTTTGCCCGGTCGCTCTTCAAGATCGGCCTGATCGGTTTTGGCGGCGGCATCGGCATGCTGGCGCTTCTGCGACATGAATGCGTGCAGCGTAAAAAGTACATTACAGATGATGACCTGTGTACTGGTGTTGCGATCGGACAAATGCTCCCTGGACCGTTTATTCCGAATTACTGCGAATACATCGGGTACCACCTCTTTGGTGTCAGAGGATCGATCGCGGCGGCGATCGCTCTCCTTACCCCATCATTCGTGCTCATGTGTATTCTCTCTTACCTGTACATGACGTATCAAACCCTGCCTGGCGTTACCCGGGTGTTCCACGGGATCGGCGCGGTTATTACGGCAATCGTGCTGTGGGCGAGCTATGATATGGGCAAGGTGCTTATCAGAGATATCAAAGGGGTGATCATCTTCGTGTGCGCCTGCGCGCTCTTTCTTCTCAAGTTCGATCCCATCCTCACCGTACTAATCTGCGGTTTGTTCCGAATCGTTCTCGATCGCATGCCGGCTCGCCGCTCCTTGCTCCTGGCCGTCCCGCTCTTTGTATTCGACTGGAGAACCGCGGTTGAGCTTGCATGGGTATTCCTGAAGATCGGCGCGATCATCTTCGGCGGCGGGTACGGCGCGATACCGTTCATCAAGAATGAGGTCTGCACCGTGTATGGATGGCTTACCCCCAGTGAATTCATTGATGGGTTCGCTCTTGGCCAGATGACACCCGGTCCGGTAGCGATCACCGCAACGTTCGTGGGCTTCAAGGTTATGGGTCTGCCCGGCGCGCTCATTGCCAGCATCTGTATTTTTCTACCGTCACTTATTATGCTTCTTATTCTTGTTCGTGTTTATCAACGGATCCGTATGAGCACGTATGTGCTTTCGTTCTTTTCCGGGATCAAATCAGCCGTCGTCGCCATTCTTTTGACCACCGGGATCTTGTTCGTAAGCCTTAACTGGCTTTCTATTCCTTACGGCATATTCGGCGTCGCGGTCCTCATCATTATGTTGTTCAAACGCATTGAACCGGCATTGCTCATCCTGGCGGGCGCGGCATTCGGCCTGATCATCGGATGATCAGTGGTAGATCCGGTAGATCTTCTGAGGTTCTTCTTTGCCCTTGACCTTGATCAGCATCGGCTCAGAGAATTTGCATTCAAGCGAACATTCCTGAAAGGCTTGTTCTGATATGATGATCTCGCCGCCGCTTGCGACGGACTGCAAGCGGGACGCAAGATTCACCGAATCACCGATCACTGTATAGTCAAGACGGTCTTTAGTCCCGATATTCCCGACCACGACTTCGCCGGTGTGGATACCGATGCCGACGTGGATCGGTTCTTTCCCCTGCTTTATGCGCTCGCAGTTCATGCTCTCAATGGAGCGCTGGATATCGATCGCGGCCTGGACCGCCCGGTCCGGGTCATCCGGATGCGTGATCGGCGCGCCAAAGATCGCCATCAAGCCGTCCCCCAGGAATTTATCGATCGTGCCCTCATGGGCAAAGATCACGTCAGTCATGCTCGTGAGCACATCGTTGAGGAATGCAATGACCTCATCCGCGGGTAACCGCTCGACCATCGGGGTGAATCCCCGGATGTCGGCAAAGAACACGGTCACTTTTCTTCTCGTGCCTTTCAGGGTTTCAAAGTACTGTGAAGGGTTCTTAAAGATCTCTTCCGCGACCTGGTGCGATACATACCGGCGGAACGCATCCTTGATCTGTTCTTTCTCGTACAGACTCTGCGCCATCTGGTTGAATGCATCGGTCAGGTCGCCGATCTCATCATCCGATCGTTTCGCGATTTGCTGGGCAAGATCACCCTTGGCGATCGCCTCAACACCTTTTACAAGTTCGTGGATAGGGCTGGTAAGATAATTCGACAATAAAAGCGCTCCCAATATTCCGACAAAAAGACCAACGATCGAAATCACAATGAGGACGATCTGCATGTTCCGGGTGATCGTTCTAATGCGCGTCGTATCGATACCCACGAACACGCGGCCCACTTCTTTTTTCCCGGCAACAAGGATTGGCAGGGCGACCGTGTAAAACCCTTCCGGGATCGAAAAGACGCTGAGAAATTTTCCGACAAGGTCGATATTGTTGTGCGCCCGGATGATATCGTTGTTATCGACGATGCAGGCGAACACCACGCCTTCGTTCTTCACGGCATCGGTTACCAGGCGCGTCAGGTTCAGGTCGTCGTTGCTGATCAACGGATCTTCGGCGTTGAGGGTGAGTATCTGCGCGACAAGTTCCCCCTGCAGTCTGATCTCGCCGGTGAGGGCGGTGCGGACCCGGTCGAGCGTGAACCAGAACGTGACCCCGGTGATCACGAATATCAGAAGAAATATCAGGATGCTGAATTTCAGGCGGACCGGGATCCTCATGCTCGTAGTATAACACGTACGTATATGGTGTCAATAGAAAAGCCCTTCCATATTCGTGTTGACACTTATGGTTAAATATGTATACTTTCCCCTGAGGCGGCGTAGCTCAGTCTGGCAGAGCAGGAGAATCATAATCTCTGTGTCAGGGGTTCGAATCCCTTCGCCGCTATTACCAGCTTATGCAAAATGCACTACCGTATGTACAAAGAACCAATGACCTGGGTAAATGCGTCCATGATATTTCCCGGCATTTAACACAACAGAACAGTGCTTTGATCGACCTCACGCAGCGGCTCGAATCGCTGTTTGACCTCTTTTCCCGCGGGAATGAATTGCTCAAGATCATGCAGCAATACTCCGCTTCATTACAGCACGACATCACCAATGTCAGGAAAATGCATGCATCTTACAAACAGACCGTAGAGACCATCGCTCTTCACATGGAATCGGTCCAGGATCATTTGCAGTCAATAACCGATCTGCTCGTAGCATTGCATGAAAATGCCGGATCCTTCATTTCTTCTGCGCAGACGCTCGGTCACCTGGCAAAAAATACTGAGATCAGGGCGTACCACGCGAAGCGTGAAGGCAAGGGTCTGGGGATCATTGCAACAGAATGTCTCTCATTGGCAAAACAAGCACAGCTTCCTTTCCATGATTTCAGTAGCGTGCTCAAGGATCTGGAAGAAGTGGCCTTGCCGGTTATCCAGGAGCTCGATACGGTCATCGACCTTTCCGAATGGTCGCGCCATCTTTTTGACACGTCATTAAAGACGCTTGAGACGATTGACAACGCGACCACAACGCTCCAGGCGATCGTAAAACGTGTGGAGGAAAATAGCGCTCTTAGCACCGCGTTGCAGGCGAATATCGACACCGGTCTCAGCACCCTTAAAGGACAAATGGTTCTGTCGCTCACGGCTATTGACGATCTCTCGATCCGCTGTTCACACATCCAGTCCCAGGCTCATATCGTGAATACACTCCATAACATGCTGGCCGCGGGAACCGAGGAACTCCCCCACGATCAAGAACGCCGGCCTGCGATCCAACACCACTATGATCACTATTTGCAGGAAAGTATCCGTTCATCGAGCCGGTTCATGAATGTTAAAAAACTCCCGGTCTTTTCCAGCGAAGTGTTTCAAAGCATCCTCTCCATGGAAAAACAGGTCAAGACACTGAATGCATCCGTTCAGGATATCACACAATACCGGGACTATGTGGGGACCGGTATGAACGAGGTGCATTCTCTTGCCCAACAGATCCTCGATTTTCTAGGTAAGGCGCAGACAATGTACGAACACCTCCATGGTCTTGGTGCTAATTTGCACGCTGAGGTTCAGAAGATCGAAACATTAATGGGATCGACCACGAAGATCTTCAACAAACTGAAAACATTAACCACGTTCGCACGCATCGAAGAAGGACGAAGCATGCAGTATCAGGATATCATCGGTCCGATCGTCCAGAATTTCGTGGACCTTGAAATAGAAACCGAACAGGCGTTCGCGCTATTCGCGCCAAAACTCGCACAACTGAAAAAGAACATTCAGTTCCTCAGGACACAACGCGAAATGATAAGACCCGAACAACTGAAATACCCGGATTACTCCAAAATCAAACTATTTCTTGATGATATCGTACGGGTTTTTATTGAAGAACATAAGCAGATCGCGCATATTGCGCGCTCGGCTGAAGACCTCTATAAGAATAATACGATCCTGGAACATGATTGGCAGCGATTCCAGACGATCACCTCGACGATCCAGGAAATCACCGGGTCGTTTACGGCACAGGCTCCACGATATGAACATGGACCGGCGCTCGGCCGGACGCGTACGAAGATCACCCTGTGTCTGACCAATGATCCGATCACGCTGCTCCCGGATAAAAAAACCGACATTACATCGCACCAGGTAATCGGTAATATGAGCTGCGGTCTATTCCAATTCGGTGAAGGCGTGGATGTGATCCCGGCGCTGTGCGAGGATTACACGATATCCGATGATGGCCTCGTGTATACGTTCACATTACGGAGCGATCTTAAGTACCAGAATGGAAAACCACTCATGATCGAAGCGATCAAAGAGGGCTTCATCAATGCTCTTCAAGGACCCAATTTCAGCCTTTTTGACATGATCGAAGGAGCAAAAGAATTCATTGCGACCAAGGACCGCAGCGCCCTTGGTATCCACATCCTCAACGAGAGAACGCTCCAGCTGCGCCTTGAATATCCATTCCTGCCAATTCTTGCCAACTGCGCCACCAACATCGCCGATCCGTATATCATCGATACCCTGTTGATCGGAGCCGGTCCGTTCCGTCTGGTTGAGTATGAGCAGGGCGCGCACCTGGTGCTTGCAGCAAATGTACACTATTTCGAGGGTCGGCCGCCTATCGACGAACTTCATTTTTCGATCATAGAAGAGGAAATGGCACGATATCCGGCATTTCAAAAAGGATTGATCGATATATTCCATGCGACCGGAGAGGTTCTCCGCACGATCTCACGCGAACAACCCCATATCCTGAAGACCATTCCGGAATTATCAGTACAATATCTTGTCATGAACTGCCGTAAAGCACCCTTCACCAATGTCCTGGTAAGAAAGGCATTGTGCCATGCGATCGATATCCGGACCATGGTCCAGCGGTTCAACCCGCAGAACGCGATACCCGCCAGGGGGCTGTTCCCCCCATCCGTGAATGTAGCAAACCCGAACGTAAAAGGCTATGCGTACGATGTGCAGCAGGCAAAAGCGTTCTTAGCCCAGGCCGGTTATCCGAACGGTCTTCCAGACGTCTACACGTTCGATGCCCGTGACAATGCGTCGGTACTGCGGCGGGCTGAATTCGTAAAAGCATGCTTGACAGACGTCGGTATTAGAGTTAATATTAACCCTATGCCGTGGAATGAGCTGCTTACCAAACAATATAGCGGTGATTCTATGTTGTCATTCGGAGGATGGGTTGGAGATAACGGGGATCCGGACAACTTCGTCTATACACTATTCCATTCCAGCTCACAGGGACGGTCCGGCAATATGTTTTTCTTTGGATCAGACCAGCTCGACGCGCTTATGGACACTGCGCGCAAGACCAGGAACGTTGAAAAACGGACCGCACTCTACCGGGAAATTGAACAACGGATCATCGACCAGGCGCCTTGTCTGTTCCTCTACCACCGTTTGCAGAATATCGCGGTGCGCAGAGAGATAATAGGATTCAAACCGCATCCACTAGGGTTTTTGCGCGTTCCTCACGTGTATTCACCGCGGCCCGCTCGTACCAGTGTATCTCGGCGGGACACGAATGACCATCATCCCGCTCCCCTGGTATCATAGGAGGTGTTATGGCCAAAAAGAATGATGACATCGACATCTTAGCCGATCTTGAACAAAAACTTGGACAGATGGAAGAGACTGAAAAAGAAATTGAAGCAAAAAAGAAAGAACTGAAGGATATTGAGGATAAGATCGCAGCGGCGTATGCAACGCAAATGGATGTCGCGTCCGAGGTCGAGGACCTTACGAAAAAGGCTGAAGACCTTAAAAAGGAACAGAAGCAGATGCAGGCCAGCATCACCTCTCTTGATAAAGAAGCCCAAAGGGTCGAATCCACGCATAAGGATGTCTCGCGGCTGGAGTCGGAACGTTCGGATCTGGAAAAAAGCATAAAAGACTTGACGCGGGACGTCGACAAGATAAAGAACGAGCGTGATAAACACCAGGACCTGTTGAACGATCTGAAGTCCCGGTATAATGAAATGAACAAAGAAGTGAATACGCTCGAAAAAGAACTCAACAAGAAACTTAAAAACCAGAATGAGCAGGAAAAACAGTATAACGCTGTAAAAGTAAAGACTGATAAGCTGCGGGACGATTACCAGGAACTTGAAGATACGCTGCGCAATGCGCTGGCTGATCTTCGGACAACAGAAAAAGATCTGAAGATTATGAATGAAGAAAAAAGCGCGCTCGGCAAGGAACTGGATACGATCAAGAAAACCAAAGAGAAAGAAGAGAACGCGGTCGAACAACTACGCCAGGAAACCGACACTCTCACAACGAAGAAGAATGAATACGAACAAACGATCGCGCAGTACAAAAAAGAAGAACCGGAGCTCACTGCTGCCCTGACTAAACTGAAAGCCGACATCGACGAGAACACGACATTCCTTGAGGATCTCGAGAAGGAGATCGATTCTTACACCAAACAAAAAGAGAAATTGGAGAAGGAGAACGCGGAATTCACTAAACTCAAGCAGGAGCACGATAAAGTCGCCGAAGACCTTAAGGCGATGAAAGAGGAAGAGGCGGAACTGGTATCGAACATCTCGCAGTACCAGCTTGAATGCGGGGACCTCGAATCGTCCTTCAAGGACCTTGATGCGAAATACAAGGAAAGCAAGAAAGAGAACTCCCAGCTCGAAAAGGATATTGCCAAAGCGAGCAAAGATCTCGAAAAACTCAACGAAAAGATCGCCAAACTTCAGGAACAGCATGATAGTCTTGAGCCCACCGTGAAAGAACTACAGGCTAAAGAAAAGGAATTGCGGAAGATCGAACCAGAATATGAAATGATCAAAGAGGACTTTGATAAGCGCCGGCAAGAGGCTTCTGAACTCGGCATTTCCATCGAGCAGTTAAAGAACAAGCTCAAGGAACTGGAACCGCAGGCTAAAAAACTGGAGCAGGTCGTCAATGATCTCACTGATCAGAACACGTCCCTTGAAAAAGAAATCAGTGCGAAACAGAAGGAACTGGACAAGATCACCGCAGAATTGGATAAAAACGAGGAAAAGTTCAAAACGATCGAAAGCGAACACCGCGAAATCATGGGGTCTCTCCCAAAAATGAAAGAGGAATATGAAGACATCAAGCTGGCGATCGAACAGGACGAAAAGATCAAGCAATTGCTCGATACCCGGAAGAAAGAACTGTCTCTTGTTGAGGGAAAGATAAAGGAGCGGGAACAAAAAATCAGCAGCCTGGAAGGGAAACTTGAGAAACTTGAGGCGGAAGAAGAAAAAGCAGAAGCAGAATTGAACAAAGAAACAAAAGAACTTCTAAAAAAGCGCGATTCATACCAGAGTGAGTTAGCCATGCTTGAGAACAAAACTGGAGTGTTCGAAAAGAAATTGGAGGATCTAAAACTTCAGTATTCTGAGATCGGTGGCAAAATCGAGAACGCCAAGGTGCTGGAGAATGACATGCTTGCCAAGCTCGACAAACGGCGGCAGGAACTCGTTGAGATCAATAAAGATATCGACGAAAAAGAAAAAACCATGAAGGAACTCACGCAGTGCAAAGAAGAGCTCGCGGAACTAGAGAAAAAGAAGAAAGAAACCGCGCTCTACGTGGCAAAAAACGATGAATTGAAGACTTCGATCAAGAAACTTCACGAAGAGAAGCAAAAACTCGATAAAGAATACGATGCCAAAAAGAAAGAATTGGAAAAAACGAAGATCTTCATTGCCCGTTTGCGTGAAGCCCAGATGGATACGGGCTCTGCCGCGAACAAGAAGGGTAAAAAGGACCAAATTTCCTTCTAATTCCCCTTTCATAACCATTTCATGAAGTATTTTTCCATCTTTTTAGGTTGCATTATCGGCGCGTTGAGCTACTCGGTATTCCTGATACCACACCAGATTGTACCCGGCGGTGTGACCGGAATCGCAATGGTCTTATTCTTTCTCTTTAAAACACCGGTCGGGATTATCACAATCGCGCTCAACATTCCGCTTTTTATGATCGCCATAAAAACACTGGGATTCAAATACGCAATCAAATCCGTTATCGCCATCATCATCATGAACCTGCTCATCGATCTTTTCGTGTACACGGTTAAAATACCCTCTCCGACCGAGAATATCATCCTCGGCGCGCTGTACGGAGGCCTCCTGCTCGGCCTGGGTCTGGGACTCGTATTCCGTGGTGGTGCGAGCACCGGCGGCACAGATATCATCGGTCAGGTTATGTCCAAGCACAGCAATCTTTCGGTCGGCATGTGGATCATGATCACCGACTTCGTGGTCATCACCATGGCCGGGCTCACCACGCTCAGTGTAGAAAAAGCGTTACTCGGCTATCTTGCTTTATTCCTTTCGTCCAAGGTCATTGATCTCGTGCTCGAAGGCATGGATTATGCGCGCGCGCTTTTCATTATCAGCGATAAACATGAGGCGATCGTTGATGAGATCTACGAGCAGACAAAGCGCGGTGTAACGATCCTTGACGGCTTTTCGCCGTATACAAAAGAAAAGCGCCCGGTCATCATGTGCGTGATCACCAAGAAACAAACCGCGCTTTTCAAATCCCTGGTCCAGGATATCGACCCCAAGGCATTTGTCATCGTCACCGACGTGTTTGAAGTACTGGGCGAAGGATTTAGACGGCGTGTCTAAAACCTTCACCATTGTATATGCCCGATTTATCGGGCAGGGCTTGATAAATCAAACCACTACAATTAAATAAAAATACGAAGTACTAAATAAATCCCAATTTTCAAATCACAATGTTTTATATTTGGAACACAAGCCTATCAGGAAATCAGAGAACCAGCGAGCAGCAAACCAGAGTATCAGGGAATAATATCGCTGTAATCTTTCTGTTAATCACGGTAATCGATGATGCCTACGGCATCATAGCGTCTGCGGTATTTGTCGCCCTGCGCCTTACGCAGTACGCTCTACGCTCTGTTTCGTGAACAGGCTCACGATCCACGTTGCCACGAGCGACAGGAAGAAACCCGGGATCAGTTCGTACATGAAATTCTTTAATGCCGGCACGTTGTACCATACTACGATCACGACCGCACCCACAATCATGCCGATGAACACTCCCATTTTTGTGCAGCGCTTCCATAAAAGAGATAGGATGAGCGGTGGCCCGAACGACGCGGCCAATCCGCCCCAGGCATAGAGCACCAGCCAGTATACCAGGTTCTTGGCGAAAAGCCCGAGCACAAAAGAAATGGCCGCGATCACGACCGTGAAGATGCGCGCCTGGCGTACAAGGTACTTTTGTGACGCGTCCGGATTAATGATCTTGCGGTAGAAATCCTCGGTGATCGCCGAGGTCGCGACGAGCAGCTGGGAATCGACCGTAGACATCATGGCGGCGGTCGCGGCGGCAAGAACGAAGCCGACCAGCCATCCCGGGAATATCTTTGCCGCGAACGCCAGGGTTACATGTTCAGGATCCGTGATCTCCCCGCGCAGGAAAGGAATGGCGAGTATGCCGATCAGGATCGCACCAGCCACGGCAAAGGTCGTCCAGGTCATGGCGATGATCGCGGCCTTTTTCACTTCTTTCGGGTCTTTCAATGCCATGTAGCGCATCACGATGTGCGGCTGTCCGGCATATCCGAACCCGATGGCTAAACCGCCCAGGATAAGCCCAATGTACAAAGCCATGCCCGTATTCCCCGCGGAAAGTAATGCGGCGGAAGGATCAATGCCCTTCACATGACTTAAAGCATTGCTGAATCCCCCGGTGGCGACCAGTCCGACAATGCACATAAGCACGAGCGCTGTGACCATGATGATGCCCTGAACAAAATCCGTCCATGACTCGGCAATGAATCCGCCCATCATGGTGTAGAACAGGATAATGGAAAGACCGATCACCATGCCGTAGGTCTGGTGAATGCCGAAGGTTGAGGAGAGGATCTTGCCCGCGCCCACGACTTGCGCGGATACATAAAGAGTGAAAAAGAACACGATTAAAAAAGAAGCGGTTATCCGCAATAAATGCGAGGTGTCATTGAACCGCGATTCAAAGTAATCAGGCAGGGTCAAGGCATTGTATTTCCCGGCGAGTTTGCGCAGGGGCGTGGCGATCACGAGCCAGTTGAACAGACTGCCGACCCACACGCCGATGCCGGCCCAGATCGCGCCCAGACCCATCTTGAATGCCTGTCCCGGCAGACCGATCAGAAGCCAGGCTGACATGTCCGTGCCTTTTTCCGACAGGGCGATGACCGGGGTCCACATTTTCCTGCCGCCAAGGATGAAATCGTCGATTGATTTTGACGCGAGGCGGGCAGTCACGATACCGACGATCACCATGCCGACCAGATAGATCAAAAATACCAAAAGAACAATGCTCATGGCACCTCCTTGAGCATTATAGATGTAGCACCCTATTTTGTCAAGCTGGAGAGGATTCAGCAGGAATTTTCAGTAAGCGCTCTGCCAACAGGAATCTCCTTAGATTGTTTTTTATACGCCTTTACCGTTTCCTGTAAGGCATCCCTGAGCATCATTCGGCAGTTTTCCAGGGTGTTTCCTTCTGTGACGACTTCAGACCACTCAATGAGTTGCCCCATGTAGCCGGATTTTATTTTTGTACATTTTGCTGTATAATTACTGAGCATCATACATTATGATATTTAAAAGAGGGTCTTCTCCAAAGTGAGTGGGTGGATTTGAGCCATTTTAGATCTCCGGAAGCATGCAGGTGCGGATTTTCAGACGGAGATATTCCTCGTCACGCAAGCCATAAACCCGGCGTTGGATCTCACGGATCTTGTTGTTTAACCCCTCAACAAATCCCAGTGATACTTTGTTCTCAGGACGGCAATATGCAGCAATGCCGTCCCAGTGACGATCAACCATCCCGGCATAGGTATGACGCTTCCGGATTGATATCTCGTCAATCCCGATCGCCCGCAAACGCCTCGGTAAAAGATGCCGAGCCAATAAATCCCGCATGTAGTTCTTCTCAATGCGCCGCACCTGATCCCAACCGAGATTGTTCATCTGGGCCACCCGGGCAACCGACAACTCCCGACATTGCCGGCCGATCACCCGCTCAAACCGCTTGGTAAAACGCCCGGAACCCGCCAACCAAGGCATCATCTCCTGTTTCACGGCACAACACCCGACGATACTCAAACTCCAGATAGATACACATCCCACCAGCATCCAGATCCCGCACCCGATGCCACCGCAGATCATAGAAGACGCGGTGGCTGGTATCACAAACCGAACACTTTGTTTTTTTGACAACGCACCAACCCCGCTCTGAATATAGCGAAAATACATGTCAACTATCATTTTTACCCACAGCAAACCCTGAAGAGCCTTTTATTTTAACTTAACTATCTTATAGGCGGACCTTAAGTCATTTACTTCAATTTGCACGAAGTATACACCGGTTGGTAATATAGTCATCTTTTTGTTTGAGAAATTCCACTGGAAGGAAGTTTTGTGGAGTGTTCTGCAAAAAACTTCTCTGCCTAATACATCATAGATTCTAACGACAGACACTTCAGTAGGTAAATTAAAAGTGATATTATCTACAGCAGGATTCGGGTAAATACTTATTCCTGCAACTCTCTGGGAGCGATTTCCCAATATTGCAGGTGAACCGTCATAGTAGATTCTCTGTAAATAGCCGTTATAATCAAAGGAAATGGAATCCCTCGCACTATAAGCCGTATAGAAACCACTTTGATTATCCGTTATGATATTATAACTCATATTCCTGGTAAACGTGCATACTGGAACACCTTCTGAAGGTTGCCACATTGCGTTACCCAAATTATCCAGACTTTGAGCATACATATTTTCATTGTTTACACCATTCCATTGTACAATTACACCGTCTGAATCATTGACAACAACCCGAGGCTGATGATATAACCATGTGCCGGTTGTAACAAGGGTTTCCCAGATAACCGCTCCCGAACTATCCAGATGCTGACAGAATATATCTGCATTCCGAATATCACTCCAGCAGATAAAAAGACCACCCAAGCCATCCCGCGCCAGATGGACATCTCGCTGAGATTCAATGCCATTGTCGATAACAATACCCCCTGCACCCCATAAAGGGTATCCCTGCCAGTCATATTTTTGAGCATAGAGATTGATATCAGCTGGGCCATTGCGGCTGTCTTCCCACACTAATACAAAATGGCTATCAGATGAAGATGCTAAGATATGCCTGAATTGGTGTGAGGCTATAGCTACCATTTGTTTTCCATTCACGGTCCAGTAAGTTGTTCCGCTTAAATCTATTCTCTGACCATAAATATCATAATCGCCGCTTCTTCTATCTTCCCAGCTGATCACAAAGTTATCGACGCCGTGTGCGATACATTTTGGACGAGATTGGTCATTGGTTACAGTACATATCGGCAGACCGGTTACAGTCCAACATCGGTTGCCTGCACTGTCAATACGTTGTGCATATATATCAGCGGAACTACCTCGATAATCTTGCCAAACGGCGATAAAACCCTGATGTTGATCCGAAATTATATCGGTACAATATTGCGCACCGGCAAAATCACATACTGCAATACCCTGTCCCCATAGCATAGTACCATTTGCGTCTATTCGCTGTGCATAAAGATCAAAATCAGAACCGCTGCGGGCATCAAGCCAGCAGACAAGGATACCACCAACGCCGTCCTCAACAACATCCATAATAAACTGATCATTCTGTGCCGAACAGACAGGAATTCCCTGTGGATTCCACAGCAATGACCCCGCACTATCAATATGTTGGATGTAGATATCGTAATCACCACTGCGTTTGTCATCCCAACAGTAAAACACACCCCATGCATTGTCACTGACAATATTGGCATTGATCTGGTCGCTGTCTCCATCATACACGGCCAGACCGTTAACTGGCCAAAACGCTGTAAGGAACAGTATAATATTCAACATCATCGATAGTGACAAGTTCTTTGTAAATCAAAATATGGACGACCCCACTCAATATCAACTGGACTACCGTGAAGATCCCAGACATGTAGTATCTTACCTGTTGCTCCCGCAACAATTCCCAATTCGATAATTCCATCATTATCGATGTCGTCGATCGTTATGGAGTTCCAGTAATTAACATGCCCCTGTGATTGAATCGGCCATCCCTTACATAGTTCGCCGTTGTAGTAGAAAGCTGAAGTGCGTCCGTTACCCGATTGCACAACAAATTCTTTTTCGGGTGTAAAATCGATATTTGCGATCACCGGATTCATCGCACCCCAACTGTACCTTTGTCCTGAACCCGGGAGATAGTGCCCATTTCTGTCCAGGATGCGTAATCCGCTCCCCGTGCCCGTGATAAGAATTTCAATATCCTGGTCGTTATTCAGATCGCCAACCGCGAAATGATATTGATCAGGATGGAAAACAATGTTTTCTGAAAAGTATACAGGCCAACCAGGTTGCATTGAGCCATCATGACGATATATGTACAGGCATCCAGTATCAGCCCATGCTGTACATGATCCAATGAGTATTTCAAGATAGTTGTCGTGGTCCAAATCACATAGTATAATTTCACTTGGTCCACATTCTGGTGTTAGAAGACAAGGTACTGGAAAACCCGGTTGACGAGAACCATCATACCTGTAACAGTGTAAAGAATCTGCCCACGTATTATATAGAATTTCTTTATATCCATCGTTATCAATATCTGCCACAGCTGGGTGGGTATAGAAATATTCTGGTGTTGTGATTGGCCAACCTGGCAGTGCTTGTCCATGTTTATCTGACACGTATAGCCGAACACTATCACCGTCCCAATCCACAAAATATATTATATCGAGTGAATCATCTAAATTAACATCAGCTATTGATACTTCTATGCAGTAACATCCAGGATAGGATATTGGGAAGTCAGGCATTAAAGATCCATCACCATCAAAAGCATAAAGGCCTTTAGATGTACCCACAATGACTTCATCGATATTATCATCATCCAAATCGCCAAACGCAGGTAACCAGACAATTGTGTCATTACTGAATGTCCACAACCTATTAGCTTGGTGATCATATACAAAGAGCGTTCCAATTTTATCCTCGGTGTACATGATCTGTGATAGAACTTCGCAATTGCCATCGCCATTGATGTCGGCAAAAGAAAGCCCAGTTGATACTCGAGCTTCAACAGGATATGACATCGGCCAACCCGGATGATATCCGATAGGCGGTAATTGAAGAAAAAAATATAATAATGCTATATAAATACCTCACTTTTTGAGAATATATATTTACTACACAACAAGTTCATAATAACAAGAAGTTATTGTAGATTGTTAAGAACAAAGTAAATGATGCCATAAAGAAGATGGTTGGGTTATAGACGCCCACCCCATTGAGAGACTAATTTACTTATCAGGACACCACAGTGGTCTCACAGAACTTGTGCAATGAAGATCTTGCTGTGTATAGTCGGGGTATTCCCAAGCCACCACATACCATGTGGACCAGTACTTTGTCTCACCATTTGTGATTTCGCCTTGCAGACGCCATATACCATCATAAAGTCCGTAGGTATCATTGGTAACATATTTACTGTCTGTAGGATTATAATGATAGAAGGCGCTGTCATTTTGATCACTTGTATTATAGATATAGATGTAATCAAGCTGTGATCCTGCCTTTTGGCTATTATTATTATAAACAAAACCATAGATGCCTGTCGGAGCCTGTGCAGAAGCTGTCGTTAAATAACACGTTAGACAAATCAAGGTGTATGCTACGTATTTCATTTATACCTCCTTGAAACAATCTTCTAACCTATAGATATCAACTAAACCCCCTTGTTCGTACATTCGATTTTTCTCAAAGCTCCTCTTCTCCTCTTGCCCTATCTTTTGATGGAGACGGGATCAGAACTGAATTCATATTACTTGAGCTAGAGGTTGTCCCGTTCACTGTTGAAATTCGGTAACGAACCCTATTCATGATAAATGATACTACGCGACCACCTGTTTGTCAAGAACGCGATTTAAATCAAAAATAATCTTACCGAAGGGTGCCTGTTTAATCCCACATTCAACCAGCAAGTGCAACACCAGTTAACTGATTGAGAACCTCGAACGGTGTTCTGAAGCGCAGACATTTTCTGGGTCGTGAGTTGAGTGCATA
>JAFGPO010000129.1 GCA_016936155.1 Caldifarciminota bacterium
GCTATTCCTTCCATTGACGGTTCAATAGTAGTGCGGATAAGGTGTTCTTCAATGCCCCTGATAACAAGTACTTCCACATCGTGTCCAGGAACCTCTTCAATAAAGGTCCAGATATCTTCCCAGCTTGCAACGGCCTCGCCGTTGATACTTACGATACTGTCATTCGATTGAAAACCCATTGCGGCAAATGGGCTGTTTTCTTCAAGTTGAATACGAGTATAGGGAGTAATGACCACACCATAGAATAGAAAAATTAAAAAGAAGACAAAGAACGCCGAGAGGATATTAAAAAATGGACCGTTGAAAATCACGAGAATACGGGCGATTATGGGAGCATCGTAAAAGTTTGGTTTATTATCCTGGCAATCCGGAATACAAGGTATCTCAGGCTCATGGACCGGTATTTCGTTTTTATCTTCAATCGTATGCAGGATCTCCTTCTTTTTCTGAATGATCTCGCCCTCATCTTCTCCGGTCATTTTGACATATCCACCCAAAGGGAAGTATGCGATACGAAAATCAGTTTCTCCGATCTTTTTTCGTATGATCGGCGGACCGTACCCGATTGAGAATTTTTCCACGGGGATGTGGAATAGTTTTGCCATAATGAAGTGACCGAACTCGTGGATCGTTATACAGAATCCAAGTATAAATAGAAACGGCAACAAAGAGTACAATAGAAAATTCAGCATGTGATTCTCCTGACGGTTTGTTTTGCCCAGGCTTCAGCTGCCCGGTAATCTTCAATCGTTCCTTTACAGGGGGAGTGAAGCGCCATGGTTTTGTATATAATCCTCGGTATCTCACGGAATGATATCCTGCCTTTAAGGAACATTTCAACACATGCTGCATTCGCGGCATTCAACACAGCGGGCATGCTCTTGCCAATCGTTAAAGCCTCGTACGCGTATTGTAAACACGGGAATTTCTTCAGGTTGGGAGGGAAGAAGTGAAGGGACTTGATTGAACTAACGTTTAAATGCTTGATGCATGAGGAACGCCGCTGCGGTGCGGTCAGGGCATACTGGATCGGCAACCGCATATCCGGGTACGAAAACTGCGCGAGGATCGAGGCATCGATGAACTCGACCAGCGAATGGCAGAGCGCTTCGGGATGTATGACAACGCGGATCTTATCCGGGGGCATGTCGAACAAGTGATGGGCTTCAATAACCTCTAATCCTTTGTTCATCATGGTCGCAGAATCAACGGTTATTTTCTTGCCCATGTTCCATACCGGGTGCTTGAGCACATCCGCTTTTGTCACATTCTTCAATGATCGTTTGAAGAATGGCCCGCCCGAGGCGGTGAGGATGATAGCTTTCACGTGTTTTCGGTGACGGCCTTCAAGGCATTGAAAGATCGCGCTGTGTTCGCTGTCAATGGGGAAGAGCTGCGCTTTGTATTGTTTAACTTTTTTCATCAGGATATCACCAAAACTTACCAGAATCTCTTTTGTCGCGAGACAGATGCGCATGCGTTTTTCGATCCCCTTTATGATACCGTGGATGCCAAGGGCGCTGGCAAATGCACAGATAAGAATATCCGCATCCAGCCGCTCGATCATTTCCCCGACCCCTTCTTCGCCCACGCATATCGGCACCCTGGTGCCGGCGGCTTTCAGCGCTTTATATTGATTTCTATCAATGATCCCGACCATGCGGGGTTTGATTTCCTTTATCTGATCGGCAAGCCGACGGTGTTGCTTAAATGCCGCGATGCCTACGATTTTCAGATGACCAAGGGATCGGATCACTTTGATCGCATTACATCCAATGGACCCTGTGGAACCGAGAATTATGACTTTTTGCATTGAAGTAATGTGAAAATCCGTTTGATGTCACGCCGGTGGGTTACTTTGATATTGGCGTCATCGCCCTTGAAAATGTGGACCGGTATGCCGGCTGCTTCTACGAGCGCGGCGTCATCAGTGTAATTGCCATTCCCGCCTGCCTTGTCGTACGCGAATCTAAGCGTTGCGAGATCGAAAAACTGCGGCGTTTGAACGGTATACAGATGTGTGCGCGGGAGCGTATGTTTTACGTGATTCTTCTGTACATATTTAACGGTATCACATACCGGCAGGCCGCAGATCACTGCTTTGTAACGCCGGCACAACTGCAAACCACGCGTAATGACCCGTTGGGATACGCAGGGCCGGGCTCCATCATGGATCACAACGATTCCGCGGCGCGCACGGATAGCCTGCAATCCGCTATTGACTGAATCCTGGCGTCGTTTGCCGCCGGCAACGACCTGCTGGATCTTATGCATGTCCCATTCCCGGATGCACTTATTGACCGTGTTCACAGTTTGCCTTGGCACGGCGACGGTAATGCTCGCAATATGTTTGTTTTTCTCAAATTGAACGATCGAGTAATACAGGAGTGGACGTCCATTGATCAGGTAAAATTGTTTCGCGCCGCCAAAGCGCTTTCCCTGGCCGGCAGCGACAACGATCACGTGTACAGGCATTGAAAATAATAGCCAGATATCACGCAAAGTCAAGGGATTATGAGATTCTTCCGTCTTTTCGGCAGTGTTGGCCGGCGAAATATTGTGCTTGACATCGTCCGAATCCTGGATATCATTTATTATTAAATGAAACCATTTAAGGAGGTGGCATTATGAAAAAGATGCTAGCGGTTCTTCTTCTTGCCATTGTCATCATTGGTTGCGGGCCGAAAATGGCAACACAAGAAACGTTAGACGCACTTAACGAAGCGAGAGCCGCATTGGAAGCAGCACAGGCAAAAATAGCGGAACTCGGAGGCGCGATCGATGAGCTCAATGCTCAAAAGGCTGCGCTGGAACAGGAAATCATCGACCTCGAAGAGGAAATCGGAACACTCCAGTCAAAGATCGACAAGAACTGCAAGAAGATGAAATAAGGAGGATGACATGAAAAGGATAATCTCACTCGTTTTTGTTTTTTGCCTGCTTATTCCTGTTGTGGCGAACGCCCAAGAAAAACTAACTGAAAAGGATGCTCAGGCAATGCTCGTGGCATTGCAAGAGCAGCTTGCCGAAGCCGAAGCACAACTCAGTGCGATCGAAGCCGAATATGAAGCCCTGAAGTCCGAAGTGACGGCGCTCCAAGGACGTCGGGACGATCTTGCGGGAAAACTGGCAGGACTCAAAGAAGAATGGAAAATGTGCCAGTACGGAAGGTATAAGGTCATCGAAGGTGACTGGCTTTCCAAGATCGCCAGTATGCGCAAGGTGTATCATAATGGCTCGAAATGGCCGATGATATACGAAGCCAATAAAGATAAGATCAAAAACCCGAACCTCATCTATCCAGGCTGGGTGTTACTTGTCCCGACATTGGATCAGTATGAAGTCGTATCCGGCGATGCTTTGTATCTTATCGCTTCCTATCTCTCGATTTATTCGAGCGCCCGCAGGTGGCCCGAGATATACGAGGCGAACAAAGAGCATATCAAAGATCCCGATCTGATTTATCCAAAACAGGTATTCACAGTACCGCACTGAAAAAAACTATTGGGAGGGGCTCTGTTTTTCTATGCCCCTCCCTTAATTGTGAAAGTATCAATACCCATATCCGGTCATGATCCAACGGTCATATTTGGCTGTAATGACCGTATCCTTCAAGAACTGCAAAACAAGTATAACGTTATCATAACGATGCGTAATGACAACATTTATCTCAAAGGTGAAGATCGTGAAGTCCGGGAAGCCGTACAGGCGATCAAAAAACTGATGCGTAGTACCCATCAGGGGGATGATACTCACGCGAGTATCCAGCGACAGGAAGAAAAAGATGGATCGTGCGTCACAACACCCAAACGGCTGATCAAAGCGAAAAGCCAGGGGCAGATCGAATATCTGGCTGCCGTCGACACGAACGATATCGTTATCAGTATCGGACCGGCCGGTACCGGGAAAACATACCTGGGTGTGGCCAAGGCCGTATCCTATCTTATGGCGCGGAAGGTTGAGCGCATCATTCTGACCCGTCCCGCGGTCGAAGCCGGGGAATCTCTCGGTTTCCTCCCAGGCGATATAGAGGAAAAGGTCGATCCTTATCTCAGGCCCTTATATGACGCGCTCAACGATTTTCTGCCGTTTGACCGCATAAAAAAGTACCTGAGCATGAAGACGATCGAAGTCGCTCCGCTCGCTTATATGCGGGGGAGGACGCTCAATGATTCATTCATCATTCTTGATGAGGCTCAAAATACAACCGATATGCAGATGAAGATGTTCCTGACCCGCATGGGGTGGCGTTCGAAGGTGGTCGTAACCGGAGATATCACCCAGGTCGATCTGCCGACGAATGTTTTTTCAGGGCTGGTCGAGATACAACACCTTCTCAAGAACATCGAGGGTATCCAATTCATCTATCTAAACGAAAAAGATGTTGTGCGCCACCGTCTCGTACAACGGATAATCAAAGCATATGAAAATAAAACTTCGTAAAAATTACCTTATCATTATCGGTCTGGTAATAGCGCTCAATATAATCTTTCCGCCGCCTCGTATGGCACCGCGCACCTATACGTTCGAAAAAGGGGAGATCGCACCCTATAATGTCATCGCACCATATGATTTTTATATCCCGGTGTCTGAACAGGAATTGTATGAAGAAAAACAAGAGATCGCAAAACGCATACCTCCCATATACCGAGTTGATACTACGATCCCCCAACTTGTCCAGAGGTCGATTAAAAATTTGATCGGATACATAGATTCCCTTAAATCGGTCAATAATCTTTCCCGGGATTCGATGATCACCGTGATCCAGCGCACGTATGCGATCGACCGGGTCGCCATGCTGTACCTGCTTAACAACAGCTATGTACGTACCCTTGAACAGATCGGCAGTCGGATCCAGGATGTCTTTAAAAACGGTATCGTTGACAGTAAATTGCCGGGTGTGCGCATCATCACTATCATCAGCGGTGATAAGGAGATTATTGAAACGATCGACCGGATGTATTCGCTCACCGAAGCAGAGAGCCTGCTGACCGCACAGCAATCACCTGCATACAGGCGTTTGATCCAGTTTTTCCTCCGTCCCGATATCGTTTACGATCATGCGGCAACACAAGCGCGGATCGACGAGGTGTTCGCGAACGTTCCAAGAACCAAGGGGAAGGTTCTTAAAGGCGAATTGATCATTGAAAAACACAAACGGCTTACCGAGGAATCGCTCGAGATACTCGCGGCTCTGGAGAGCACGTACATCTCCATTGGTACGTGGGAGATCGTTAAGACCCTCTTTTTCCGCAATGTTCTATACGTTGTCCTCGCCCTGTTCCTTTTTGCGATGGGACGATTGTTGGATAAAGAGTTTTACAGGGGGAAAAATCTTTTCTTCGTTATTCTCCTCTCTGCTGCGTATATGATCATTGGAAAACTCGCCTACATGTTCAACGTCATATACCTTGTTCCGATAGCCCTTTTTATCTATGTCATCGCACTCTATTTCAACACCCTCTGTGCGATCATATTCAGCGTTGTCTTTGCCGCGCTGTTCGGGATCGTGAACAATGATCTGTCGGTGTTTGTATTCCTTGCCACAAGCGGTTTTGTTGCGACCTTCTCGGTCCGGACGATCAGTACACGGATTTCCCTGTATCGACCGATGGCATTCGTCGCGGCGGCAAATGTCGCGGCGATCGTTTTCGCCGACATTTATCTGCTTAAAGGATCCTTATCGCTCATCCATATCAGCGCCGGAGTAGTCAATAGCATTATCAGTTCTTTCTTCTTCGTATTACTGCTCCCTTTATTTGAGCGGGTATTCGATTTTACCACGGATCTTACGCTCCTCGAACTTGGCAACTTGAACCTTCCCCTGTTCAAAGAAATGGCCATTGAAGCGCCGGGTACGTATCACCATTCCATTGTAACCGGGAGTCTTGCTGAAGCAGGTGCGCGGGTCATTGGCGCTGATCCGATACTGGCCCGGGTGGGTGCGTACTATCACGATATAGGAAAATTGAAAAAACCGGAATATTTCATCGAGAACCAGATCGGCATAAAGAATCCCCATGATTCGCTCAAACCCCAGATCAGTGTCCTTATCATTATGTCGCATGTGAAAGAAGGCATCGACATGGCGAGAAAAATGAAATTGCCGAGGTCGCTGATCAATATCATCGAACAGCACCATGGAACGACATCGATGGAGATCTTCTATAAAAAAGCCCTGAAACAAACGGATACTATCCAGGAAGATGCTTTCAGGTACCCCGGTCCTAAACCAAAGACCAAAGAAGCCGCGATAGTGATGCTTGCTGATAGTGTCGAAGCATCAGCGCGCAGCGACAAAAATATCACCGTCACCAAACTTCAAAGGGTCATCAAAGAAACGATCACCCGCAAATTCAATGACGGACAACTCGATGATTGTCCGGTCACACGGCAAGATCTTGAACAGATCAAGACCGCTTTTCTATCGACCCTCACCGGTGTATATCATCCCCGGGTAGAATATACCGATGCAAAGGCTGGACAGGCGACACCGTCTGAAGGATGAGTCCCGAAGATCCAGATAGTACCCCGTTACCATTAACCGCTGCACGACGAGGCGTTTCTCCGGTCAAAGGAATAGCATGATCATCAATGTTTATGATTACTCAGAAAAAACGAGAGTCCGGGAATCATGTATCGAAAACCTCGTCGCGCATGTGATCGATACCGAAGGAGTAAAAGCACCTGCCCTGAATATTATCATCACAAATGATGCCCATTTAAAAAACCTCAACAAACGTTTCCTGAAAAAAAACAAACCAACGAACGTGATCGCTTTTCCAATGGGGGAGGTGAACGAAATATACGTATCGTATGATCAGGCGCGCACCGAGGGTGAATTATATTATTTTATCATACACGGTCTTCTCCACCTGCTCGGGTATGAGCATGATTCAAAGACTGACGAAAAAGCAATGGATAAACGGTGCAGGGAATACCTGAATACCGTTTTCCCTGATTGCAGAATCTAGAGGCATGTCCGTGAACATCCTTTTCTACAGCATCCTTATGCTCATTTTTCTTGTGTGCAGTGCATTTTTCTCGGGCATGGAAGCGGCTTTGTTCTCCCTCTCGCGTTTCCGAGTCAAGGCATTGATCTTTGAAGAACGACGCGGCGCCCGCGCACTTGAACGGGTGAAGAAAGAGCCAGGGAAGACGCTTGCCGCGATCCTTCTGGCGAATCTCTTGGTGAATATCGGAGCAACGTCGGTCGGTGCGATCATACTATTGCAGATCATCGCTCGACATAACATCAATACGATCTTTGCTTTTATCCTGCAGTTCATCGTCATGACGTCACTCCTCCTGCTGATTGGAGAGATCACCCCCAAGACCATCGCGATCTTCGATGCCGAGAAATATTCTCTGCGGTTTGCCGGCATCATTGCGTTCATAAGCAGGATCTTCAGTCCATTTTCTGGTGTGCTCGAACGACTGACGAGACGCATGATTAAAGAGCAGTCCATTAAGGAAAATGCCCTGGTTTCGGACAAAGAGATAAAATTAATGCTCCGTGAGGCGATGGAGTACAGAGTATTGGATCAAGGGGAAGAACGGTTCGGCTATCAAATACTCAAGTTCAGTAAAGTACGGGTCAATGAGATCATGACCCCCAGGCAGAAAGTCGTCGGCATCCTGAAGACGGCTTCGATCGAGCGCGTAAAGCGTCTTATCAAGGCCAAGAGACATTCACGGATCTGTGTTTTCGATGAAGAGGAAAACGTGGTGGGAGTTCTGTACGCGAAAGATGTGTTCATGCACGAATCGGCAAAGGATACCCCTGTTGATCTATCCGACATAATGAGGGAACCGTATATCACTCCTGAAACAAAATCCGCCGAGAACCTTCTTGGTGAATTCAGAAAAAAAGGTATACATATCGCGATCGTTGTCGATGAATATGGTAATTTTGTCGGTATCGTAACCCTTGAAGATATCATCGAGTCCCTTTACGGAGAGATCATCGATGAATATGATGAACATGGGGAACTTTCCGATATTCCCTACCAGCAGTTGGCTCCGGACACCTACCTTTTCGAAGGTGACATAAATGTCGGTGAAGTGGCACGGATCCTTGAAATAGAACCTTTCGCAGAGGAAGGTGAGCGTCTTTCCGGATATATTATGGAACAATTCACAAGGATTCCGCTCGAGGATGAACGTATAGTAAAAGACCACTTCGAGATGCGGGTTGAGGAAGTGAAAGGACGCCTTATCACGAAAGTCCGCGTAAAAAGGATTGTATGAGTTTATATTTGATCGTTATTCCGCTGTTGCTTATATTCATTGAAGGTATATTCACCGCAAGCGAGACCGGATTAGTGAGTATCGAATACATCCGGATCAAACATGCAAAAAAGGAGAAACAATCGTGGGCGCACACATTGAGTCTTTTTCTCGCCCGGCCCGAGCGTTTTTTTTCCACGATCCTCGTTTCGGAGAATTTGATCCTGGTGGTCTCATCCACGCTGTTCGCGAAATACTTCATTGAGTGGCTGGGGAATAGCGGGGCGATCATCGCGACCATACTCCTCGCCGTCATATCCCTGGTCATCGGACAATTTATTCCCAAAATGATCGCCCTGTCACGGCCCGAGGGCACGATGCGTATTCTCGGTCGTATCGTCTATATCATCGAGATCATTATGTATCCCCTGGTATCGTTGTATGCCTGGGTCGCGAAAGGTCTTGCCCGGTTGTTCACGCACGGAACATCTTCTGACAGTATCCAGCGGCTTGATATCGTTTATGCGATGAGCGAGTACCAGGTAAAAGCAAGTCAACTGGCGGCTCGGCTGTTCGATTTTTCAAAACGGCAAGTCGTGGAAGTGATGATCCCGCTCGATCGTGTATTCATGTGCCAGCAGGGCATGGAGGAAACCGCGATCGCAAGGGGCGATGGACGGATATTCACACGAATTCCTGTTTATGAGTCGGAACGGGACAGGATCGTCGGGATTGTTAATATCAAAGACTATTTTTACAAGGGCAAGGTGATCTTGCGCAAACCGCTTTATATAAATGGACGTGATCGCTGCATGACGATTTTCATGAACATGAAGCAAAAGGGGCAACATATGGCGATCATCCGTAATGACCAGGAAAAAGTGATCGGGATCATCACGCTCGAGGATCTTATCGAAGAGTTGGTGGGGGAGATCAGGGATGAGCGGTAATACCGCAAACAGTATGCACTATGCCGTACATTGAGAGATCAGAAGAATTACAAGATTGTTTATCTTTATTTGTTTTCTCTGTCTACTGTCTGCTGCCTTTGGTTTGCGGTATCTTATGAGTTTCTCTTGAGTTTTTCTTCGGCTTCCCCAACCGAGATCTTGCCCTTTTCAAGATCACGGATGATCCGGCTTTTCCGGCCGCGCCGGAGTGCGGATATGATACCCAATAACCCGATGATGATAAGGATCAAAGGCCAATCACGGCTGAGATTCAGGAACCCCAGGTTCCCGAACCAGATAAAGAAACCGATAAAGATGAAAATAATGATGATAAGTATCGTCATTGGCTCTCGATCAGTGTCTGTATCTTGTCTGATGCCTGTGACGTATCGATATCCATGGCGCGTAATTCATTGAGGAAAATTTGTTCCTTCGCATCGCTGGATAGGCGTTTGTTGATGATGAAATATGCTTGATTGCGAAGCCTGCAGTATCCACCCCGTCCAAAAAAACGATCATATTTGATAATTATTGAAAGCCGTTTACAAAGATCCTCTAATTGTGTGAGTAGATTGGTTTTTTTCAAGTCTAACCCCCAAACAAACGGCTGAGGAATCCCTTTTTCTTCGTTTGCATACGTTCGACTCCCCGTAGCGCTGTTACATTCGTTTTATCCCAGTTCAAAGCCTCGAAGTATGCTTGGAGAGCCGCGGCCTTGTCATCGCAGAATTCATACGCAAGACCAAGGTTTATGTGCATTGTAGGATTGAACATCATCTTGCTTATCGCAAGTTTCAGCTTTTCAAATCCCTCTTTCTGGTATTGACGCGTATACACGAGGGCGAGCCCAAGATACGATATGTACATGGGCTGTGGATTGTAGCGGCATGCGATCCGGAGAAGATTGACCGCCCGCCAGGGATCATTCTGTTTCATAAAGGCTATTGCGCGCTTAAATGCATTCTTGGCCTGGGTTTCCTTTGCTTCATCCTCTTTCGAAGTACCTTTACTAAGGGACCGATCGTATTCCTGGCGCAGGTTCTCATCCGAAAGGATGCGATAACTCTCGGTTATCCGGGAGAACTTCTCGTGGGCTGTCTTCTTTTCCTCGGAATCTGTATAACGGTCCGGATGGTATTTTTGAGCAAGCTTGAGATATGAGCGTTTTATTTCATCGGGCGTTGCAGTTGCCGAAACTTGCAGTATGGAGTAGTACGTTTCCATTTTGTATAAATATACTCAGTATTCAGTATTTGTCAATATGACGATCACGTATTTTATGCGGGGCGCGCGCTGTCTCTTTTACACTCAAATTGCTGAAACGCACTTTGCCGCATTCACAACACTGCCATTTCTTTTTTTTATGATGGGTTCCTTTTACTTCTTTCATGCGGGATCGGCAGCGCGGACAGTACATCGCAGTTTACAAAACCAAGAGACAGGGAATTATTTCTCCTTGGTTTCCTGGGGCGGTTGCAGCTTTTTCTGGACTTCGGTCAACCGTAAGATGGCATTGGAGAAGGTCTTATCCAGTTTCAGGGTTTTTTCATAAGCATCGACTGCATCCGTATATTTTTCAGCTCCCTCCAGTGCAAGGCCAAGGTAATAATACAGTTCTGGATCGTGTGGATTGATCCTCAGTGCTTCGCTGAACTTTTTTATCGCGTTATCATATTCCTTATTGATGAGGTATGACTGGCCTACCTCCAATAAAACCTCGATTTCTCCCTGTTCCATTCTCCTTTCCTTTATTACTTACTACGTTTTCATATATTATTCTAAAATTGAGGTTCTGTCAATAACCGTATCATGAGCATGTTCCGGATCTGTGCCCGGGTGATCTTCCATGTAATGAAGTCCGCGTGATTCCTGGCGGCGTAAAGCCGATTCGATGATCATGAGGGCGATATGGGTCATATTCAATGATTCAGCGTTCTTGTAGTGTATGCCATCCGCGATCTCAGCATACAGGCGGCGCACTTGATCGCGCGCCGCAATAAGTCCCTGTTTGTTCCTGATCACACCGACATACCGCGACATGATCTCTTTAATCATCAACTTACGGTCTGGACATTTGTCCGGAGTCGCATTTATCGGCACATCCCGGGGGATCGCCAATCCAGCTATGTCTCCTGCGTGCTGAGCGGCACGGGTCGCGAACACGAGCGCTTCTAAAAGGGAATTCGATGCGAGACGATTACTTCCATGGACACCGGTACATGCGCTCTCTCCCAAAGCATAGAGACGTTTTATCGATGTTTCACCTTGCGTGTTTACCTGTATTCCGCCACACGCGTAATGGGCGGCGGGTACGACCGGTATCGGCTCCCGTGTAATATCAATACCCCAGCGCAAACATGTATCGTATATCGTTGGAAAACGATTCCGCAAAAAATCCGCGGGGAGGTGGGAGATATCGAGCAGAACATGTGTGGTTCCAAGGCGTTTCATCTCCGCAACACACGCCCGCGCGACGATATCGCGCGGTGCGAGATTACCCGCGGTGCTATATTTATCCATGAACGGTTCACCTTCTGTGGTCTTCAATATTCCACCCTCACCCCGAACTGCTTCTGAGATCAAGAACGAACGACCATCGACCTGGATCGTAAAGACCGCGGTTGGATGGAATTGCACGAATTCCATATTCGCGATACGCGTACCAGCGCGGAATGCCATTGCAATACCATCACCCGTCGCGATCGGCGGATTGGTCGTGTGCATGTAGACCTGCCCGGCACCGCCGGTGGCAAGTGCCGTTGCGTCCGCATAGAGGATATCGATCCGCCGCGTGTCTGCATCAAAATAGTACACGCCACAGCATTCGTCGTTGTCCACGACCAGATCGAGGGCTATTTCATTCTCACTGATAACAACCCCGCGTTGTTTCGCCCGCTCGAGGAGCACGCGTTCGATTTCGTAACCGGTGTAATCCTTGGCATGCACGATACGGCGTTTTGCATGCCCTCCTTCGCGACCAAGCAGGAATTTACCCTGGGCGTCTACTGAAAAACGGCAGCCCATGTCGTAGAGCTCCTGGACAAGCCGGGGTCCATTCGAAACCATGATCTCGACCGCGTCTTTATGGCAAATGCCGACACCTGCATTCAGCGTATCCTGGATATGGCTATCAAAGGAATCTTCATTGCTGAATACGGATGCGATCCCCCCCTGGGCGTAGTTCGTATTGGTATCAGCTTTTCTTTTTTTGGTCAAAATCAGAATGTCCGCAGGCCTTGGGATCTTGGTGGCAAAGGTCAATCCGGCAATACCAGAGCCGATCACAAGAAAATCAACTTTTCTCGGCATCATTACATTCTATGTATATCCTTTGACAAGTCAATACTGACATCCCGGTGCACTGCTTATATTGACTGATTTTTGTTCATCATTATAATATCATGTGCTGAAAAAAGATATCAAAAACGCGATCGAGAAACTACGGGAGGAAATACGGTACCACGATCACCGTTACTATGTGTTGAACGATCCGGTGATCTCTGATCAAGAGTACGATGGATTGTACCGTTCTCTTGTACAATTGGAAAGAGAATACCCGGAACATATCACTCCTGACTCGCCCACCCAGCGCGTGGGAGGGGCACCGCTCGACTCGTTCGAAACGGTCACGCACCATATCAAAATGCTCAGTTTGGACAATACGTATAACGATGATGAAGTACGCGATTTCTTTACGCGTACGGAAAAGGCCTTGGAAGGACCTGTCAGATATGAGGTCACCCTCAAGATCGATGGGGTAGCGGTAACACTTCTCTACAAAAAAGGACACTTTGTCCTTGGGGCGACCCGCGGTGATGGTGTTCACGGTGACGACATTACGCAGAACTTAAGGACGATCCGATCAATACCGCTTTGCATCACTCACGGTCAGAAGGATATCCTTGATATCGAGGTTCGGGGGGAGGTTTTTCTCTCCAAGGAAGCCTTTAAGCGCCTGAATGATGTCCGGGATCGAACAGGACAAGCACTGTTTGCTAACCCGCGAAATGCCGCTGCCGGTACCCTGAAACTGCTCGATCCCATTGAGGTTGCACGACGCGGGTTGGACATATTCATTCACACCATACCTCAGCAACCTGGCGTGCGCTTCACTTCCCACTATGAAACACTCGGGTACTTAACCAAAGCCGGATTCAAAGTCATCCCTCATATGGCGCTTTGTGATCGTCCAGACCAGGTGTTCAAAGAAATCGCGCGCTGGCAGGAGCAGCGCAAGGACCTTGCGTATGAAGTCGATGGTCTGGTGATCAAGGTTGATTCGTTTGAACACCGTGAAATTCTGGGGCACACCATAAAGAGTCCCCGCTGGGCGATCGCATATAAATATCCTGCGATGCAAGCGGTAACGCGATTACTTGCCATACAGCTGCAAGTCGGTCGAACAGGACGGATAACACCGGTTGCGTACCTTGAACCGGTCCATGTATCTGGATCAACAGTGTCCCGTGCTACCCTTCATAATGAGGACGAAATCAAACGTAAAGACATCATGATTAATGATTACGTCGTGATCGAGAAAGGTGGTGAGATAATACCCAAGGTGGTTGCCGTGGTAACCGCACAGCGAACAGGAATCGAGAAAAAGTTCCGTTTTCCTAAAAAATGCCCGGTATGTGCGCAGCCGATCATCCGTCTACCCGAGGAAGCAGACTGGCGATGCATCAATGTAAGCTGTCCAGCTCAGATCAAAGGACGCATACTGCACTTCGCTTCCCGCCAGGCAATGGATATCGAAGGTCTCGGTGAAACACTCGTCAACACGCTGGTTGACAGCAGGATAGTTACCAGTCTTGACGATCTCTATACGCTCGATAGAACGAAGATCATAGCCCTGGAAAGAATGGGCGAAAAGTCAACGGATAATCTGCTTGCATCGATTGAGGCGAGCAAAAGCAAGGAATTCAATCGGGTTTTGTACGCCCTGGGTATTCCGAATATTGGTATCAGCGCATCTCTTTTACTCGTTGAACGGTTTAAATCAATACGAGAACTCATGGAAGCATCAGTTGAACAATTGTCAGAAATCCCTGGTATCGGGGAAATAATCGCTAAAAGTATTATAAAATACTTTAATAGTATCTCAAATCAACGTCTGATCAAACATCTGCAAAAACATGGTGTGCAATTCAAGCATGAAAAAAGATCCACTCGTACGCTGTTATTGAATAAAAAATTCGTATTCACCGGTGAATTAGTGACGATGAGCCGGGATCATGCGCAGGAACGTGTCCGCGCATTGGGTGGCACGCCGTTGACCGCTGTTTCGTCCAAAGTCGACTATGTCGTTGCTGGTGAGGATCCTGGTTCTAAAATGGCAAAAGCCAGGAAATTAGGCATAAAGATCATCAAAGAAAAGGAATTTTTGGAGCTTATAAGAGGGGGTTGACCATGTCAGATATGCATTACCAGAACTATATCGAGAAAATAGTGAGGGATGAATTGAAAAAAGCATACGAACGGGATAAGGACCTGTGTACCTGCGACATATGTTTTCAGGATATCATGACGCTCACGCTCAATCAATTACCGCCGATGTATGTGTCCAGCGACA
The DNA here is from genome assembly GCA_016936155.1 of Caldifarciminota bacterium. Classification (GTDB taxonomy): domain Bacteria; phylum Hydrothermota; class Tepidihabitantia; order SM23-42; family SM23-42; genus JAFGPO01. The sequence continues at coordinate 14,752 of JAFGPO010000129.1, forward strand.
TAGGACACATTATGACCATGTACAATCTGACCAAAGATCAGTTGCAAGCCCAGGTAACAGTTGAATTGCAAAAAGCGATCGACCAGGTAAAAAAACATCCTAAACACTGAAGACACGCCTTTACGCTAAACGCTGTTTCGCTAAGCGTCAAAAAGAGAGTGAACACCAAGCACCCGGTATATTTTGCCGGTTATTTAGGATTTTGAATTTTTCATTTGTTTAGAAGTTAGGATTTCAATATTCGAATTTCGATAAGTAGCCTTCTTTGTCGTATAGAGCCTTGTTTCTGCTTTCTCGTGCAGAATGACCAATTCCCGGGGTTTTATGGGATGAAGGATGTTAATTCGTTGTTATCGATCAGGGTCTTGAGGTTCTCTATATGTTCAGTCAAGACGCTGTCTTTTTCTAAAAATGGAACGATCTTCCTGATCCGGCTATGTATTTTTTGCAAACGGGGAGAGGTTTTTAACGGTTTCAGCAATTCGATCGCCTGGCAGGCGCACAGCAACTCGATCGCGAGGACGTATTTCACATTATCGAGCACTTCAATTGCCTTAAGACCGGCGTTCATGGACATGCTGACATGATCCTCTTGATTCGCGGATGTCGGAATGGAATCGACCGATGCAGGATGGCTCAAAATCTTGTTCTGCGAAACGAGAGCCGCTGCCGTCACCTGAGCCAGCATAAAACCGGAATTCAATCCCGGGTCTTTTGCCAGAAAAGGATTTAAACGACTAACACTCCCGTCCAGCAGTCTGAATATCCTTCGTTCTGATATGCCCGCAAGTTCTGATAACCCGATCGCCATAGTATCGAGGGCGAACGCGATCGGTTCCCCATGAAAATTACCGTTGCTGATGATCCGGTCCTCTTTACACACTATGATCGGATTGTCTGTGACGGCATTAATTTCTATCGTAATGGTCTTGTGTGCCGCCTCGAGCAGATCATATACAGCGCCGTGCACCTGGGGCATGCAGCGGAGTGAATAGGTATCCTGCACTTTAGAACAATCCCGGTGCGACTTCAGGATCGAACTGCCCCGCAACATGGTTCGTAAGCGACGCGCTGATTGTTCAGCCCCTGGATGCCGGCGGAGTTTAAAGATCAAAGGATCAAATGAGCGATCCGTCCCTTTGAGCGCTTCGAGTGAAAGCGCTCCGCATATATCAGCAATGGAACACAGGTTCATCGCTTCGCTATATACAAGACTGCAGATGCCGGTGGAGAATTGAGTGCCGTTGATCAGGGCAAGCCCTTCCTTGGCTTTTAGTTTAATTGGTTTTATCTTAAAGCGTGCCAACGCCTGCTTTGCTTGATTGATATGGCCATCAACGAATACATTTCCTTTACCGAGTACCACGATGCCGATCGCTGCCATGGGGGCGAGATCCCCCGAAGCCCCGACCGATCCTTTTTGAGGGACGAGCGGAACGATATTCCGGTTCAGAATTTGCGTCAGCGTCTTCACAAGATCAATGGAAACACCGGAATATCCCTGGATGAGCGTGTTGATACGCAATAATAGCGCGGCGCGTACGAATTCCGGCGCAAAGAACGGCCCGATCCCCGCATTGTGGCTTAACAGTATATTCTCCTGAAGTTGTGCGAGATCGTGGGTGTTGATATGGACATGAGCGAGTGCCCCAAAGCCGGTATTAAAACCGTAGATCGATTGTCTGTCCGAAAGGTGTTTGGCGAGATAGCGCTCGCATGCTCGTACGCGGGAAAGAGCGGAACGCGCAAGGCGCACCGCCTCGTGCTGACAGGCGATACGCCATACCTGTTCGATGGTCAGCGATGAACCGTTGAGGGTCACCATAAAAACGTGTATGAAATGCTTACTTTATCAATATCAGTTTCGATATCGAATCCGTACATTTTAGCTCCGACATATGCATCCGCGAGCGAGAATCCGAACACAAAGAGCCCCCACCACAGCATGGAGTTGCGCTCATCATACTCGCCGTCCTGGTGGTATTTATACGCAAAATACCCGAGCGCAATTTCGGCTGACCCGATGGCAATACCGGGGATATACCGTTTTGTATAAAACTGCCCTCCTCCAGGAAGGGCACAAAGGAGCATTGCGGTTGATGTCTTTTTTGTTGATTCCGCACAAGCAGGATGTAGTGGAATCACTGTGGTCATGGTCAACACCAGGAAAAGAAGACAAGCACGCCGCATATCTGTGGAATTAATCGGACGTGAACCTATATTCGAAGCGTTCTGAAGAATCGATCTCTGCGAGGCACATGATGTTCTTGTAGAGAAGCCGTTGATCATGGAGGAACTGCATAACGCTCTGAGCACGCTGGAACGCATTAGGAGCAGAGATGTACATTTCAACGCATTTTTGTGTAAGATCGAATTTTCGCAGGATTTCGACTTCTCCATAGGATGTGAGTTTATCATTCTGGAAGAAACGCTCGGTCGCGAAACGATTACGGTCGCCGCTCAAGCCTTTTTCGTTCTTCAGCATGTTCTCCCACATCGCGATCTCTTTCTGAAGTTCCGCAACATCGTTGCTCATCGGCCGATACTGCGTCGTGTACGCAATATAAAAACCAACGGCAAGGATAAGACTGATGATCCAACCTAAATATCTCATAGTTTTTCGATAGCCCTTTCAATTCCTTCTTTTTTCTTTATAAACCCGTCGAGACGATGCTGCTCGCGCAATTTCACCTCTTCGCCTGCTTTCTGGATGTATTTTGGGTTATTCAAACGGTATTTTATTTCCTCGATCCTTCCTGAGAGCGCATCGATCTCTTTTGTAAGACGCTGTTTTTCCTTTTCGAGATCGATCCCGGATAAATGCAGGTAACACTCGCATGACGGAAGTATAATGCTGGCAACATGACCTGATGGTCTGGAAAAGTCGATTGCTCCCAGTCCCGCGAGCGTCTTCAGCACATCGCCGGCATCTTCTACGTCTTTCTTGATCGACGGGGAAGTCACCAGAAACGCATTGAGCCGTTCTTTCGGGTGGATATTGAACAATCCCCGTACATTCCTTATTTCTTCAATAAGCCTTTTGATCAATGATACCGGAGTCGTCTGGGACGCGCGTTCCACCGGCTCTGGCCATGTTTCATTAAAGATGGAATTGGATGAAAATTCGAATCGCTGGTAGATCTCCTCAGTAATGAACGGGATGAACGGGTGTAAGATAATGAGGAGCTGTTTAAGCACATAGGTCGGCACGTTGCGGGCAGGCACGATCTTGATTATCTCCAGATACCAATCGCAAAACGTATGCCATACGAAATCATACAGGCAGCGTGCGATCGCATTCAGCTCAAATTTTTCAAAATAATCCTGTATCGAGAGAAGCACGGTATTCAATTCACCGAGGATCCAAATATCATAGGAGGAAAGTAACGAAGGGAGGACTGGCTCTTCACCTGAATGATTCATGCGTATCAAACGCGAAGCGTTCCATAATTTATTACAGAATTTCCTTCCAACATCGAGTGATTTCTCTGAGAACAGAACATCCTGCTCCCGGGGAGTAATGAGTTGTATGCCCAAGCGGAGTGCATCCGCACCATACCGGTCAATAAGATCCATGGGATCCGGAGAATTTCCCAGACTCTTGGACATTTTTCTGCCCTTCTCATCACGGATCATAGGGTGGAACAGAACGTCGCTGAAGGGTTTTTTGCCCGTGAACTCGAAGCCGGCCATGATCATGCGTGCGACCCAGAGGTAGATAATATCCCACCCGGTCACCAGTGTCTGGGTAGGATAGAAATGTTTGAAATCCCTGCTCTTGTTCGGCCACCCAAGCGTGGCAAAAGGCCAGAGCCAGGACGAGAACCAGGTGTCAAGAACATCCGGATCCTGAACGATCTTCGTGCCCCCGCACCAGCGGCATTTTTGCGGCTTACGTGCCGAGACAACGATACCTTTCTTGGAACCAGGATCATCTGGATCGTAGCATTTCGTGCAATAGTACACAGGGATCCGGTGTCCCCACCATAACTGCCGTGAGATACACCAATCCCGTACATTCTCCAGCCAGTGGTTATAAAGGTTGGTCCACCGGCCCGGATGCAGTTTGACCGCACCTTCCGCGACCGTGCGCAAAGCCGGCTCTGACAGTTCCTTCATTTTAACGAACCATTGCCGGGATACGCGCGGCTCAATAGGCGTATGGCATCGCTCGCATGTGGCCAATGGTAAACGGTACTTTTCGGTCTTGTCCAGCAACCCGAGATCCTGTAATTCTTTGATCACCCGTTCGCGTGCCGCATACCGGTCCATCGTGTTGTAGGTTTTTGTATTTTCATTGAGCGTGGCATCAGGGTTCATGATGTTGATGAATTCAAGACCATGCTTTTTTGCGAGCGAAAAATCGAATTGATCGTGGGACGGTGTGACCTTGAGCGCTCCTGTACCGAATTCCGGGTCCACGTACTCATCCGCAATGATCGGTATTTCACGGTCCATAATGGGGAGGTGCACGCTCGATCCGATGTATTTCTGGTAACGTTGATCATCCGGGTGCACGCATACCGCAGTATCCCCGAGCATGGTCTCGGGTCGGGTGGTTGCGATGGTGATAAAAGTATCCAGACCAGTGAGCGGATATTTGATATAATAAAGCCAGCCCGCGGTTTCCTCGGTCTCGACCTGTTCATCAGACAGCGCGGAAAGGCACCGCGGGCACCAGTTGACGATATATTCACCGCGGTAGATCCAGCCTTTTTTATACAACGCAACGAAGACCTTGATGACTTTTTTCGAGTAATCATCGGAAAGCGTAAACTGTTCGCGTGACCAATCAAGGGCAAAACCCATTCTCTTCAATTGGGTGCGAATGATGTTTGCATGCTGTTCCTTCCATTTCCACACTTCCTGAACAAATTTTTCCCTGCCAAGATCCTCCTTTTTCATATTCTGCTCGAGCAAACGTCCCTCAACAACAACCTGAGTAGCGATCCCCGCGTGATCCATACCCATCATCCACAAGGTTTCATACCCGGTCAGCCTCTTATATCGGATTAAAATATCCTGGATCGAGTTATTAAGGGCATGCCCCAGGGTCAAACGTCCGGTTACATTGGGGAGAGGGATCATGATCGTGTAGGGAGGTTTTTTGGACCGTGCATCAGGTGTAAACAGACCATGTTTGAGCCAGTAATCGTAGCATTGCTGTTCTATACCCTCTGGATCATAGGTGCTGGGAAATTCGTCCATAACAGCAATATGATACCCAGAATAAAAGGCGTGTCAATCAGTCAAGGCAAAAGATGGAAAATGGTCAAAGGGTGTGGATGCTGGAATAGTATTTACCAGGAACTGAGAACTAGGAACTTTTTACATAAAGCGTCATGAGGAGGGCGCAAGGCGTGAAGAAGAAAAATTCCCCGATCACCTTATGTGAATTTGCTTGGAACATCAGAATTTTGAATTTAGAAATCAGGATTTCTGGCATTTCGGACAGTAGCGGGTGCTGCGGTTACCGATCTTCATGGCTTTGATCTCAGTTCTGCAGATGCGGCATGGCAGGCCTTCACGCTGATAAACATACAAAAGATCTTGAAAAGACCCGTTCGTTCCATCCGTGCGCACGTAATCCCCGACCGATGTACCGAATTTCCGCACTGCCTTTTTCAAAACATTTTTTAACGTTCTGACAAGACGCCCGGTTTCACGGCGTGTAACGCGGAATGCACGGCGCGTTGGGCGTATCCCGGCATGGAATAGAGCTTCATCTGAATAGATATTCCCGACGCCGGCACAAATATGCTGATCAAGGAGTACTGCCTTGACAGGCGCTTTACGTTTTTTGAAATGATCGTGCAGATACTGAGTCGTGAATCCGGGCGCAATCGGTTCAATACCCAGGGAGAGTAGCCCTTTTGGCATTCCGGCCGTGCGGTTGTTCTCTATCAGATACGCCCGACCGAGCACGCGCGGTTCATTGAAAAAGAGTTCGTGGTTATCAAGGCTGAGCGCAATGCGGGTGAACCGCTCGGGTTTTGTGCCGCGAGGTCTGACAACGATCGTTCCTGAAAGCCGAAGATGAAATATGAGTTGTTTCCCGGAAACGAGAACGATGATTAAATATTTTGCTTTGCGTGTTACTTCACGGACAATGTCGTTTTTCAGACCACGACAAAATTTATCGGGCGTCGGATACGAAACTATATCCGGCCGCAGTACACGACACGTACGTATGCGCTGTCCAGATATACGGGGAGCGAGTTCGCGCCGGATCGTTTCAACTTCGGGGAGTTCAGGCATATTTCATCCTTGATGAAATTGATGACACAGATACAAAAGAAAGACTACACCGATAAAGTATTGACGGTAAATCAAATAGGATGAATAAGAACAATAGGTTATCTGGGGATCAGTCCTTTGATCTTTTTCTCCCATTTTTTCTTCTCTTCGTCAACCTTTTTCTCCCATTCCTTTTTCTGTTCGTCGATCTTCTTTTCGACATCCTTTTTCTTTTTGTCAAACTCATCCTTGACCTTACCCTGGATCCGTTTTTTTATCTTATCTTTATCAAGACTGAATTTCGGGGACGTGAATGTTCCGGTCACCTTGAGATCGATCACTGCCCGTCCCTGTTTATCGATAAAGAAGATCCAATCGCCATGGTGCTGCTTTACGATGTCGGAATACTTTTTTGCCAGTGTCGTCGTAAGGATAAGATTGAGAGACCCGTTCAAACCAAGAGAACCATTCCAGAGAAAATCTCCATACGAAGCAGAAAGCGCCCAGTCATTCACTCCGACCTTCCCGTTCTGTATGCTGTACGATGCACTGAGATCCTGGATGGGGACGTTCTTTTGGTCTTGCATTCCCAGCCATGCGAGAAGTTGCGTCAGCACTTCGAAATTATTGAACGCCCCTTTACTGAGACTGACGTTCCCTGAAGCGCTCATGTTGGCTATTACTTCTTTCGCATTGAGCCCTTTCCCGCTGAAATTCCCAATACCGCTGACTGTGCCTTCAATACTCTCGACTTTCAGGAACCGCTTAAATAGTTTCTGTGCGGAAACCGAGGTCATACGACTCGATATCTGATACGGCTCCGGGCTGTTCGCATTATAGTGCATATCAAGGTTCACGTGACCATCAAATGCGTCCGCCGAACATTTACTGAGGTCAACCAGGCCTTTTCCGATCGAGAAATACCCGCGTACGTTTTTGTACACCATATCCAGCCCGCTCAGGGTGTTGATCGTTATGTTCCCCTGTATCGTGATCGGAACACCTTCATTCTGCTGGGAGGCAGGCTCAGGGGGCATCAACTCGTCGAGGTCGATGATATTCGACTGGTTTGTAACTTCGACCAGGGGATCATTGAAACGGGATATGCTGCCGTGAAAGGAAAAATCCGACCGTCCGATATGTCCGCTGCATGCCTCGATGATGACGTTATCCTGTGCCAGCGTGCCATTCATATTGAAATCAGTGACCGGTTTTGATGTACCGATACCATCGATCTGGGCATTGGTGATCTTGTACGACCCGGCGAATGCAGGATCGTTGACAGGTCCTGAAACACGCACGTCGGCATTCAACGGGCCCTTCATTTTGACATCTTCCATCTCCGGTATTAACACCTCAAAATCGTGCAGATCGCCATCGATCTTGACGGTAACTCCCAGCACGGGAGCGTTGAGACCGGTGATCGAGCCTGATATGTTCAATGAAGCGTTGCCTATTTCCCCTTGCATGATGATATTCCGTATCGCATCTTTGTCGAATGAAAGGCTGCCATCAATGTTCTCAAGACCTCTGAGCATGCCGGCGGGTACGATTTTCACATGGTGCAGTTCGCATCGACCGTCAATCTTGGGATCCTTTACAGAACCGAGTATCGATCCGTCCGCCTTCAAGGCGCCGGTCAATTCTGCCGGTCTGGACTGTACTGGAATGAATGATTTGATCTTGTCCAGATCACTTATCTTCAGTTCGGCATTGAGACTGACAAGGTCCATCTTGTCGATCGAACCTGACACCTTCATGTTCATCGCGTCATGTTCAAGAATAGTTTTATCAATATGAAGGATTTGTTTCAGGGTATCATAAGATACCGCATTCTCAAGTTTTGCTGTTGTTTGAGGCAGTACCCCGTGCTTGAGGATATCGATCATACTGCGACCTTTGATATGGATACGATGTCCACGGAAAGTAATGTCCTGTGCAAGACCACGTATTCGTATTTCTGCGTTGTCTTGCGCATCCTTGTAATTGACAATCCCGTCACGAATGCTGATTTGGGAAAGGGAAAGCGCCCAATCCGAGCCTTTCTGTTCCTTGGGGATGAGTGCAGCAAAATTATACGTTCCAGCTCGATCTCGCTCGATGTTCACAGCGAGTCCATTGAAATCGAGCCCGCTGATGATGATTTTTCTCTGAAGAAGCGGAAGAAGTTTCAGATTCATTGTCGCGCGTTCGATCTCGACCACCGGTTCCGAGCTGAAACCTTTAGTATTCGCGATCGAAACATCATTGACCGTAATGCCGACCTTTAACCCGAAGCGCAGACCGACGGTTCCGATCTGGACAGGTCGTTGCAGGGCTTCTGCAGCCACTTTCTCGGCGATCGCCCGGATTCTCGCAGGATTTAGATAAGACCGGATCGCAATATACCCCGCAATGATAATGATGAGCAATATGCTGATCACGATCAGAAGTATCTTGAGATATTTTGTCATAGATCCTCCTGAATATTTCTTTTATTCCAATGCATCATGATGAAGAATGTTGTTTGTTGAAGAATGTTCTGGATCATAACAATGTTAAATGTCCGGCAAAGATCGTACCAAAGAACCGCACAAACGGGCCGATCCATCCCCAGAGGACCGGAATGCCGGTTAGATTGTTAATGAATATCAATCCGATCAACACAAAAAATCCATAGCGCGACAGCCACAGTTCGATATGCGCATAGCGCGCCGGGAGAAGTTCGAAGAGCACATGGGATCCATCGAGCGGCGGGATAGGAATAAGATTAAAGGCGCAGAAAATCAAATTGAATACAACGAATCCTTCGATCATGATATACAACGGATACAGAGCTTCGATATGAGCAGGGAGGGCTCTGAGCAGCAATCCGAATGGGATCGCGATCAGAAAATTAGATAGTGGTCCGGCAATGGACGTCTGAATGATCCCGGTCCTCCTGTTTCGGAAATTGCTTACATTGATCGGGACCGGTTTTGCCCAACCAAAGCGGAAAAGTATGAACGCGATAAGTCCGAAGATGTCGATGTGTTTTATTGGATTAAAGGTCAATCGACCAGCAAATTGAGCGGTATGATCCCCGTTTCGGAGGGCAATATACCCGTGCGCGTATTCATGAATGGTGAGCGCCATCAGGATCGGCGGGATAAAAAGCACGAAGGACACGAGACGATCCGCCATTATTTCATCCTCTTCGCAAGGGCGAGCGCTTCTTTTTTATTTTTAATCTTACCATCCAGTTGAAGATACCACGCCTGCGTCAGGATCTTTTTGAAAAGTTGCCCGTTTTTATATCCAAGGGCGTTAAGATCATCCCCGGTGATGAATCGTTTTTTCTTCTTCACGTTCAGGTACGCGGCGATCTTTGGTTTACAATTTACCCGGATCGATCCGATACACTCAATGATCTGCGGTGATAAAGGATCCAGGATGCGAAAATATGCGCTCTTTTTTTGCGCTCTATCGAGATTACCAATGATCTTCCAGATCGATCGGAAATCATGAACGTATTTGTGCTCCCGCGCAGTGAGGGGAAGATGCGCCATATCGATCGCCGCCAGGTAGTAGTAGAATCCCATGGCCGGAAGTTTCACTATCGTATCATGATCTCTTTTCCGGATTCGGAAGATACCGCATTCGGATACATCGCGCACAACGAGATCATATGCTGGTTCTTGAAAGATCAATCGTATCTCGTTGAGTAATCGCTGGCCGGATAATCGCTCGATAAGTTGTGTGCTTACTGCTTCCTGGAGCAGCTGGCGCGTCGTTTTTTCTAATTTGAAGCCGAATCGGTTTTTGTAACGCAATGCCCGGAAGATCCTGGTTGGATCATCAATGAAGCTGTTCTTATGGAGGACCCTGATCGCGCCTCGTTTGATATCGCCAAGACCGTTAAAAGGATCGAAAATTTCACCGAAGTTCTCGCGTGATATGGACATAGCGATCGCATTGATCGTAAAGTCACGTCGATTCAGGTCTTCATTGATCGTGGAAGGATATACGTGCGGGAGTTTTGCGGGCTCTGGGTAGCGTTCGATCCGAGCACTCACCAGATCGATCCTTTGATCAGACACGAGAAGTGAGGCGGTCCTGAAGTCCCGGTATGTGGTAAGCTCGCCTTTAAGTATCTTATTGAGGTCACGGCTGACCTTGATCGCATCACCCTCAACAACGATATCGATGTCAATCGGCTGGATACCAAGTGTTGTATCCCTTACATAACCGCCTACCAGGTATGCGTGGTAGGGTGATCGTGTGAAGAAATCTATGGTCTTATTTAAAACCGATTTCTTTGTGTTCTTTGCCGAAGATCTTGATCTCGCCAAAACGGTCCTCATATTTCTTGATATTCTCTTGAAGCGCACTTAAAAGGAGACTTGCATTTTGCGGGGTCATAATGATGCGTGCAAAAACTTTCGCTTTTTGCGCTCCCGGCAGGAATCTTACGAAATCCAATATGAATTCTGAAGGTGTAAGGTTTATCCCTACGCCATTTGCATATTGGCCGTCAGATTGCTCTGGGCTTAATTCAATCTGTATCTGTTTTTGTTGTTGTTCCATAACTATTTCTCCTTTTGTCTTGGTAATTATACTGATAAAAAATGGGCAGTCAAGGAATAGACAAGCCGCGAACCGAAGGCCGAGGGCAGGACGCCGAGAAATAAGATAGTAGGCTCAGAGTACCAGTAAGCAGATTATGAGAAGATCGGTCGATCAGCAAAAAATTTGGTATTCCGGATTGCTGATTCGCTGCCTGCTGATTTTCTGGTAACCTGATATACTTCGGTTTGGTGTTTAAGATTTAGGTTTTGGAATTTGTGTAGTATTTAGAATTTATTCTTCTTCTTCTGCCTTTTTTAGTCCTCTTATATCCTTCTCATGGTTACATCAGAAATATGTACCGCAGGATAAAAAGAACCGTGAAGATAATGAGGATGGGGTGGACCTGTTTTATCTTTCCGGTCAGGAGCTTGAGCAGGGTAAAGAAAATGAAGCCGACGGCAATGCCTTCCGTGATCGAATACGCATACGGCATGATCACGATCGTCAAGAACGCCGGTATCGCCTCAGTAATGTCATCCCATTCGATCTTCGTAACCCCGGACATCATGAGCGTGCCGACAATGATCAAGGCCGGTGCCGTGATCGGATACAGGATAGATCCATTAAGTTTCATGCCGCCACCGATCATCTGAACAAGGGGGAAGAACAACAGGGCAATGAGGAACAATAATCCGGTGATCACATTGGCAAAGCCGGTTCGGGCACCACTCGCGACCCCGGTTGAGCTCTCAATATAGCTTGTTACGGTCGATGTGCCGAGAAGGGTGCCGCAAATCGTTCCAATGGCATCCGCGAGCAGGGCCGGGCGAGCACGCGGAAGTTTTCCTTGTTGCAAAAATCCCGCTTGTTCACTGACGCCGATCAATGTCCCGACCGTATCGAAAAGGTCGAGAAAGAACAGGATGAACACGGTGGGGAGCAAAGAGATGGTCATTGCGGTACCTATGCTGAGTTTGAAAAAGGTAGGCGCAAGCGATGGGGGAAGGCTGGCGATCCCATGGTACGGGACCATCCCCGCTACTGCACCGAGGATCGCCGTTGCAATGATGCCGATGACGATCGCTCCTTTTATTTTAAGGGTATAGAGGATCGTGATGACAAAGACGCCGAATATCGCAAGAAGCACGGCAGGACTGTGTAGATCTCCGAAACCGAGAATCGTGCCGGGCTTATACACGACGATCCCGGCCCATTGAAAACCGATGAGTGCGATAAAAAGACCGATGCCGACCGCGATCGCATGTTTCAGGGATGCTGGTATCGCATTGATGAGCATTTCACGCAGACCGAACAGCGAAAGGACCACAAAAGCAGCGCCGGATATGAAATTTGCGCCGAGCGCGGTTTGCCAGGGAACACCCATTGCCAGACATATGGTATATACGAAAAAGAAATTGTGACCCATGGCAGGGGCAAGCGCGATAGGATAGTTTGCGAGGAACCCCATAAGAAAGGTTGCACAAGCGCTGGACACGCAGGTTGCCACCATGACCGACCCGAAATCCATGCCCGCGGCAGAGAGGACAGCCGGTTGAACAAAGATGATGTATGCCATGGTCATGAACGTCGTCAACCCACCGATCGTTTCCTGGCTGATCGATGTGGTATGTTCTTTGAAATGAAATAATCTTTCAAGCATCCTGCCTCCCTCTTATGACACTAGACGAGCACAACCATAGTGCATACGCCTGCAGCAAAGTCCTCGGATCAATTACTTTTTATACAGTATCTCATACACCATGGTCACGCCGACCGTAACGTCTGTTTGCTCGTATGTCTCGTACCCGGTATACGAGGGGTAGACGACATCTTCGGACACATAGAGGAGTTCACCAAGCAAGACACCAACCGCATCCGCCAGGTCTTTTGCCTCGGTCCTGGCTTGAGCAACCGCTTCAAGCCGGGCTTCCTTGACCGCCGGCGAGTAATCCGCCGATCCGCTGATTATCGGGGTGACCGATCCAATGGACGCACCTTCGATCAACAGGAATTGCTCCTTTACTTGGTCGATATGGTCTATATTTGTGAGCGTAATTTGAATATCCTGTTCAATACGATAGTAGGGGTCACCTTCGATCGGTTCAAGGGAATTGAGGTTGGTCAGGACGACATCTGCTTCTTTGGCTCCGTATTTTTTTGCGACTTTGGTGATCTCGCTTTTCATCATATCAGCTTTGTTTCGCGCCTCCGATTCTTTTTCATGATAGACATCCGCATAGAGGATAACCGTATAATCCGAGGTCTTCACATCACTTGCTGCCACGCCTTGTCCGACCACGGACAATACGGGTTTATCAAAAGTCTGGGTACACCCGCCACATGTCTGTGCGATCAATGTTGTTAAAAGTAATAATGTCATGCATTACCTCCTTGCAGGAGTGTATCCATTCCGAATCATGAGTCAATAACATAAACTGCGGACAGCAAGCCGCCGACACTGAGAACAAAGGAACCGCGTAACGCGTCCCTGTCTGTTGACTTTTGCGGGACGCTCTCTATAATACCATACTTATGCAGATCGCGGGGGTAGCTCAATGGTAGAGTTACGGCCTTCCAAGCCGTTGGTTGCGGGTTCAAATCCCGTCCCCCGCTTTTTGGGAGTATGCACGAGGAAGTAAGAACTGGGAACTGGAGTTAAAATTAAACGATGAAGGCGGTTTTGCAGAGAGTTTCACAAGCACGGATTACAGTTGAGGATACGCTTGTTTCTGAGATCGGTAATGGGCTGTTCGTTCTCTTGGGCGCGCAAAAAGGCGACACCGATGAGCAGGCAGCGGTTTTAGCGGATAAATGCGTACACCTTCGTATATTCGAGGATGAACAGGACAAATTCAATCTTTCAATTAAGGATGTCGGGGGAGAGATGCTTGTCGCATCGCAGTTCACGCTGTGTGCTGATACATCACGAGGACGCCGTCCATCGTTCGCCGGCGCGGAAGAACCTGAAAAAGCCAGGATTCTCTACGAGCGTTTCATTCAAGCATGCCAGGAACGAGGCGTATCAACAAAGGGTGGCATATTCGGCGAGCGAATGGTCGTTTGCCTCGATAATCGCGGACCGGTGACCATCATCATGGAGGTGTGAGTGCCCTGCAGCATGACCGGAATGGGAAGAGCAAGCGGCACGATAAAGAAGCCGCCGATCAAATTCGATGTCGAAATAAAATCATACAACCACCGGTTCCTCGAAATATCGATTAAATGCCCGAACATCCTTCTGCCATACGAGGAAGCGCTGCGAAAAATCCTGCAGAAACGTCTCGTACGGGGACATATCGTATGCGTGATCCAACAGGACCGGGAGGTCACTGACTGTAACGTTGAGATCGATAAAACCCTTCTCCACGCGTACCTGAATGTTGTACAAGAGCTTCAGCGCACGCACAATATTAGCGGGACTGTCGACATCAATACACTCCTTTCGATTCAAGGATTGGTGAAACTCAGCCAGCCTTCCGTGAGCTCACAAACCGTGTTCAAGGAATTCAAACCGATCCTGGAACGGGCTCTTAATGCTCTGATGATCATGAAACAACATGAGGGCAAGAACATCGAACGGGAAATAAAAAAGTCTATCCGTATCATCGAGCGCAATATCATCCGTATCGAACGTTTGATCCCGCAAAGGAACAATGATTATGAAAGCCGTCTGAAAGATCTTGCAAAACGTTTCAAGGAAGATTTTAATGAAGAACGGCTCTACCAGGAAGTGCTCTATACGGTCGACCGTACGGACGTAACCGAGGAATGCAAGCGATTGTACAGCCATCTCGAGTTGTTCAAGGACTCCCTGGTGAGCGATGGACACCCCGGGCGCAAACTTAATTTCCTGCTGCAGGAGATGCAACGCGAGGCGAATACCTGCACGGTCAAGGCCAATTTCCTCAAGATCAGTAAAACGGTCGTTCAGGTAAAGGAAGAGATAGAAAAAATACGAGAGCAGGTCCAGAATCTTGAATAAGATCGTGATTGCAAATGACCATGGAGATTATGTATTGTACTCTCCTACGGGCAGCGCCACGTGACAGGTAGTCCGGTGCCGTTGATCCCGGGTAGACTCATCGTTCTCTCCGGCCCTTCCGGTGTTGGCAAGACCACGCTCTGCAGCCGCATCGTGAGCATGAGAGAGGATATCAAATACAGCATTTCTGCTACATCACGCCCCCGGCGGCAGGGAGAAAAAAACGGCCGCGAATATTTTTTTCTTTCCAAACGTGAATTCGCGAAATGGATCGAACAAAACCGTTTCATCGAATACGCGGAGGTCCATGGCCACCTCTACGGAACCCCCAGATGCTTCCTTGAACAGACAATGGAACAAGGATTGCATGTCATCATGGATGTCGATGTGCTTGGAGCGCGCATCCTTATGCAGAGGTATCCATACCCTTTTGGTCTCTATTTCTTTATCATCCCTCCTGACATCGCGGAGCTGGAACGGCGTTTGCTCCTGCGCAATACCGATGCGAACAGCGAGATCAAATACCGGCTTGCCAAAGCTCAGGAGGAATTACGCTATAAAGAGGACTACCAATTCATAATTGAGAACAAGGATCTTGAAAAAACGCTCGAGCAGGTGCTTGCAATGATCGATCAAGAGACAGAGAAGGGTTCCCGGAGCTGAATCGTGGACACATTTCATGACCAGTGTATTGACAGGCTGATGGAATTTGCTATAATGCTGTCACGGGGCAGTAGCTCAGTTGGGAGAGCGCCTCGTTCGCAACGAGGAGGTCGCCAGTTCGACTCTGGTCTGCTCCAGATCAAAGAGGAAAAAAAATGACGATTCCAAAAAGATTGTTTCTTACAAAGGGTGTCGGGAAACACAAAGAGAAACTGGCAAGTTTTGAGGCCGCTTTGCGCAATGCCGGGATCGCACCATTTAACCTGGTCCGGGTGTCCAGCATCCTGCCTCCCCAGGCAAAAATCCTTTCCCGCGTAAAAGGGCTGCAGTACCTTTCCCCGGGAGAACTCGTGTATACCGTCATGGCGCGCAATTCGACCAATGAACCCCACCGGCTGATCGCCGCCGCGATCGGTGTCGCGATACCAAAAGACAGGTCCCAGTACGGATACCTTTCAGAATACAGCTCGTTCGGAGAGACTGAAAGCAAAGTGGGTGACAAAACTGAAGATCTCGCCGCGCAGATGCTTGCGACGACACTGGGGGTGCCTTTTGATCCTGACGTCAGCTATGACGAACGCAAGGAGCTCTGGAAGATCTCGACCAAGATCGTAAGAACAACCGCAACGACACAGACCGCAATCGGCGATAAATACGGGTTATGGACCACGGTCGTCGCCGCCGCAGTCTTCGTGCCATAAGAATGCTGTCGTAACACAACGATCATATGATGCTGCTTATGATCGTTCACTTGACCCTTCCCGGGGTCATGAACCAGGGTGATCGTGTCCTCTGCCATGATGCTCGTTCATGTGCGCTGGGCAATGCAATGCTCGTGCTCGAGCACAGTCCTAATCCATCGGCAATGGGTCTTCTGGAGGATATGAGCGTATCGATCTCCGGGGCAATCATATCCGCCAATGAAAAACGAGGTCTCCGTGTCTACGATTCGTACGGCAATAATATCGGCATCTCGACGATTACGAACACAACCTTCACCAATGTATTACCCTGCGCATGCACGTTCGTTTTCCCCCTTCAGTTCATTCGCACCGGATTCCAATTCGCCCCGGTGCGGGATTACACGTACTCCTTTCATCGCGAGTACCGGGATGATTTCTATCAAGTAACCAAGGTCGTAGACCAGGAATACTCCGGGCGCACATACGCTATTTCGCCCATGATCGCGGTTACTCATTCCTGGCTGAACATCGGTGTTGCACAGCGGTTCATGTACGGAAGGCGTGAATTCCGGGAAATGATCATATTCCCGGATGCGCCGGACAGCGCGGTGACTGATGAGCATGATCTGAACGGGATGAATACCCGGTGCGGTGTGCTGATAGCGCCGGACATGCATTTCCGCGTATCGTACATGTATGCGTTCGCCTATGTCCTCGAATGCGACGATCCACTCCAGCACGACAGTTTCCCGGCCCAGCACAACCTTGGATTCATGTATCAGCCTCCAGGCCGTATCCCAACCAGATTCTTCGGAGAAGTAGCCTGTGAGACATATGACGATCCAGTGTTCGTTTACAAAATCGGAGTAGAACATACGCTCCAGACCTCATATGCTCTCCGTTATGGGTTCTGCCTCTATCCGGATCATGTCCAGCCGGCAGTGTGGACGACCGTGCTGACCGTCGGATGCGGGATTCACCAACCGCATTTTAGCGCTGACATGGGGTACGCATATGGCAAAAGAGACTATACCAGTGCAAATTACAATGGCCTTGGGGAGACGGAAAACCTGGTGTTTGACGAATCGTTAAACACATTCCTGCTTTCATTCACTGTCCACTTGTAACCCTTGCTGCTGCTTCTTACAATAATCCTCACGTGCGCATCCTCTGCGTACGACCACATTTACGTTTGCTATACGAATGATATCGAGGGAGGATTGTCACCGAGCCAGGCGTGGTGGATGAATCCATATTTCCCGCCCGTGATCGGCAACGCAGCCGCCGCCGCAACGTTCATCAAAGCGAAGAAACAGGAAGCGGACAGCCTCGGCTACGCATTTTTGCTCTTTGACAGCGGCGATATGTTCATGGGTTCTCCGATCGGAGAGTTTTCAAAGGGTACCGCAGTAGCGGATTTCATGAATTACTGCGGTTACGATGTTATCGCACCGGGAAATCACGATTATGATATGGGGGTGGAGGTGTTCAAGAATTTCGTCGCTGCCACGAACGCGGTGTTCCTTGGCAGCAATATAATCTACGAAGATACACGCGCCCCCGTCGATTACCTGGAACCGTATGTTATCCTGGAAAAGAACGATCTGAGGATCGGGATATTCAGCCTTTTGACCGAGTACATGGCAGGCATGACGACACCGGAGAAATTCGCTAATCACGACGTGCTTCCGGAACAGGAAACCGCCCAGCGCATGGTCGATACGCTCCTGGCAAAGGGTGCGGATGTGATCTTTGCCCTTACCGGCATCGGGCTCCGTCATGACAAGCGGATCGCGAGTGCGGTGCCTGGTATCGATGTGATCTTCGGGAGCCACAGTGCGAGCGCCCTCGAAATTCCGTATGAAGATTCGATTCACCACACGATCATCTGTCAATCCTACAGCCACCTCACCTGCGTGGGATTCCTGGATCTTCATATAGACACCCTTTTAAAAAGGATCGCGGGATACAAAGGCGAACTCGTCGACCTGCTCAGCGACGAGATCGAGAGCGATACGGCAATGGAACATATCATTGCACGATGGGAACAGGAGACCCAGAAAGGATTTGACGAGGTGATCGGGTACAGCAACGAAGAAATGACACGTAACGGCTTCGAGGAATCAACTATCGGCAATCTGATCACCGATGCGATGCGGGAGTATTTTGATGTTGATATTGCGGTCCATAATTCGGGCGGCATCAGGGCCAACCTGCCGCAAGGCGACATCACGTACCGCGCCTGCTATAATATCGATGCGTTATCGAACACCGCGGTTATAATGACCATGACCGGCGCCCAGGTGCGCGACATGCTCGAGGTCGGGTTCAACGGGCATCATGCAATATTCCAGGTGTCCGGCATTGCGCTCGAATGGGATCCGCGGCAGGACACCGGTCAACGAATCCTCACAATAACCGATCATAATGGCATCCCGCTCGATCCGGTGAGAGACTACAGGGTAGTGACGAATTCCTACCTCGCGGCAGGCGGGGGAGAGTATATCGTGTTTAAAGACGCGCGCGATATCCGGGAAACCTTTACCTATCTGCGGAATATACTTGCTGATCACATCAAGAAGCACTCGCCGATTGGAAGTCGCATTCAGGGGCGGATCATCAACGTCGCCGATCGATAGCGCGCCGGGCGTGCCAAATAAACAGTATGCCGGATCCCCGTAACGAACACAGGATAAGGCACATCGCGGCCCTTATTCTCATCAATCTGTGCCTTCACGCGCAGAGCATACGGATCGCGACCTATAATGTGCTCAATTTTCCTGAAGCGATGGGCATGCAGCGCCTCGATGACCTTCGCACGGTGATCGATTATATGAACGCCGATATCCTCGTGGTCCAGGAAATGCAATCGCCGGCCGGTGTCACCCTGTTCCTTGATTCGATCATGAATTTCTACCAGGACGACTATGTCGCGGCTCCATTTCACGATGGTCCGGATACTGATAATGCCCTGTTCTATCGGCGCGATAAAGCCGAATTGATCCGAAGCATATACCTGACCACTGCGAATCGGGATATAATGGAGTATTCGCTCTTGCTCTTGGACGCGCATGAAGAACTCATGGTCTATTCGGTCCATTTCAAGGCATCACAGGGCCCGGAGAACGAGGCGATACGTTTGCAAGAGGCGACCGTGCTGCGCAATCATCTGGATTCGCTCGATACTCGCGCTTCGTTTCTGGTCGCCGGCGACTTCAATATATACACGAGCAGTGAACCGGCCTATATCATGATGACAGACAGCATAGCAAACGGGCAGTTGTTCGATCCGCTCCGGGCCCCGGGCGGGTGGCATGAGAACCATGATTTCGCCTACCTGCACACGCAATCGTCCCGCGTCAACCAACTCCCGGACAATGGCAGCAGCGGAGGACTCGATGATCGATTCGATATGATCCTCTGCTCATCCAGTTTGCTCGACAGTGCCGGGTTATTCATTCCGGCCCAGACGTACACCGTATTCGGCAATGATGGAAATCATTTCAATAAAGCGGTCAATCACGGATACAATCAATCGGTTCCCGATCACGTTGCCGACGGGCTGTACTTTGCGTCGGATCACCTTCCAATCAGCCTTGACATCGTGTACGGTCCTGCCAGTCCGCAGCAAAATGAAATTGTGAAGATCTATCCGAATCCGATGCGGAATACCGCACACCTTCAGTTACCATGGATCGAAGATTTTCAGAGAGCCGAGATCGCGATCACCAATATCCTCGGCCAGCGCATATTCGCCTGTACCCACTACAGCCCGCAATCGATCGTTCTCCAGCGCGACGGCATGCCAATCGGCGTCTATTTCGTGCACGTGCGGATCCATACCATGTTCCGTGTCCTTTCCTACCAGACCAAACTGGCGGTGATCGAATGAACGCACTTCTTCTTTTTTATATTGCGCTGAGTTCAGGATACTCCCTGAAAGTGACACCGGGATCGATGTGCATCGGCCTGGGCAATGTAGGCACGGTGGTCGATGAAGGGTTTGCTGCTTTCCACAATCCAGCGTTGATTGACCGAAACGCGTGTGCTTTTTCCATTGCGCGATATTTCTACGGGACGAATTTCCTGGCATGCAGCGGAACATACCGCAATACAATCATCGGTCTTCGGTACATGAATTACGGTTCGATCCAGGGTTATGACGAAGCAGGCTATCTGACGAACGCGTTCACACCGT
This sequence comes from Caldifarciminota bacterium, assembly GCA_016936155.1. Classification (GTDB taxonomy): domain Bacteria; phylum Hydrothermota; class Tepidihabitantia; order SM23-42; family SM23-42; genus JAFGPO01. The sequence continues at coordinate 35,042 of JAFGPO010000129.1, forward strand.
ATAGTATGGACCTGGTCCTGGCCCGCAAAGTCGGTCCCCTTGCTATCCTGGCCCGAGGGTTCATCGAAGAAATCGATACATACCACGCCTGGGGCATATGCGGCGGGCTGTCCTTGTTTTATCGCATACAAAGAGTCGCGCTTGGAATGAAAGTTGAGAATATAGGTAAAGTTATGAATAAAACGATTGATATCCCGGTGAGTTTTTCTGTAGGCTCATGTATTACATTACCTTCGGATTTTAGTTTTTATTCTGAAGTTAAAGGTCTTCCCATGGAATACAGCGCTGGGCTTGCGTATCAGTATGATGCCCTTACAGTGCTCCTTGGATCGCGTTTTATCGATCCTGAAACGCATAGTGGTCTGGATATCAGCGCATCATCCCAAGATATCCATATTTCTGCCGGGATCAGGGTGGCTATCGAGGATTATACGATCGGGTATGGTTTTGTTTACAGCGAGTACTCAAAAGCCCATCATTTTACAATATCGCTCTGCCCGTAACTCCCTTCTTTGTGCTCTTGCCAGTGGCGTGAACACCATTGGATGATCGGAATACTTGCAAGCGCAAATGGGAGAAGGGCCAGTTCGATCCACCACATGCTGATGCGCTCAATAAGCCCGGCAAGATGCGCATATCCTGCGATCGCATCGATCCCGGTCATAATTAAAAATCCTGCCCAAAAATAGATGTATTTCCGGCGCATGACAGCATAGAGCGTGAGCACGCGGGAACTTGTGTGGCACAGGATCGCGATCGATCGTTCCACGGGCGCGAGCATGAAGAATAGAGGGTTGAGGCTCATGGTGCGCACTAATGAACCGATGACTTCCGCACCTCCCTGGGCCTGGACCATCAGAAATACCATGTTGCCGATTTGCGAAAAAGCAATGAGGAGCGCTTCGATGATTCCAGCACCGAGGCCTATCCCGATGGCCCGGGATGCATGAGCATACATTTTTTTTATGAATACGGCAAAAAACAAGGTTATCCCGATCTCGAATATACCGGTTAACGAACCGATATAAAAACTCCCGATTATGCGGTACCCGGTCTGGCCAAAGAGACTGGTGATCCATCCTAATACCGCCGGGTTCGCAACCGCCGCAAACACGAATTTCA
>JAFGPO010000130.1 GCA_016936155.1 Caldifarciminota bacterium
GGCAGTAGGCCGAGAGATGCGCAAAGCGTAGAGCGTAAGGCGAAAGATCCGGTACTTAAAGCTGAGTTTTTGATAACAGAATAATGACTAGTGACCAAGACTATTAACCAGTGACTAATGACCGTTTTCCGTGCAACCGGCGATGCTTGCGTCAGTTTTTATCCGGAGGTTTTTCTTTTTCGCTAACAGTCAATCCGCGGTCTTCCTTTCGGTACGCGAACACATAGGATAATTCAGCCCCGTATAAAAAGATGAAGGCGGCATAGTATATCCACAGAAACAGCAGGAAAAACACCGAGATCGGACCAAAGATCTTACTGTAATCCACGACTTTAGAAATATAGTACGAAAACAGGTACTTAGCAGCCTCAAAGAGAATCCCGGCGACGATCGCACCGAAGAACGCGGCACTGAATGTGATCGGGCGGTTGGGAAAGCGGTAGTAGACAAGACCGATAAGAAGGACCGTGGCAAGCGCAATGATGATCGGAAGGGCGTTCCCAAAGGGGCTTGTTCCCAGGGTTTCGGTCCAGACCGTAATGCCGACGGAAAAGATCAGGATGAGGAAAAGGATGAGCGCGGATCCGATCGTGAGCAGGCTGCGCCGCCAGAAGGGACGGTCCCGCTCGATCTTCCAGACCACATTGAGCGTTGATTCCAGGGCACGAAAAACGCTTGCCGTACCCCAGAAAAAGCCAAAAATGCCACCGATCGCAAGGGCGATCGACGTTTGTTTGATCGCCGAGATGCTTCTTGCGATCTCGTCGATGCCGACCGGGAACACCTGGCGGAGCAGGGGCAGGACTTTGTCGAGGAGCGCATCTGATGAGCCCAGGATATACAAGGAGAACGAGATCAGACCGAGAATGAGGGGAAAGAGGCTGAATATCGTTGCGTGGACGAGCGCTGATGCCAGGAGCGTACAGCGGTCGCTATTGAATTTGTTGAGTGCTCTGGGGAACAATGAAAGAAGTGTTTTCATGATCGTCTCGTATACACAACTTTGCCGCCTACAATTGTCATCAAAATTTTAAGGCGGTCAAGTGTTTTGATCGTGCGCGGATCCTTATCAAGAACAACGAGATCAGCGAACATGCCCTTGCGCAACTGTCCTTTAGCGCGTTCGTCTCCGGTCGCAAAGGCACCGGCTTGTGTATACAGGTGGAATGCGAGGGAACGGGAAATACGTCCGCATGGGAACGGGTGTTCGCACGCCCCCTGGATGCCATAGAGTGGCCCGAGCGGCATGCAGTCGGAGCCAAAGGTAAGCCGGACACCAGCGCGGCGTATTGCGTGAAAGCAATTCATCTGCTGGTATCTCGTGCCCATATAGTGTTCGTACAGGCCTCCTGGGTGTTGCCAGCGTTTCACGAAATTGGGTTGCATTGAAGCGATAAGGCGGAGGCGGGCTATCCGATCGATGGTTTTTTGGTCGAGCACCTCGATGTGTTCAAGGCGATGGCGGAGCCGGTTCGAGCGATCCGCATATTGTTGTAGTACTGAAAGCACGCGCGCGGTTGTTCGATCTCCGATCGAATGGATCATGAGCGGGAGGTCGTGGTGTTCCGCGCGCTGCACGATGTCCGCGAGTCGGCGGCGGGTCATGAGGATCTTCCCGCGCGTGCGCGTTCCCTGGTATGGTTGGAAAAGCCCGGCCGTACGCGCGCCGATCGATCCGTCCATGAATGCCTTGATCCCAGCGAATGTGAGGAATTCATTGCCAAAGCCGTTCACGAAACGTGCCGCGATGACCTTGTCCATGTCGTACACCAATACGTAAAAGGCGATCCGCAGGCGTAATCCGCGCGTGCGCTGCACACGCTGGAGCAGGGCAAAACGATCGAGATCACCGATTTCGTGGATCGAGGTTATCCCGTGGCGCAGCGCGGCGTTGATCCCCAGATCGACTGCCTTGAACTCCATTGCCGGGTCTGGTTTGAAGATATCGTTAAGATACAAAGCCGCATCTTCGAATAACCAACCAGTTCTGCGGTCTACGATATGCCAGTGCCGGGGGATTTTCTTTAAAGCAACGGTATTGACCACGGCACAGTGTCCGCAGACCCGGCGCATGATGATTGGTTTACGTCGGGAGATTCGGTCCAGCACTTTTCGGTCAAGCGTGTCCCGGTCAAAGGATCGCCACATGCTTTCGTCCCAATTGTATCCGATCACGACCGCAGCATCCGCGGCGTGCGCATCCAGGATCTGCAGGCACTCATTGAGCGATGCGCAAGATCCCAGATCGCTATGCTGTAATTCGAGCCCCCGGGCAACAAGGTGGGTGTGGCTATCGATAAATCCCGGGATAAGGCATGAACCATGGATATTCATTGCTTGTATATGACTACCCACCTGTGGTTTCTTTATGAATAATCCCGCAATGCGCCCGTTTTCAATGAGCAGTGCAGTCGCCTGGAGCCTGGTATGCAACGGGTCGAACATGCATGCATTGTACAGCAGGAGAGGCGTCACAGGCGATTATCCAACGGCGACCGGTTCCTCGGGAAATTTATAGTCGAGGGGATGCGGTTTCAACAGTGCCCCGCCGATCGTGATCGTTCCGACCCGGCTGATAATGATAATGAGTGTGATAATGAGCTTACTAATCCCTGAAAGATCGTATGAAAAACTACAGAACGCATGGGTGCCTGAACCTAACGATAGACCGACTGTACCGAGCGCGGAGAAGACTTCGAACAGCACTTTAAGCGGTGGCGGGTTATCGATCAGCATAATGAGACAGAAGCCACAAAAGACGGTTGCGATACCCAGGCCAAAGATCACGAATGCCCGGTACGCTTGTTCGATCGGGATCGTTCTTTTGAATGTCGTGATATCCGTTCCGTACCTGCCCAGGAGCATTTCTTTCATCCATTTGAAAATGACCACGATCGTCGTGGTCTTGATCCCGCCGCCAGTCCCTCCAGGCGAAGCACCGATGAACATGAACACCATGATCATGACGAGCATAAGCGGCGCGAACGTAGCAACACCGATGGTATTGAAATCCGCGGTCCGCGGTGTGATTGCCTGGAAGAAAGAAACGATGAGTTTGGGACCAAAGGAAAGGTGCGATAGGCTTGTCATGCCTTCGTAGAGGAGAATGAAGACGGCGCCGATCACGATGAGGACCAATGTTGTCCGCAGGACAATGATCGCGTGAAGGGAGAGCTGTTTTTTAGCGTGTTTGATCAACGTCATGTAAAGATCGGAAATAACGACGAATCCAAGACCGCCGATGATGAATAAAAACGAGATGATGATCGGTACCGGGATTCTTTGAAAAGGACGCGGTCACGCAACGAGATCTTGCGCCCGAGGAAGAAGAAGAATGTCGTAGAGAGCGTCATGTATTCCAATCCGCCTATCTGGATCAGAGCAAGGATAACGCATTTCCCGAATAGGGTAAAATCCAGGGCCGTGTTCTTGATGATCAATCCGGTCACGCACAGGGGTGATGAGGCGGTGAATAGGGCATCGATGAAGTTTACCCCCCTGGTCGTTGCGAAGGGAAGACAGAGCAGCGCTGTTCCGATCGCAATGATGCCAAGGTAGCCGAATACGAGCACCCTTGGTGCACTGATCTCTTTATTTGGTTGCATCGTATGAGTGTACACTGAATACAATGACTGTCAATAGACCGCGGGTCGTGAAGGAGGGCCGCAGCTTTACAATAGGAATTCTTGTTTAAATGTCGGGCGATTCACGCTGCGTTTTTGAGACGCTTTTTGCGCAAGGCGGTTTGCCCGTTTATTATTTTCCCGCGGCACGAGGCGAAAAGCGATGGCATCCAACGACCCGATAAGCTGCTTGACCCGTTTCAACTGGATCGCCATACGTTCATTTCTGGTCTTGTAGGTTCCGATGATCTGTTTGTAGACGAGTTCAGAGTCCGTATGGATGGTCGCCTGTGATGGTCGGGTTTGCATGATCCATGCAAGGGCGTGAATGAGCGCCTCATATTCTGCGATATTATTCGTTGTGGTTCCGATATACTTTGCATATTCATAGATCGGGTGTTCGTTGTCCCCGCATGTGAATACGATAACTCCGATCGCGGACGGTCCTGGATTGCCCCGTGATGAACCATCAACATAGATGTCCACGGCACATTGTGAAACAGGGATCATTGTCGTGCGGGGAACAGTTCAGGATTACGGTGAAGCATCAGGATCAGTATAGATGAGGATCCGTCCGCAGTTATCACAGGTCAGTATTTCGTTGCGTTTCTTGAGTTCATTGAGTTGCTGGGGGGTGAGTATCGATGAGCAGCCAGTGCATGTTTGATCTTCAATAAGACAGACCGCATTGCCTCTGACTTTTTTTATTTTCTGATACAATTCTTTGACCGCATCAGGGAGGCGGGCGAACGCGTGTTCAAAACACGCTTTTGTGGCATCAAGTTTCTCCCTCAGTGCTTCCTTTTCGGCGATCATCGTGTTGAGTTTCTCTTTTCGCACTGCGATGTACTCAGCGGTTTCCGATTCGGCTTTTCCCAACGTTGCTTTGAGTGTTTCTTCTTCTTCCAGAAGATTCATCATGGTGTCTTCGATCTTCGTATTCTCGGTTTTCAGGAAGTCGATTTCATTGATAATCGCACGGTATTCCTCGTTGGTTTTTACCGCAAATGTCTGCGCGTTGAGTTTCGTGATCTTGCTTTCGTTTTCAGCAATATCCCCTTCTTTCATCTTATACGTTTTACGGATCTCCTGTACACGACTCTGCCGTTCCTGCAGGGATTCAGTGGCTTGCTGGATCTCCTTTTCGAACAGGTCGATCTTGGAGGGGATAGTGTGGATAGCGGACTGAGTACCCTTTATTTCATCATCGGCCAGCTGGATCTCGATTAATAAATCGAGGATTTTTTCCATTGACCGTTCCTTGGCTTGTAACAGGGCGGGGCTGGATTTTGCAGCATCGCGGGTATGGGCGGTACCCGACTTGAACGGGTGACCTCCTGCATGTCAAGCAGACGCTCTAACCAAGGCTGAGCTAACCGCCCGCAACAAATCATGATCGTATTGTATGCAGATAGAACGCAAAGTCAAGGGTTGGTGTTGACTTTTACGCCCGTTCCACTATAATTATCGCATATGGGAGAATGGATCAAGCGAGAAATATACCAGTGGGGTATGGTGATCCTTGTCGTCATCGTACTGCGCGCGATCTTTGTCGAAGCCTATGTGATCCCCACCGGGTCAATGGAGAAGACTCTGTTGATCGGGGATGCGCTGTTAGTGAACCGTTTCATCTACGGGATAAAACTGCCAGTTCCGTTCTCCGGTGATCAAATACCGATCATTCCCGGGCGCGAACCCCGTCGCGGCGAGATCGTTGTTTTCCAGTATCCGTATGAGAATCGGAATTTCGTGAAGCGGTGTGTCGCGCGCGCCGGCGACACGGTTGCGGTCATCGATAAGGTGCTCTATATCAACGGACAGCGGATCAACGAACCCTATGTATGGTACAAGGACAGCCGGGTATATCGCTCGATCAAGTACGATCCGGTACTCTACCAGCAGAAATGGGAGAATGCAGAACTTGCTGAGATCCTTGGTCTGCATGTACGTGACAATTTCGGCCCGGTTGTCGTACCGGACGATCATATCTTTGTTATGGGGGACAGCCGCGACAATTCAGCCGATTCGCGGTTTTGGGGCCCGCTCCACGTGAAATACCTCAAAGGACAACCTTTGTTCATCTATTTTTCGTTCGACCCAGGCCGGGAAGCACAAAACCTCTGGGATATCCTCAGGGTGTGGGAATGGAAAGCCGTACGCCTGTCCCGCATCGGCCGGGTTACCTGATAATCGATCCTTCTTGGCACTTCTTTTGCATATTGACAACCTAGTTGAAAACATTATAATCTGTTATATACTAAGGAAAGGAAAAGAATGCGCCAGAGGTTTAAGTCTAGGAGTCAACAAGCGTTCGTTTTTATTCAGCAATACAATCACAAGAATATTTTGCCTAACAAGGAGGTACAATGAGATATATCCTGTGTGTGCTCGCGGTTGCTGTTGTATTTTCCAACGGACAGGATATGGTGGTACGGGTCTACGCACCATCATGGGAAGAATTACAGGCGATTTCTCCCAAAGGCTTATTTGATGTTGCCGGTGCCCATGCCGGTGAATACTATGACGTGGTCGTTGACCAACGGATGCTTGGTCAGATCATTGCATCCGGATTGCCGTATGAAGTGCGGATCCACAGTCTCGAATTGCAAAAGGACCAGGTTCGGGAGTCATACCTGTCATATGCCCAGATACGCGACAGCCTGCGCAGTTTATCAGTTATGTATCCTTCGATCTGCATGTTCGATTCGTTCCCTATTTCCACGTACCAGGGTAACTGGCAATACTATGTGAAGATTTCGGACAATCCGCAGGTCGAAGAGGATGACGAGCCGGGATTTTTCATCGAAGGCACGCACCACTCGCGCGAGTGGGCATGCCCTATTACCGTGATGTTTTTTGTTGACAGCGTTCTTGAAGCGTATGGCTCGGTATCCCAGATCACAAATTTGGTGAATAACAATGAGTTCTATTGTGCGCCGGTCATCAATGTCGATGGTTACCTCTATGATTACCCGTCAGGCTACTGGTGGCGCAAGAATCGGGAGCCGTTTGGCGGAGGTATTGGTACTGATCCAAATCGCAATTATCCCGGGTGTGCCCCGGATCTTGAAGGAGACTGGGGAGCAGTGGACAAGGATGGCGCGAGCCATAATCCCGCGACCAGCAACGAAGTGTTCTGCGGGGCGTACGCGAATTCCGGGGATGAAACGCGTTCTTTGACCATGTTCGCGCGCAGTCATCAGATCAATGTATATATGACCTACCACAGTTACTCGGAGCTCTTCATGTGGTCGTGGGGATGGACATCGCAGAACTGCCCGTACACGAACCTGTACAATTCCTGGGGAGCGCATGCCGCCGGTTTGATCCATCGTTTAGGTTCAGGGACGTATCCGTACGGTCCGATCTATTCGACCATCTATCCGGTGAGCGGCTCGAGTCTTGACTGGTATTTCAGTTGGGGTATGTATGTCGGAGGTATGCCCAATTTGTCGTTCACCGTGGAACTTGGAACCGATTTTTATCAACCCCAGAATGATCTTGACGAGATCGTGCGCGAGAATTTCAAAGCCCTGGAATACCTCGGCACAAAACTGGATTCGATCGTGCTCATGGCAACACCGGCAGTCGCGCCCCCGGTTCTCGAGCCACTCGGAACCGTCGGCGAAAACTTCACGGTGTACTGGCATGCCATACATCCGGATTTCACCAATCCTCAGTATTGGGAACTCGTGGAATTATCAAATCCGTCCGTGATCGAGGATGATCTTGAATCCGGCACTGGTCGCTGGACCATGGAGGGATTCACGTATTCGACTGCCCAGGCACATTCCGGCACGCACAGCTTTTTCTCAGGTAACACGAATAACCTGAATAACGCGGTGCGAACCATACATCCGTACCCGGTGCAAACAGGTGATTCCGTGTCATTCTGGTGCCGGTACAATCTCGAGACCAACTATGATGTTGCCGTGGTCGAGGTTTCCGAGAATACCAAGTACTGGTTCAATCTTGATACCATGCGCTTTAATGGAAACCAGAGTTCCTGGGTACGCAAAGCGTATTCACTCGGCAACTATGTGGGAAAGTCGGTATACATACGATTCCGCTACATGAGTGACGGTGGTGTGAACAGTGGCGGGTTTTACGTGGATGATATTTCCCCGACCACGTTGTTCGCGAACGTTACCACGGTGTCCTCGAGCATCCCGGATACGTTCTACACGTTCACCGGTCATGCTCTTGGCGAGTACTATTATTACGCGCGCGGCCATAATAACACCACATTCGCCTGGGGCGAGTATTCATGTCTGGAAAAAGCGGATGTCACGGTCGGGATTGCAGAACATGAGCCAGAAGGACAAACAAATACCATTATTGCCGTGCAGGCGATTCCTAATCCGGCGCAGGACCGGGTGTCTATCGCCTACTCACTGCCGGCAGATGTTGAGCAGGCAGATATCAGGATCTATAATATAACCGGTCAACTTGTACAGGATTTTCCGGTTGCGCGTGATAGATCGTTGAACACCGTCACATGGTATGGCGTTGATAAAAAAGGACAGCGGGTGCCATCAGGCGTATATTTCATCCATTTGGATGTGCAAACTCAAACGAGTGCGCACGCAAGCCGGTGTGTTGCAAAGGTCCTGCTCATGAAGTGATGATAGAAGGTGACAAAGGGGAGGTAGTATGAAGCAATCAGTGTTGATCTTATGTATCGCGGTCATGGGTGCGTATGCCGGTTCGATCGTCCACACCGCGTATTTTGATCGGGGTGATCTATTATTTACGCGGGTTGGGGAGTATGATGTAGTGGAGTTGCGCGGGTATCCGGCGTTGGTTGCGCCGGGGATGCCGCGTGTGCCGCGGGTGGTCGAGGCGCTATCGATTCCGGCTGGAGCGCAGCCGGTGAGCGTGGAGGTAGTGGCGGCGGACTGGGTAGAGGTGCCGGGCGAGTATGTGGTCGCGCCGGCGCAGCCGGACGTGCCCTTACCAGTGCCCGGGCAAGTGCATGCGGTGCCGGACTATGGGCCGGATGCGCGGGTGTACGGGGTGGATGCGTTATATCCGTTTGAGGTGGTCAAGGTGAGCGGGTCTGGGACAATGAACGGGTATCGTATCGCGCACGTGGAGATGTATCCGGTGCGGTACAATCCGGTATCCGGGCGTGTGATGTTTGCGCGTTCGATCACGTACCGGGTGGAGTATCAGGGGTATGTGACGAGCGGGGTGATTGCGACGGAGCGTCAGCAGAAGGTATTTGGTCAGACTGTGCGATCGATCGTGGAGAATCCGCAGGATGTGGGTATGCATGCGCCGCGGATCGGGCAGCGGGTGCGTGAGCAGCGGTTGCCGCCGGGGTATTTTGAGTATGTGGTGATTACGGAAGTGCCGATGGACACGGTATTTGAGCGTTTAGCGGCGATGAAGACGGCCAAGGGCGTGCCGGCGACCGTGGTGTTGGTGTCGTGGATCAACGCGAACTATTCGGGGGTGAATTTGCCGGAGCGGATCCGGAACTTCATCATCGATGCGCAGGCGACGTGGGGGTCGTACTACTTTTTGCTGGGCGGTTCCGGGGATCCGGGGACGAGCGGGCAGAACATCGTGCCGACGCGTCGGAGCTGGTATACGTCAGCGGGTGGTGGCAATACGGATTCCTTGCCGGCGGATTTGTACTATGCGGATCTGGACGGGAACTGGAACTTTGACGGGGACAACACGTACGGGGAGTTGAGCGA
>JAFGPO010000012.1 GCA_016936155.1 Caldifarciminota bacterium
ATAATCCGGTCCTTCACACTGACCGAAATGGCGAGGCGGTAGTCAAATTCCGTTTGCCTGACAACCTCACCACGTTCCGGATCATGGCAACAGCCCAGACCAAACATGCATCGTTCGGCGCGGGTGAAACGAATATCCGCGTGAAGAAACCGCTCCTCTTGCTCGAAGCGCTCCCGCGTTTCGCACGATTGGGCGATGAATTCGAAGCGGGCGTGGTCGTCCACAACAATACAAACCAATCCGGCATCGTTGCGATCGAAGCATCCGCGGATAACATAACGCTTACCGACAAACAATCACAGAACATCGAGATCCCGGATGGCGAGGAAAAGGAAGTGCGCTTTGTGTACCATGCGGAGCAGGTCGGAAAAGCGACCTTCCGTTTCAAAGCAACCCTGGGCAGTGAATCCGACGGTATCGAGCTCTCGATTCCGGTGATCCAGCCGCGGCTCACCGAGGCGGTTGCCCTGTACAGCCAGACCACGGATCAGGCCGGCGAGGCTCTCACTGTTCCGACTGATATCTTCAAGGATGTCGGGTACGTAGAGTTCACGATGTCCTCTTCAGCGCTCGTAGGATTGGAAGGCGGTATTGAATATTTGATCCGGTATCCGTATGAATGCCTTGAGCAGAAAACATCGCGCATACTCCCCTTTATCCTGGCCGAGGAACTGATCAATGCATTCGATCTTTCCGAGTTGACAAACAAGGATCTGCGTACGTATGTCAAAGAAGCGCTCAGGGAATTTCCGGAGTTCCAGCACTACAACGGCGGATTTAAATACTGGCCTGATTCATGGCGGCCCTCCCCCTGGCTTACTGCATACGTGATGTACGCCCTCGCAATGGCAAAGCACCAGGGTTATACCATTGACCAGGACATGACAGACCAGGCACTCCAATACCTCAAGGATATTTTGCGTTACGATGATACGGATTGGGAATATCCGTACTCGATCAATGTCCAGCTTACGACGAAGTGCTTTGTGCTCTACGCGCTCGCGCTGTGGAATTCGTATGACCACGGTTATATGTCGAAACTTTTCGAGAAACGTGATCAGATATCACTTTTCGGCAAGACCATGCTCCTCAAAACTGCGCATATCTACGGGAATTCATATAATAAAAACGAATTGCGCCGAATCCTTCTCAACAAGATCAAAATGTCACCGACCACGGCCCACTTCGAAGAGCCCGACGAAACCGGCATGTCCTGGATATGGCACTCAAATGTGCGCACTACCGCGCTTATTCTCCAGGCAATGCTGGAAACAGGCGGCGAATTCACACACGCCGAGAAAATCATAAAATGGCTCGTTGCCGAACGTAAGATCGGACGCTGGCGCACGACACAGGAGAACATTTATGTGTTCGATGCATTCAATACCTACTTCGGTATTTATGAAAAGGAAAACCCTGATTTTGTCGGACGTATCTATCTTGAGAACAAGGAAATCGTAAAGGAAATATTCAAAGGACGCGAACTTGATATCCGCAGAACAGAGATACCTATCGCGGACATAGAACAGGGCAGAGAACTCCCGGTGAATATCCAGAAACAGGGTGACGGCAGGCTGTATTACGGTGTGAGAATGCTCTATGCACCGAAGCGCGAGCTCAAGCCGCGGGATGAAGGCCTTGCCGTGTTCAAGGTCATCGAACCGCTTGTCGAGGGCTCGCCCGGCGAGGAACTTACTGCCGGGGAGATCTACAAGATCACCCTGAGCGTAATCACACCCCAGGAGCGTAATTTCGTGGTTGTTGACGACCCGCTGCCTGCCGGGCTCGAGGTCATCAACACGTCGTTCGATACTGAAAGCCGCCAAACGCTTTCGTACATGGCAAGCGATGAACAGCAGGAATACCACGATTACTATGATGACTACTACTACGATGACTACTATTATGACGATTACTATTACCGATCATGGGGAACTTTCAACCACTGGGAGATCTACGATGATAAGGTCCTGCTCTTTGCCGATGCCCTGTATGCGGGTGAACACACCTTCTCCTACCTTGCGCGCGCAATGACCTATGGAACGTTCACCATGCCGCCGACCAAGGCTGAGGAGATGTACACCCCTGAGGTGTTCGGGTATAACCGGCAGAGGACGCTGATTGTACAGTAAACATAGAGCGAAATGACATCGCGGTTCAGGCAACAGAATATGTTGCGGTACAGGACGCTACGCATCGGTTTAGGCTCTACGAGCGGCAAATAAAACCCGCTGCGAAGACCCGTTACATATGATAGTGTAGTTTTTGGCTGATTACTCCAATTATAATGCTGTTATGTTACGGGGCGAAGCAGCCTCTACCGTTTGCACAGCAAGCCTAAACCGTTCGTGGAACGAACCTCAACCGCGAAGCTGTCTTTTGCTCCTCGCATAAAACACCGCGCCGAGGATTCCTGCATTATCGCCAAGTTTCGGCGGAACGATCGAAAAGTTGCGGAATTTTCTCCCCATCACGCGTTCATTCACGGTCTTTTTTATCGGATCGAATAGAACCCTCCCGGCCTGTGCAATACCTCCTGCCACGATCACGATTTCAGGATCCAACAGATTGATCATGCTCGTTATGCCAATACCCAGGAAGTAACCGACACGCGCATATACGTCCCGGGAAACACGATCACCCTTGCGCGCCTCCTGGGCGATCGTTTCCGGATCGATACGGCTGCGTGTCCTGAGACTGCTCTTTTTTGAGCGCATCAGTTGTCTCGCCAGATGCCCAATGGCACGGGCACCGACATACCGCTCCAGGCATCCGCGGTTCCCGCAC